>NZ_CP156079.1:5319575-5625582 GCF_040892545.1 Paracidovorax avenae
CTTCGGCAAGGTCGTCGCGCTCCTCCAGGTCGAGCAGTACGGCCACCTTGCGCGAGCGCGTGCCGTCCCACTGGGAAAAGCTGCGCCACGGAGTGGATTGCCTGCCCAGGTGCAGGGTGGCGAACCCCTCGGGGACGTCGAAAGGCGGCAGCGGGGCATCGCCGCTGTGCGAGAGCAGATTGCCGGAAGCGTCCCACTGCACGACGTTGAGCGACTGCTGGTAGTCATGCGCCCGCAGCCACGGCGTGGGCGCGCGCCGCGTGGCCTCTTCGGGGGTGACCGTCTCGCCGGGCCGCAGGTTGAGCAGCAGGGCCGCCACGCTGGCCAGGTGGCCGTCGGTCAGTTCGTCGGCTTCCTCGATGCCCGTGAGATAGGCCATGCCGACGAAGGTGGCCCACACCACCAGGAGCACGCCCAGCGTCCAGAGCAGCAGGCGCCGGGTGAGCGAGGGAATATGGGCGAAAGCCAGTGTCGCGGCAGCCATGGATGTCGTCACTCCCAGGGTACGAAATAGCCGACGCCGCGCATGGTCTGGATGCGCTCGCTGCCGAGCTTCTTGCGCAGGTGGTGGATGTGGACCTCGATGGCATTGCTTTCCACCCCGCTCTGCCAGTTGTAGAGGCGCTCTTCGATCTGCTGGCGCGACAGCACGCGTCCGCGGGCGTCGAGCAGCACGAGCAGCACGGAGAACTCGCGGGGCGACATCTCCACCGGCTGGCCGGCGCGCCGCACGGTGCGTGCCGCCGGATCCAGTTCGATGTCGTGCACGCGGATCACCGGGGAGGCCCGGCCGGCAGCGCGGCGCAGCAGAGCCCGCAGGCGGGCTTCCAGCTCATCCACGTCGAAGGGCTTGGCCAGGTAGTCGTCCGCGCCCTGGTCCAGGCCCGCAATGCGCTGGTGGACCTGGTCGCGCGCCGTGAGGATCAGCACCGGGGTGGCCGGGTCGGGCAACCGCAGCGGCTGAACGCCCGCCGGCGCTTCGGGAGCGCCCCGCAGGCGGGTGAGCAGTTCCACGCCGTCGCCGTCAGGCAGTCCCAGGTCCAGCAGCACGGCGTCGAACCGCTCTGACCGCAACGCGCTCCAGGCCGCTGCCACGCTGCCGCAGATGTCCACGGCATAGCCCCGCTGCTGCAGATTGTTCCGCAGGCCGGCAGCGATGCCGGCATCGTCTTCGACTACGAGGATTCTCATGCCGCCATTGTGGCGCGCCCGGCATGCCGCGGCCGACCGAAACGCGGGGTTATTAAGACGGCGTTAATGGGCGCCTCCTAACGTCGCGGCCCATGCATCCAACGACTTCTGCCGACTCCCTGCCGGCCATGGCCCCGCAGACCGGCTTCGCCCCGGGCCGGCTCGCTGCCACGCCCCTCTTCTGGACATTCGCCACCCTGTGCCTGCTGGCCGCATGGGACACCACGTCCTTCGACATGGTGCTGGCGCACGTCTTCGGCAATGCCGGAGGATTTCCCCTGCGCGACGACTGGGTCTTCGTCTCGGTCATGCACGAGGGCGCGCGGCGCGCGGGCTGGGTGATCATGGTGCTGCTGGCCGCGACGGTGTGGTGGCCCGTGGGCTGGCTCCGCCGGGTGCCAACCGCCGGCCGGCTGCAGATGGCGGCCAGCGCGCTGCTCGCCCTGGCCGTGATCGCCGTCTTCAAGCGGGCCAGCGCCACCAGCTGCCCCTGGGACCTGGCCGAATTCGGCGGCGTGGCGCGGTATGTCTCGCACTGGTCGCACGGACTCTTCGACGGCGGCAGCGGCCATTGCTTTCCCGCGGGCCATGCCGCGGCCGGCTTTGCCTTCCTGGGCGGTTATTTCGTGCTGCGCCGCCATCTTCCGCGCGCCGCGCGGTGGTGGCTGGCCGCATCGCTCGCCGCAGGCTTCGTGCTGGGTTTCGCGCAGCAGGCGCGAGGCGCGCACTTCATGAGCCACACGCTGTGGACCGGCTGGCTCTGCTGGACCACGGGATGGGCCTGCGATCTGGCCATGGCGGCGCTGCGCCGCATCCATCCGCAGCCCGACAGCCTCCTGCCCACGGAAAGCGATGCGCCCCATGCCCATCTTTGACGTCCCCCTGTTCTTCGCGCTGAATGCGAACGCCGCGACGCCCGAGGCCGTCATTGCCACCGCCCGCTGGCTGTCGCAGGACCTGCCAGTGTTCGCGGGACTGATGCTGCTGCTCGAACTTGCGCGGGGGCTGCCTTCCACGCGGCGGGCTGTCGTGCTGGCATTGCTCTCGATGCTGATCGCCTGGTGCACGGTGCGCGGCTTCCGGGCCCTGGTACCGATTCCCCGCCCTGCCGAACTGGGTCTGGGCATGCAGTGGATCGAGCAGGGCGCGCGCCCGGGCTTTCCCAGCATGCATGCGGCGGCAGCCTTCGCCCTGGCGCGCGGGCTGATGACGGGCCTGGGGCGCGGAACACCCGCTGCCTGGCGGTGGCTGGCCTACGGCGTGGCCGCCGCGGTGGCCTGGAGCCGCATCTGCCTGGGCGTGCACATGCCCTCGGACGTGGTCGCGGGCGCCCTGGCGGGCCTGGCCAGCGCGTGGCTGGCCCGCCAGGTGCTGTGGACCTGGATCAGCCGGCGCGGCAGATCTTCAGCATATTGGTTCCGCCGGGTGCGCCCATCGGCTCTCCGCAGGTGATCACGTAGAGGTCGCCCTGCTGCACGATGTTGCGGCTCTTGAGGTGGCTCTCGGCCTGCTCCAGCGCCGTGTCGCGGTCCACGCTGGTGTCCATGAGCAGGGGCCGCACGTTGCGGTACATGGCCATCTTGCGCTGGGTGGCCACCTTGGGCGTGAGCGCGTAGATCGGGATGTGGATGCGGTGGCGGCTCATCCAGAGCGCCGTGGAGCCGCTGTCCGTCAGCGCCACGAGGGCCTTGGCGCCCAGGTGGTGGGCGGTGAAGAGCGCGCCCATGGCGATGGACTGGTCGATGCGGCCCAGCGTCTGGCCCGTGAAATCCGAGTCGCGCTCCGGGTCCTCGGCGGCTTCGGCGGCAGCGCAGATCTTGGCCATCTCCTCCACCGTCTCCAGCGGATAACGGCCGGCGGCCGTCTCGGCGCTGAGCATCACGGCATCGGTACCGTCGAGCACCGCGTTGGCCACGTCGCTCACCTCGGCACGCGTGGGCACCGGGTTGGTGATCATGCTCTCCATCATCTGCGTGGCGGTGATGACGACCTTGTCCATGTCGCGCGCCATGCGGATCATCTTCTTCTGCAGCGCGGGCACGGCGGCATTGCCCACTTCCACGGCCAGGTCGCCGCGCGCGACCATGATGCCGTCGGACACGCGCAGGATCTCTTCCAGGCGCGGCACGGCCTCGGCGCGCTCGATTTTCGCGATCAGGCCCGGCTTGTGGCGGAATTCGGCGGCGGCCACGTTGCAGAGCTGGCGCGCCATTTCCATGTCGGTCGCATTCTTGGGGAAGCTGACGGCCACGTAGTCGGCCTGGAAGCTCATGGCGGTCTTGATGTCCTCCATGTCCTTGGCCGTGAGCGCCGGCGCCGTGAGGCCCCCGCCCTGCTTGTTGATGCCCTTGTTGTTCGACAGCTCCCCGCCCACACGCACGGTGGTGTGGACCTGCTCGCCGCGCACCGCGTTCACGTTCAGCACGATGAGCCCGTCGTTGAGCAACAGGATGTCGCCAGGCTTCACGTCGCGCGGCAGTTCCTTGTAGTCCAGGCCCACGCCGGCCACGTCGCCGGGCTCGGTGCGCGATGCATCGAGCACGAAGGCCGCGCCGGGCTCCAGCCACACCTTGCCCTCGGCGAACTTGCCCACGCGGATCTTGGGACCCTGCAGGTCCGCCATGATCGCGACTTCGCGGCCGGCGCGCTGGGCCGCGGCCCGCACCTTCTCTGCCCGGTCGATATGGTCCTGCGCCGTGCCGTGGCTGAAGTTGAGCCGCACCACGTTCACGCCCATGGCGATCATCCGCTCCAGCAGGACCGGATCGCTCGACGCGGGCCCCAGGGTGGCGACGATCTTGGTGGCTCGGCGGATGCGCATGGGGGTGGTCTCCTGTAGGGATTGGCGAATGGAATGTAATCGGGTTTCAATTTTGCATGAAAACCGGTTACAGCGCGTTGGTGGAGACCCCGTGCCGGGGCCTGATCCATTGCGGCCCGCCCCAGCCAGCGGCCGCCTGCCACGGATGTCCCGATCTTTTGTCGACGTATTGTTGATAATTATTCTCATTCTCATCAAAATCGACGGGTGAGCCAGAGAACCACCCGGCATGGCGCTGCCGCCCGGGGCGACGCGCCGTCGCAGTGCAGGGGTATCCAGCAGACAACCCTTTCGACACGCCCATGGTTCACCGTCTGCATCCTCCGCCCGCCGCACCGGCGGCCACCGCCCCGTCCTCCCGCCCGCAGCCCCTGCGGCCCGCCGCGTGGGCCGCCTGCCTCGCCGTGCTGGGCACCTCCTCGTGGGCCCAGGCACCCGCTGCCGGGCAAGCCGCCGAGGCACAGGTCGCGCAGTTGCCGCAGGTGGATGTCGTGGGAGAGGCCGAACACCAGTCCGGCACCGTCACCACGATCGGCAGCGATGCGCTGGAGCGTGCGAACGGCATGAAGGACGTCGTGCGCAACCAGCCCCTGGTCGCCGCGCCCGGCACGGTGGCCGGCACCAGCCGCAACCGCAGCAGCTTCGACCGTTCCGGCACCACGGGCTACAACATCCGCGGCATCGAGGGCAACCGCGTCGGCCTGGATGTGGACGGCGTCGAGATGCCCGACGCCACCACCCGCCCCTATGTGAGCCGCGCGGGCGTCAACACCTTCGGCGCCGGGCGCGACTTCATCGACCCCGAGATGTTCTCGTCCGCCCAGATCCTGTCGGGCACCACGCCGGCACGGCGCACGGCCGGCGGCATCGGCGGCGCGGTGAGCTTCCGCACCAAGGCGGCCAGCGACTACCTGCGGGATGGCAAGCCCTCGTACCTGGGCGCCAGGATCGGCTACGACTCGACCGACCGGTCATGGAACGAGAGCGTCACCGGTGCGTTGCGCCGCGGCGATGCCGACGGGCTCGTCGCCTATTCCCGTCGCGACGGCCACGCCAGCCGCAACAACAGTCCCACGGTGGACAGCTATCCCAACGACTGGCACTCCGATGCGCTGCTGCTCAAGGGCGGGCTGCGCGTGGACGGCAGCAACCGCCTGGAGCTGTCCGCCGACCTGTACCGCCGCAAGAACGACACCTTCTTCCACGGCTGGAACAGCGCCGGAACGGCGCTCACCGAGGCATCCCGCCAAGCCAGCGACACTGAACGCAACACGCTGCAGCTCACGCACCAGTGGGCGCCGCGAGACGCCTGGATCGACCAGGCGGAGACGCGCCTGTTCCACCAGGACACGGCCACCCGGGATGTGACCGACACCACCACGCTGGCCACCGGGGCCACCGGGCGCAACCTGTCCGAGAACCGGACGCGCACCTGGGGCTTATCCACGACGGCCGGCAAGCGCATCGGGCGCCACGAGCTGAGCTTCGGCGCCAACGTCTCCACGCAGGACGTGGACCGCCCATGGAGCGTCACCTATCCGCAGGATTACATGAAGCCCCAGCCCGACACCACCACGGGCCGCTGGGGCGCATTCGTGCAGGACGAGATCGTCGCGGACGCGGGCGGCAGGCGGCTGGCCGTGATCCCCGCCCTGCGCGTGGACCGCGTGAAAATCAGGACGCGCGATTTGTCCAACTTCGTCGGCGGCGTGCTCACCGAGCAGGATGTCCAGCGGCTCTACGGCAGCCCGCCGGCCACCACCATCGTCAGTCCCAGCCTGGCCGTGACCTACGACCTCGCGCCACGCCTGCGCAGCTATGCGCAGTACAAGCGCGGGGGACGGGCGCCGTCGCCCGGCGAGATCTTTGGCTCCTGGAACATGGCGAGCAACTACGCGACGGGCAACCAGTACGCCCTCGTGGGCAACCGCGACCTGAAGGAAGAGTCGAGCAACGCCTTCGAAGTCGGCGTGACCGGCCAACCCACCCCGGGCGTGGCGCTCCACAGCGCGCTGTTCTACACCCGCTATAGCGACTTCATCGCCTACACGCGCTACACGCGCGCCAGCGCGCCTGGCCTGTTCGCCAACGTGCCGGCCCACATCGGCACCATCTACCGGGCCGACAACCGAGACGAGGCCACGATATACGGCTTCGAGCTGAGCGCCCGGCTGGAACACGGCCAGTGGAACCCCGCCGTCCAGGGCCTGTACACGACCTGGGCGCTGGGACTGAGCCGGGGCACCTCCCGGTCGAACTATGCGGGCGACCGCAAGGTCGGCCTCGACTCCGTGCTGCCGCGCAAGGCCATCCTCGGCGTGGGCTACGACGCGCCCATGCGCCGCTGGGGCGTGAACCTCACCGGCACCTTCGTCGCCGGCAAGCAGGCCGAGGCCACCAACCGCGACAGCTTCACCAACAACCCGGGCGCGACGCTGGCGGACGCCACCACCGCACTCTTCCGCGTGCCCGGCTACGCCACGTTCGACCTGGGCGGCTACTGGCAGGTCAACCCGAGCGTGCGCCTGCAGGCCGGCATCTACAACCTGGGCGACAAGCGCTACTGGGACTACGCCAGCGCCCGCAGCCTGCAGCCCGCGCTGGCCCGCGACCGGCGCGACATCGAACTGCTGACGAGCGCCGGCCGCACCGTGGCAGTGTCGATGTCCATCGCTTTCTGATGCCCTGCGCCGCCGCTTCGCCCCTTCCTTTCCACCCCACCTCGACCGCAAGGACACCTTCCATGCCCCATCCCCACCCCCTGCCTGTCCGCCTGGCACGACTGGCCGCCGCTGCGGGAACTGCCGCACTGCTCGCTGCCTGCGCCGCCTCCTCGCCCGAACGCACGGGCCCGTCACGCCCTGCAGGCGGTCACGGCAACGCCGCCTTCATCGGCGGATACGACGCCGACAACGACGCCCGGGTGACCCGCGCCGAATACGACGCGGTGCGCAAGCAGCGCTATGCGGCGGCCGATACCAATGGCGACGGCTGGCTGAGCGAAGCAGAGTACGTGGCCGAGTTCCAGGGCCGTCTCCAGCGGCAGTACGCCGATGGCAAGCGCCAGCCCGACGACGCCTACGCCAACGCCATCAAGCAGGCGCACGTGCGCTTCGGCATCCTGGACAGGAACAAGGACGGCCGTCTGACCGTGGACGAAGAGCAGGCCATCGCCGACCGCACCTTCAGGAACGCGGACACCAATGGCGACGGCGTGGTGGACGCGGCGGACGCGAAGAAACCTTGAGCCTGCCCTCCCTCGCGCCTGGCGTGCATGCGGGGCCCGGGCGCCCCATGGCCTTCAGCCGCGCATCAGCGCCTCGATCTCGCCCGCCTCCACCGGCACGTCGCGCGTGATCAGCTCGCAGCCGTCCTCGGTCACGATCGCGTCGTCCTCGATGCGAATGCCGATGTGGTGGAACGCCTCGGGCACGCCGGGCGCCGGCCGGATGTAGAGGCCTGGCTCGATGGTCAGCACCATGCCCGGGCGCAGGATGCGGCTGGGGCGGTTGGTGATGGTCTCGCCAGACAGCGGATCCTTGCGCTCGCTGCTGTCGCCCACCTCCGACGGTTCCACGTAGCTGCCGCAGTCGTGCACGTCCATGCCCAGCCAGTGGCCCGTGCGATGCATGTAGAACGGGAAATACGCGCGCTGCTCGATCACGTCCTGCGCGGAGCCGTATTTGCTCTTGTCGAGCAGGCCCAGGTCCAGCAGGCCCTGCGACAGCACGGCCACGGTGGCGTCGTGCGGGTCGTTGAAGCGCGCTCCCGCCTTCGTGGCCGCCACGGCCGCGTGCTGGCTCGCGAGCACGAGGTCGTACACGTCGCGCTGCGGCCCGGTGAAGCGGCCGTCGGCCGGGAAGGTGCGCGTGATGTCGCTGGCATAGCCGTCGAGTTCGCAGCCCGCATCGATCAGCACCAGCTCGCCCGCGCGTACCGGCGCAGCATCGGCGCGGTAGTGCAGCACGCAGGCATTGGCGCCGGCCGCGACGATGGAGTTGTATGCGACGGCCTGCGAGCCATGGCGGCGGAATTCGTGCAGCAATTCGGCATCGAGGTGGTATTCGCGCACGTCCTCGCCGGCGCGCAGCATGCGCGCGCTGCACTGCATGGCACGGATGTGGGCGCCTGCGCTGATGCGGGCGGCCCGGCGCATCACGTCCTGCTCGTGCGCATCCTTCACGAGCCGCATCTCGTCGAGCAGGGTGCAGAGGTCTCCCTGCTGTCCCGGGCACAGCGCGCCGAAACGCACACGGGCGCGCACCTTCTGCAGCCAGCCGTCCACCCGCGCCGCCAGGCCCTCGTGCGTGGCGAACGGGAACCATACCCGCTCGCGGTTCTCCAGCAGGCGCGGCAGCAGCGACTCCAGTTGCGTGGTCGGATGGGCGGCGTCCACGCCCAGCGCCGCCACGGCCGCGTCAGGGCCCAGCCGATAGCCGTCCCAGATCTCGCGCTCCAGATCCTTGGGCTGACAAAAGAGCGTGGAGCGCCCTTCCGCGGTAAGCACCAGCCAGGCCTGGGGTTCGGTGAATCCGGTCAGGTAGTAGAAGTAGCTGTCGTGGCGGTAGAGGTAATCGGTATCCCGGTTGCGCAGGTGCTCGGGCGCCGTGGGGACGATGGCGATGCCGCCCTCGCCCAGCAGGGAGGCGAGGTGGGCGCGGCGGCGGGCATGGAGGGAGGAAAGGGCGGTCATGCATGCATTGTCGTGCCATCCGGAGACATGCAGCGTCCGGCGCGGAGCAACGCCCCTTCCGCTCCGCGGCGCTTACCGGATACAGCCGTGTTGACGATTGAATTCAATTGAATACAATCGAGTTCAACCTCACGAAAGGACCGCTCCATGCCGCCACCCGGCCCGTCGATGGAACCTCTGTCCGCCCGGATTCCCAGCGACCTCTATCTGTGGCTGGCCCGCCTGCCTGTGGAAGGCGCGGCGACCAACAGCGACAAGCTGCGCGTCCTGCTGGGCCAGCTCAAGCGCCAGCACGACGGCGGCATGGACTATCCCACCGCACATGCCTGGGCCCGCGACATCACGGCGACGGCGCGCAACGCGCTGGTACGCGCCGAAGCCGAGACATCCCGGCATTCCGAAGTGCTGGAACTGCTGCTGGAGCACGTCACCAGCAGCCTGGCCATGGTGATCAGCCATGCCCCCCATACCGCAGCGGACGCCGCCCGGCTGGAAGACATGCTCGTACGCCGCGCCTTCGCCCTGGCGACAGGCTTGCTGCGGCAGGCCACCACTGCCGACGCGGCGGCCTACGACCCCGGCGTGGTGCGCCGGCACATGGCCGCCGCGGTCGAGCTGGCCAGTAGCATCCATGAAAAAGGAGAGTAAGAGATGGCAGATTCCCTGAAAACCCGCGTCGGCCGCGTCATCGCGGGCAGCGTGCATGCACTGGTGGACCGGTTGGAGAACCACGCGCCCGAAGCCGTGATGGAGCAATCCATCCGCGAGGTGGAGACCGTGATCTCGGAGGTGCGGCACGAGCTGGGGCTCGTGAGCGCCAACCGCCACCTAGCGCAGCAGCAGCATGCCAGGCTCAATGGCCAACACACGGACATTGCGCACCAGGCGCGCACCGCCCTGGATGCGGGCCGGGAAGACCTTGCGCGCGCCGCAGTGGCGCGACAACTGGATATCGAGGCGCAGCTTCCGGTACTCGAGTCCTCCCTGGCGGAACACGTCCACAAGGAGGAGGAGCTCAAGGGCTACATCACCGCCCTGCTGGGCAAACAGCGCGAAATGGCAGAGGCGCTCGACGAGTTCATCCGCAGCCGGGCCACTGCGCCGTCCACGCCGGCCGCAGCCTCACCGAAGTCCGGCTCCCGGCAGGACCGGCTGGAATCGGCAACCGGCTCCTTCGACCGGCTGTACCAGCGCCACACGGGCCTTGCGCCCGGCGCGGCAGGCGCGACCCTGGAACAGGCGGCGCACCTCAAGGAACTGGAAGAGCTCACGCGGCAGCACCGGATCGATGAACGCATGGCGCAACTGCGCAACCGCTGATCGTGGGTTTCTTCACCGCTGCGGAGAACCTGCCCTTCGGCGTTGCCTTTGCGCTCATCGTCGCGATCGCACTCATCGAGGGGTTTGGCATGCTGGTGGCAGTCAGCCCCAGCAATCTGATCGACGGATGGCTGCCGGAGGTGGCATCCGATACGGGACTCGACCGGGTCCTCGGCTGGCTGCACCTGGGCAAGGTGCCGTCGCTCGTAGTGCTCGTGCTCTTCCTGGCGGGCTACGCCATCTTCGGCTACGCGCTGCAGATGGTGGCGCACGCTGCGCTGGGCCGCTACCTGCCAGCCTGGGGCGCCGGCCTGCTCGCCCTCCCCTCCGGGCTGGTCATGGTCCGCGGCCTGGGAGCGCTGGTGGCGCACATCCTGCCGCACGACGAAACCAGTGCCGTCAGCGAACTGTCGCTGGTGGGCCGCACCGGCGTGGTATCCGCCGGCATCGCGCGGCGTGGCTGGGCGGCCCAGGCGCGCGTGCGCGACGCGCACGGCCGCACCCATTACCTGATGGTGGAGCCGGACATCGACGACGACGTACTGGAGGAAGGCGTCGACATCCTGATCGTGCGCAAGGCGGGGGCGTTCTACCGGTGCATAGCCAACCCCCATCCGGCGCTGATGTGAGCGCGGCACGGTGCCGCGGCCTCCATTGCCAATGCCATACCAACCAACACCCCGAGGGAGTCGGGACAAGCCATGAACAACATGATTGAAATGGGCATCATCTCTGCCGTCGCACTGGCCGCCCTGCTCGCGGTCGGATTCATCTTCGCGCGCCTGTACAAGCGATCAACGAAGGAGACGGCCTTCGTGCGCACGGGCCTGGGCGGGCAGAAGGTGATCATGGACGGTGGCGCCATCGTGCTGCCGGTCTTCCACGAGCGCGTGCTCGTGAACATGAATACCCTCAAGCTCGAGGTGGTGCGCCGCGAGCGCGAGAGCCTGATCACCAAGGACCGCATGCGGGTGGATGTGACGGCGGCGTTTTTCGTGCGCGTGAAGCAGACGGAGGAAGCCGTCAGCATCGCAGCGCAGACGCTGGGCGCCCGGACCATGAGCCCCGATGAACTGAAGGCGCTGGTGGAAGACAAGTTCGTCGATTCGCTGCGCGCCACGGCAGCCACCATGACCATCCAGGAACTGCAGGACAAACGCAGGGACTTCGTGCAGGCCGTGCAGAACGCCGTGGCGGAAGACCTGGAGAAGAACGGCCTCGAACTGGAGTCAGTCTCCCTCACCAGCCTGGACCAGACCGACAAGCAGTTTTTCAACCCCAACAACGCCTTCGATGCCGAGGGCCTGACGCGGCTGACCGAGCAGACGGAAGCGCGTCGCAAGCAGCGCAACGATGTCGAGCAGGACACGGAAGTGCTGGTCCGTGCAAAGAACCTGGACGCCACTCGCCAGAAGCTCACCATCGAGAAGGACCAGGAGTTCGCATCGCTCTACCAGAAGCGCGAGATCGAGAATACGCGCGCCGAGCAATCCGCCCTGATCGCCACACAGCAGGCCGAGCGCAACCGGGAAGCGGAGGCCGCACAGATCGAGGCAGCGCGTCAGGTGAGCCAGAAGCGCATCGAAGCCGACCGCGAAATCAAGTCCGCCGAGATCGAGAAAAACCTCGTGATCCAGACCCGCGAAATCGAACTGGAACGCCATACGGAAACCAAGCGTGCCGAGCAGCGCAAGCAGGTGGAGATCGCCCGGCAGGAAACACAGATCGCGATCGCCAACAAGTCGCGGGAGCAGTCCGATGCCGATGCCGCCGCCAACCTGGCACGCTCGGAGGCAGTGAAGGCCGAAGAAGCCGTGAACACGGCGCGGCTCGTGGCCGTGGCGGAACGGGAGAAGAACATCCAGTTGATCGAGGCGTCGAAGGAGGCGGAACAAAACGCCATCTCCGTGCGCGTGTCTGCGTCCGCGGAGAAGGAAGCCGCCATGGACCGCGCAGAGGCCATCACCATCGAGGCCCGCGCGCGGCAGGCCGCCGCCCTGGCGGAAGCCGAGGGAAAGCGCGCCATCAACGAAGCTCTGAATACTCTCTCCGCCGCGCAGATCGACCTGCAGGTCCGCACGCAACTGCTCCAGCAATTGCCCCACATCCTCGAGCAGGCCGTGCGTCCGATGGAGAAGATCGACTCCATCCGGATCTTCCAGGTCAACGGCATGCCGGGCGGAGCCCCTGCCGGCGCGCCGCAAGACGGCTCCCCGGCAGCTGGCGCCGCCACCTTTCCAGAGCAGGTGATGAACTCGGCGCTGCAGTACCAATTGGCCAAGCCCATCGTGGATGCAGTGATGAAGGATGCAGGCCTGCCCAACACGGGCATCACGGGCATGGCACATCACCTCGCAGGCATGCTGCAGCCCTCGGCAGACACTGCCGCAGCCGTCCGGACCGGCGCTTGAACGGGTTCGGTCTCAGGTGGCCGGATCGCCGGCAGGGGGCTCATTCAATGCCGCCAGCCGCTCCGGCGTCCCCACGTCGGTCCACCGCCCGGTATACAGCGACGCCGTGACGCGCCCCTGTGCCATCGCCCGGCGCAGCAGCGGTGCGAGCGGTGCGGCGACGCCGCCGGGATTGCCCGCGGGGATGTCGCACCAGGGCTCGGCGAACAGTTCCGCCCGCAGCAGCGCGAGCGTGCTGTAGGTGTAGCGCGGGCCAGGATCGTGCACCGGCAGGTCCAGCGCGCGGCCATCGGGAGAAAGGCCGAAATCGCCGCGCGGATGGTGCGGTGGATTGGGCACGAGCCACAGGTGGGCCAGCGCATCGCCGGCCGTGAAGGCCGCCGCATCCTCTGCCGCGAACCGGAAATCGGGTGCGAACACGTCGCCCGCCGCCAGCCAGAAGACCTCCCCGAGCTGCGGCAGGGCCCGTGCGATGCCGCCGGCCGTCTCGAGCGCGCCGCCGAAGTCGCGGCCCTCGTGCGAATAGGCGATCGCCACGGCCGCGGCGCCCCCGGAGCCGTCCACCGCAGCGAACCGGTCCCCGAACCGCTCGCCGATCTGCTCCCCGAGCCAGGCCGTGTTGACCACGGCCGAGCGCACGCCGGCCGCGGCCAGGGCCTCCAGGTGCCACTGCAGCAGCGGGCGTCCACGCACGGAGAGCAGCGGCTTCGGGGTGGCGTCGGTCAGCGGGCGCATGCGCTCGCCCCGGCCCGCGGCCAGCAGCATGGCGGGGGGCTGCGCAGCCATGGAGGAGAGGGAAGGGGCCGGAGATGGGGTCGATGGGGTCGTCATGCGAAAAAAGGGATCGTCAGGCAGGCGTGCCCTGGCCGCCATCGCCGGCCGCCGCAGGCTCTCCGCGGTGCAGCGCGTGCCGTTGCACGGAGACAGGCTCGAAGAGCGCCAGCAGCGCATCCATCAGGGCACGCGCCCGCGCGGAATGGTCGCCGCCGAAGTTGCACACGTACACGTCGAGCGTGACCGCCTGGCGTTCCGGCCAGGTATGCAGGCACAGGTGCGACTCCGCCAGCAGCACCGTGGCGGTGACGCCGCCCGGCCCGTGCCGCGTGGCGGGAAAGGCATGGAACAGCCGGCCCACGGCCTGCAGCCCGGCGGCGCGCACCGCATCCAGGCAGGCTTCCCCCAGCGCATCGGCATCGAGCAGCCAGCGCGGCGCGCAGCGGCAGCCATGGAGATCGGCGGTGAGGTGCAGGCCTTGCATGGCCCGCACTGTAGTGCAGGGCTCGGACTTCCCGTGGGCAAAGCCGGGGGTGGCCCGGTAAAATGCGCGGTTTTCCCCTCCCCAGCCCCTTCCGGAGCCGCCCCTGATGGCCAATTCTCAACAGATGGCGAATGCGATCCGCGCACTCGCAATGGATGCAGTTCAACAGGCCAATTCCGGCCATCCCGGCGCCCCGATGGGCATGGCCGACATGGCCGTCGCGCTGTGGTCCCGCCACCTGCGGCACAACCCCGCCAATCCGCAGTGGGCCGACCGCGACCGCTTCGTGCTCTCCAACGGCCACGGCTCCATGCTGCTGTACGCGCTGCTGCACCTCACGGGCTACGACCTGCCGATCGAAGAGCTGAAGAACTTCCGCCAGCTGCACAGCAAGACGGCCGGCCACCCCGAATACGGCATCACCCCCGGCGTGGAAACCACCACCGGCCCGCTGGGCCAGGGCATCACCAACGCCGTGGGCTTCGCGCTGGCCGAGAAGCTGCTGGCCCGCGAATTCAACCGCAAGAACGGAGACGTGGACCACACCATCGTGGACCACCACACCTACGTGTTCCTCGGCGACGGCTGCCTCATGGAAGGCATCAGCCAGGAAGCGATCTCGCTGGCCGGCGCCTGGAAGCTGGGCAAGCTGATCGCGCTCTACGACGACAACGGCATCTCGATCGACGGCCAGGTCGCGCCCTGGTTCGTGGACGACACGCCGGGCCGCTTCCGCGCGAGCGGCTGGAACGTGATCGGCCCGGTGGACGGCCATGACGTGGAGGCCGTGGCCGCCGCGGTGCAGAGCGCCAAGACCAGCACCGACAAGCCCACGCTGATCGTCTGCAAGACCGCCATCGGCAAGGGCTCGCCCAACCGCGCCGGCACCTCCAAGGCCCACGGCGAACCGCTGGGGGCCGACGAGATCACCCTGACGCGCAACGCCATCGGCTGGAGCCACGTGCCCTTCGAGATCCCGGCCGAGGTCTATGCCGACTGGAACGCCAAGGAAGCCGGCGCACAGGCGGAGTCCGACTGGCAGCAGCGCTTCGACGCCTACGCCGCGGCCTACCCCGAGCTGGCCGCCGAATTCCAGCGCCGCATGGCGGGCGACCTGCCGAAGCACTTCGCCCAGACCGCCGTGGACACCGTGGTGAACGCCCACACCAAGGCCGAGACCGTGGCGAGCCGCAAGGCCAGCCAGCTCGCGCTGGAAGCCTTCACGGCCGCGCTGCCCGAACTGCTCGGCGGCAGCGCCGACCTGACGGGCTCCAATCTCACCAACACCAAGAGCACGCCCGCGCTGCGCTTCGACGAGCACGGCGACGTGGTGCAGGTGGAAGTCAACACCGGCGGCGCGGAAACCGCCAAGCTGGGTGGCCGCCACATCAACTACGGCGTGCGCGAGTTCGGCATGGCCGCGATCATGAACGGCATCGCGCTGCACGGCGGCTTCATCCCCTACGGCGGCACCTTCCTCACGTTCAGCGACTACAGCCGCAACGCCATCCGCATGGCCGCGCTCATGAAGCTGCGCGTGGTGCACGTGTTCACGCACGACTCCATCGGCCTGGGCGAGGACGGCCCCACCCACCAGTCGATCGAGCACGCCGCCAGCCTGCGACTGATCCCGGGCCTGGATGTCTGGCGCCCCGCCGACACGGCCGAGACCGCCGTGGCCTGGAGCGTGGCCCTGTCCAACCGCAACCGGCCCACCGCCCTGCTGCTGTCGCGCCAGAACCTGGCCTACGCGGCCAAGCGCGACCTGGGCGACATCTCGCGCGGTGCCTACGTGCTCTCCGAGCCGGCCGACGCGGGCATCAAGAAAAAGGTCCAGGCGGTCATCATCGCCACCGGTTCCGAAGTGCAGCTGGCCCTGGCAGCGCAGAAACTGCTGGCCGAGAAGAAGATCGCCGTGCGCGTGGTCTCCATGCCCAGCACCACCACCTTCGACCGCGAGGATGCGAAGTACAAGGCCAGCGTGCTGCCCGCCGGCGTGCCGCGCATTGCCGTGGAAATGGGCGTGACCGACTTCTGGTGGAAGTACGGCTGCGCCGCCGTGGTCGGCATCGACACCTTCGGCGAATCGGCCCCGGCCCCGGTGCTGTTCAAGCATTTCGGCTTCACGCCGGAGAACGTGGCCGACTCCGTGATGGTGGCGATCGGCGCTGCGCGGCTGAAGAAGGCCCGCTGAAACCGCGGCACGGCACCGGCAGCGGCCCGTTCACTCCAGCGATGACACCCCGCAGTAAAGTGGTCAAGGCGCTGGTGTTCGTGACGGCGGGAGCGATCGGTGCCGTGGTGCTGTGCTTCTTCACACTCGCCTGGGCGACGTTCGACATCAGCGACGTCGAACGCGGATCGCTCACCTATCGCATCGCGGCCCCGGCATCACTGAAGTCGGTCGAACTGTTGGGGCAATGCCGGGCAGCAATGGCCCGCTGGAAAGGGCGCGATGGCGAAAGCGCTCCCTTCAGCGCCCTGACCTATGGCACGTCCGCCCCTGCGGACGACATTCGGCGGTTCTATGCATCTGCTTTCGAAAAGCAATCCTGCGCGGCAGAAAAGACGGTTTCCGGAGCGGCATCCGCGCCGGGATCAGGCCCTCTACTGAGCATGCTGTGCCGCCACCCTGAATTCACCTCCGTGCAGATCTTCCTGGGCCCGGAGGCACCTTGCAGGGAAATCCGCATCGCCTTCGCCGGGAACGATGAGCCCCACTGACACGCTGACATGAGCAAAAGGGCCGACATCATCGAAGGATCGCAAGCATCCGCTGCGAAGTACGGGCTCGTCTACACCTGCCATCTGGGTTGGCTCGACCTGGGTCACATGGACCCGAAGTCCACACGTCCGCACACCGGCGCTTCGTCGCTCTGGAAGGAGATCCAGGCCGGCGGGCCCGACGTCAGGCAATGCCATGGCGCCCATCGGCAACTCTGCACCCAGCCTTCACAGGCGAACCGATTTCCTGCGGTGACATTTCCCGACGGCAAATCGACCGGTTTCAAGCTGACCTACAAGCAGGATATGCAAAAGCGGCTTTTCGGAGCAACCGTATCCTCCGGAGTCACCCGGGAATACATCGTGCGGCACGAACTGACCTCTGTGGAGAAGAAATCGGTCGCGCTGGCGATCTTCATGGAAGTCAGCCTGGCGTTCGAAACGCACCAGGAGTATTTCCCTCGGTTCATCACCGACAGCGGATTCAGCCAGGAGGACCTGGTATCCAACCTGATCGGCTTCCACATCGCTGTCGGGACCGTCACCAAAGAGCAGGTTGTTGCCATGGCGAAGCCCGTCTCCAAGACTGCGGCACTTTCCGTCTGGGATCGCCACGGTGCCGTGGGCAGCAACAAGAACAGGGGTTTCCGGCCCCTCTTCAGCCCCGATACCTGGATGATCACCGACAAGGGCTGTACGGACGAATGTGCTGGAATCGTGCCTCGCGTGCCGGACTTTCTGAACAGCATCAGCCCCGCCAAAAAGGGAGAACTCTTCATGAACAACGTACTGGGCAGCTCCTGATCCCCCTTTCTCATCAGATTTCGTCAACTTCCATTTCACAAAAGGTAAGACCATGACCATCAAGATCGGTATCAACGGCTTCGGCCGCATCGGCCGCAACGTGCTGCGCTCGGCCGTGCAGAACTTCAGCGACATCGAAGTCGTGGGCATCAACGACCTGCTGGAGCCCGACTACCTGGCCTACATGCTGCAGTACGACTCGGTGCACGGCCGCTTCGAGGGCACCGTGTCGGTCGAGGGCAACACGCTGGTGGTGAACGGCAAGAAGATCCGCCTGACGCAGGAACGCGACCCGGCCAACCTGAAGTGGGGCGAAATCGGCGCCGAGGTGGTGATCGAGTCCACCGGCCTGTTCCTCGACAAGACGACGGCCCAGAAGCACCTGGACGCGGGCGCGAAGAAGGTCGTGCTGTCGGCGCCTTCCAAGGACGACACGCCGATGTTCGTCTATGGCGTGAACCACGACACGTACGCCGGCCAGGCCATCATCTCCAACGCCTCGTGCACCACCAACTGCCTGGCCCCCGTGGCCAAGGTGCTCAACGACAAGTGGGGCATCAAGCGCGGCCTGATGACCACGGTGCACGCCGCCACGGCCACGCAGAAGACGGTGGACGGCCCCTCCAACAAGGACTGGCGCGGTGGCCGCGGCATCCTGGAGAACATCATCCCCTCCTCCACCGGCGCCGCCAAGGCCGTGGGCGTGGTGATTCCCGCGCTGAACAAGAAGCTGACCGGCATGTCCTTCCGCGTGCCCACCTCCGACGTGTCGGTGGTGGACCTGACGGTGGAGCTGGAGAAGGCCGCCACGTACGAAGAGATCAAGGCCGAGATGAAGGCCCAGTCCGAAGGCGCCCTGAAGGGCGTGCTGGGCTACACGGAAGACAAGGTGGTGGCCACCGACTTCCGCGGCGACGCCCGCACCTCCATCTTCGACGCCGATGCCGGCATCGCGCTGGACGGCACCTTCGTGAAGGTCGTCTCCTGGTACGACAACGAGTGGGGCTACTCCAACAAGTGCCTGGAAATGGTGCGCGTGGTCGCGGGCAAGTAAGCCCCCCATCCGCATCCCGCCCGCCGGTGGTCTCCACGGGGCGATCACGAAGCCAGGACCGCCTGCCGGTTCTGGCTTTTTTTGCGCGTGCGGCAGCCAGCGACCGCAGCACAGGCGTTGCGCGACATTTCCCGCGCGGAGGGCCAGGCACCATGCCGGCATGACCGAACCCACCGACGCCCCCCTGCCCCCGATCACCTGGGACGACTTTGCCCGGGTGGAACTGCGCGCCGGCCGCATCGTGGCCGCCGAGCCGTTTCCCCAGGCCCGCAAGCCGGCCTACATCCTGCACGTCGATTTCGGCCCCGGTCTGGGCGTGCGCAAATCGAGCGCCCAGATCACGGCGCTCTACACACCCGAGACACTGGTCGGCCGGCAGGTCGTGGCGGTGCTGAACTTCCCGCCCAAGCAGATCGGCCCGATCCGGTCGGAGTGCCTGGTCACCGGCTTTCCCGATGCCGACGGCCATGTCGTGCTGTGCACGCCCGCACAGGAAGTGCCCCTGGGCGCGCGGCTGTTCTGAACGGGCCGCCGCGGCAGCGCAGCGGGCACTGGGCCGCTCCTACTCGATGCGCACGCCCGCCGCCTGCACGATCCGCCCGGCGGCCGCGGCGTCGTCCCGGAGCAGCTGCTGGAATTCGGCCGCAGTCAGCGTGCCGGCCTCCACGCCCACGCGCGCCAGACGCTCCTGCACCACCGGGTCGGCCAGCACCTTGCGCACGGCGGCGTTGATGCGCTCCACCTCGGCAGGCAGCGTGCCGGCCGGCGCCAGCAGGCCGAGCCAGGAATCGAACGCGTAACCCGGCAGGCCGGACTCGGCCACCGTGGGCAGATCGGGCAGGAAGCGCGAGCGGGCCGTACCGGAATAGGCCAGCAGCTTCACGCGCGGATCGCTGCGCAGGGGCAGCATGCCGATGGTCGCGCCTGTCACCACCTGCACGCGGCCGGCCAGCAGTTCGGTGGTGGCGTCGCCCGTGGACTTGAACGGGATGTGCTGCAGCTGCACGCCCGCCTGCGCCGCCAGCGATGCGGTGGCGAGGTGCGACGCGCTGCCGTTGCCGGCCGATGCGTAGTTCAGTACGCCGGGCTGCGCCCGGGCTTTCGCGATCAGGTCCGCGATGGAGGTGATGCCCGAGGATGCCGGCACCCCCACCACATAGCCAGTGCGGCCCAGGAACGATACGCCCACGAAGTCCTTCACCGGGTCGTAGGGCAGCCGGGCATAGAGATGGCTGGCCAGGTGGTGGCTCGCGGCCGCGAGCACCAGGGTATTGCCGTCCGGCGCGGCGCGGGCGACCTGGGCCGCGCCCACCGTGCCGCCCGCGCCCGCGCGGTTGTCCACGACCACGGTGGCGCCAAGCGCCTGGCCCAGTTCGTTGCTGAAGGTGCGGGCCACGGTGTCCTGCGTGGCGCCGGCGCCGAAGGGCACGACGATGCGGATCACGCGCTCGGCATGCGCGGTGCCGGACAGGGCCGCCAGCACGGCGGTGGCGGCCGCGGCGGCCAGCAGGCAGCGGCGTCGCGAAGGAAAGGAGGAGGAGGAGGAGGAGGAAAAGGCCATGGCTTCAGGTCAGGTCCGGTCGGGGTGGAGCCACCGTTCGGCCAGCCGCACGAAGTAGCGGGCGCCGGTGGCGAGGATGCCGTCGTTGAAATCGAACGATCGGTTGTGGATCAGGCATGGCCCGTCGCCGTGTCCCGGCAGGCGGTGCTCGCCAGGACCGTTGCCGATGAAGGCGTAGCAGCCGGGGCGCACCCGCAGCATGTGGGCGAAGTCCTCGGCGGCGAGCACGGGCGGGAAGGCGTCGTCCACCGCGTCCGGTCCCGCGATCTCGCGCATCACGTCCGCGGCGAAGGCTGCTTCTGCCGGGTGGTTGACGAGCGGCGGCGAGGCGCGCGTGAAGCGCACGTCGGCCGTGCAGCCGTGCGCCAGCGCCGTGTGCTCCGCCTGGCGCCGCAGCGCGGTCTCGATGCGGTCGAGCGCATCGAGAGAAAAGGTGCGCACCGTGCCGCCGACCCAGGCCGTGTCGGGAATGACATTGGGGGCATCGGAACCCTGGATCTGCGTGACCGCGAGCAGCGCCCGGTCGCGGCCGTCCACGTGCCGCGCCACCAGCGTCTGCAATTGCTGCGCGAGGTCGATGGTGGCGGCCACCGGGTCGATGCCGGCGTGCGGCTGGGAGGCATGGGCACCGCGCCCCGCGAGGGTGACGCGCCAGGTGTTGCTGGATGCCATGAGCGCGCCGCCGTTGAGCGCGAAGGCGCCCACGCGCTCGAGCGCGAAGTTGTGCAGCGCGAAGACGGCATCGCACGGAAAGCGCTCGAAGAGCCCTTCCTCGATCATGCGGCGCGCGCCGGCCTTGCCCATCTCCTCGGCCGGCTGGAAAATCAGATGCACCGTTCCCGCGAAATCGCGCGTGCGGGCCAGGTGCCAGGCCGCCGCCAGCAGCATGGTGGTGTGTCCATCGTGCCCGCAGGCGTGCATGCGCCCGACATACAGCGAGCGGTGGGCGAAGCGGTTCTCCTCGTCGAGCGGCAGCGCGTCCATGTCGGCCCGCAGCCCGATGGTGCGCGTACCTGATTGCCTGCCGCGCAGCACCCCCACCACTCCGGTGCCCGCGATGCCCTCGTGCACCTCGTCGGCGCCCCATTCGCGCAGCCGCGCGGCCACGACGGCCGCGGTGCGGTGCTCTTCGAAACCCAGTTCGGGATGGGCGTGCAGGTCGCGCCGCAAGGCCACGAACGCGGCCATGTCGGCAAAGCTTTCATCGAGGGGGGTCGGCAAGGTGGGCGTCTCCGGTTCGGGACATGCCGCCATGCAAAGGACCGGCTGCGCGCATGCGGCGCGGCAACCGCGCCGCGCAGGGTCGGGGTGTCGTCGGGAAGAACCCCCGATTCTGGAAAGACACGGACGTCCGGCCAAACGCGGAAATCGCATAAGCAAAAGCGTTTCCCGATCCCCGGCGGCGGACGCAACCGTAAGAAACGGCCCACGGCGCCTGCTGCGCTGCACCTACGCGGCCGGCCGGGACCGGTGCCAACAATCGGAAACCTTCCTTACCGTCGCGCTCACCGCCTCCGGTATTCGCCCCCATTCAAAGGAGTTCCGCCATGCAGACTGCCACCCTTCTTCGCACCGCCACGGCCGTTCTGGCTTTGGGAGCGCTTGCGGCATGCTCGTCCACGCCGCCCCCGACCGACCAGATGGCCGTGACCCGCACGACGGTCAACCGCGTGGCCGGCGAGCCGCAGGTCGCGGCCAATGCACCCGTGGAACTGCAGCGGGCCCGTGACAAGCTGGTGGCGGCCGAGAAGGCCATGACCGACAAGCAGTACGACATGGCCCGCCGCTACGCCGCCGAGGCGGAAGCGGATGCCCGCGTCGCAGAAACCAAGGCCGACGCCGCCAACAACGCCGCCACGCTGCAGCAGGTGCGCACCAGCATCCAGTCGCTCCAGTCGGAAATCACGCGGCGCGATCCCGCACCCGCGGTCGCCCCTGGCGCCGCCGCCGTGCCTGCCCCGATGCCTGCGCCCATGCCGGCGCCTGCGATCGCGCCCCGGCCGGCCGCCAACTCCACCGCCGTGCCCGGCATGCCGGTGCCCCCCGCCCCGGCTCCCGCCCGTTGAGCCCCGACCGAATGACACCCGACAGGGAGAAACACACCATGCGCAATACCCTCCGCCGCTCCACCGCCCTCGCCGCTGTGCTCGTCTCCGCAGGCCTCCTGGCTGCCTGCGCGACGCGCGCCCCGCTCGATTCGGTCGAAACCGCCCGCATCGCCGTCAACCGTGCCGCCAATGACCCGGCCGTCGTGCAGAACGCCCCGCTGGAACTGAAGGCCGCGACAGACACGCTGGCCCGTGCGGACCGCGTCTGGAGCGACAAGAACGATGCAGCCGAAGCCAACCACCTCGCCTATCTCGCCACGCAGCGCGCCGACATCGCCTCCAACGTGGCCCGCTCGCGGGTGCTGGATGCCGACATCAAGAAGGCAGGTGCCGATGCCGAGCGGCTGCGCCTGACCAGCGAAGCCGACCGGGCCCGCATGCAGGCCGAGGCGAACGCCCGCAGCGCCCAGCAGGCGCAGCTGCAGGCCGCGAGCGCCGAACAGCGCGCCGCGGACAATGCCGCCCGCGTCCGCGCGCTGGAAGCGCAACTGCGCGACATCGAGGCGCAGCAGACCGAGCGCGGCCTGCTGGTGACGCTGGGCGATGTGCTGTTCGCCTTCAACAAGGCCGAACTGTCCGCCCAGGCCGGACCGCGGCTGGACAAGCTGGCGAACTTCCTGCGCCAGTTCCCCGACCGCAAGCTCATCATCGAAGGACACACGGACAGCGTGGGCGGCGACGCTTACAACCAGAGCCTGTCGGAGCGCCGTGCGCAGGCCGTGCAGAGCGCGCTGGTGCAGCGCGGCGTCGCACCGGACCGCATCACCGCCCGCGGATACGGCAAGACCTACCCGGTGGCCGACAACAGCTCGCCCGAGGGCCGCGCCATGAACCGGCGCGTGGAAATCGTCATCGCCGACGACAAGGGCAACCTGCGGGGCCGCTGATCCCCCGGCGTCGTCCAGGCCCTCCCGGCCCTGCCGGCGCATCCGCGCCGGCAGGGCTTTTTTGACTGCGCGGCGCGGCGCTGCCCGATACTGCATCCCATGAACGCCCACGACGTCCTGCATTTCTGGTTCGATGAATCCACGCCCGAGCAATGGTTCCGCAAGGACGAAGCCTTCGACGAAGCCGTCCGCGCGCGCTTCGCTACCCTGCACCGCCGGGCATCGCTGGGCGAACTGTGGGAATGGCGCACGGATGCCGCAGGGCGCCTCGCCGAGGTCATCGTGCTCGACCAGTTCTCGCGCAACCTGCTGCGCGGGCAGGCAGCGTCGTTCGCCCAGGACGGCATGGCCCTGGTGCTCGCGCAGGAGGCCATCGCGCAGGGCCTGGACACCGGACTGCCGCCGCTCCGGCGAGCGTTCCTGTACATGCCGTTCATGCACAGCGAGTCGGCGCGCATGCAGGCGGAATCCGTGCGGCTCTTCACCGCGTTGGGGCAGGAGAACAACCTGGACTTCGCGCTGCAGCACCAGGCAATCGTGGACCGGTTCGGGCGGTTTCCGCACCGCAACGCGGTGCTGGGCCGCGAGACCACGGCGGAAGAAGCGCTGTTCCTGCAGCAGCCCGGCAGCTCCTTCTGACGCATCGACCCTTTCCTCCACCGCGGTAAAGGCGCGCCCCCGGAATGGGCTTTCATCATTTCGGCAGCAGATACTGTAAATTAATACAGTGTCCACCTTATCCAAGCTCGCCATCCTCGCGGACGCCGCCAAATACGACGCATCGTGCGCCTCCAGCGGCACGTCGGCGCGCAACTCCGTGGGTGGCAAGGGCATCGGCTCGACCGAGGGCATGGGCATCTGCCACAGCTATGCGCCCGACGGGCGGTGCATCTCGCTGCTCAAGATCCTGCTCACCAACTACTGCCAGTACGACTGCCTCTATTGCGTGAACCGCGTCAGCAGCAACGTGCCACGCGCCCGCTTCTCGGTGCGGGAGGTGGTGGATCTCACGCTGGACTTCTATCGCCGCAACTGCATCGAAGGGCTGTTCCTCTCCAGCGGCATCATCCAGAACCCCGACTACACCATGGAGCGTGTGGTGGAAGTGGCCCGGGCGCTGCGCGAGGACCACGATTTCCGCGGCTACATCCACCTCAAGACGATCCCGGACGCCGCCCCCGAACTGCTGGAGCGCGCGGGCCGCTACGCCGACCGGCTGAGCATCAACATCGAGTTGCCCACCTCCCAGGGACTGGCAGCGCTGGCGCCCGAGAAGGACGGCACAGCCATCCAGCGCTCCATGGGCCGCCTGGCGGTGCACATCGACGAAGCACGGCAGGCGCGGGCGCAGCAGCAGGGGCCGCGTGCCGGCACGGAGCGCATCGTCTCACTGCCCGGCCGCGCCCGGCGGGCCGAGGCGCCGCGCTTCGCGCCGGGCGGGCAAAGCACGCAGATGATCGTGGGCGCGGACGGCGCGGACGACCGCACCATCCTGGCCACGAGCGCACGGCTCTATGGAGGCTTCGGCCTGCGCCGCGTGTACTACTCCGCCTTCAGCCCCATTCCCGATGCCCCGCGCGCCCTGCCCCTGGCCGCGCCCCCACTGGTGCGCGAGCACCGGCTCTACCAAGCCGACTGGCTCATGCGCTTCTACGGTTTCACCCACGACGAGATCGTACCGCCCGCGCCGCAGGGCGACGGGACGGGCGGCATGCTGTCGCTGGACATGGACCCCAAGCTCGCCTGGGCCGTGGCGCACCCGGAGCACTTCCCCGTGGACCTGAACACCGCGGCGCGCGAGCGGTTGCTGCGCGTGCCCGGCCTGGGCGTGCGCACGGTGGAGCGCCTGCTGGCCGCCCGGCGCGTGCGCCGGCTGGGCCATGCCGACCTGGGCCGGCTGCACGTGCCCCTGTCCCGCGTGCTGCCCTTCGTCTGCGTGGCCGACCACCGCCCGGCCGAGCGGCTGCGCGACCCGGCACGCCTGCGCGCCTGGCTGTCGCCGCAGCCGTCGCAAGCCCGCCTGTTCGCATGACCGCCGACGGCATCGCGCACCGCACCGTCGTCCTGCAGCACCCTGCCGACTGGCAGGGTTTCCGGGCGGGCGCACGCGCCTGCCTGCATGCCGGATTGGTGCCGGAACAGGTGGTCTGGCAGGTCACCGGCGGGGCGCAAGACGATCTCTTCGGCGCTGCCGATGCCCGGCACGCGGCCGGCGGCACGCAGGGCGCTACGCCACCACCGGGCCCGAAAGGCGCAGGGGAGCCGGCTGGCACGCCCGTGCATGTGCCGCGGGCCTTCCTCGCGCTGTGCGAGAGCGCCTGCCTGCACCGCGACCCGGCCCGCTTCGCCTTGCTCTACCGCGCGCTCTGGCGCATGGCGCACGAACCGGCGCTGCGCCACGACCCGCTGGACGCGGACATCGCGCGCGTGCGGCAGATGGCCGCCGCCGTGCGGCGGGACATGCACAAGATGCGGGCCTTCGTGCGCTTCCGCCCGGTGGAGGATGGCGGCGCCGGCCCGCTGCACGTGGCCTGGTTCGAGCCGGACCATTTCATCGTGCGGGCCAACGCCGCCTTCTTCGTACAACGCTTCACCCAGATGCGCTGGGCGCTGCTCACGCCCGAATGCAGCCTGCACTGGGACGGTGCCACGCTGCAGACCGGGCCGGGCGCCACGCGCGCCGATGCCCCGCCCCCCGATGCCGGCGAAGCGCTCTGGCTGACCTATTACCGGCACACCTTCAACCCCGCGCGCCTCAAGCTGGACATGATGCGGCGCGAGATGCCGGTGCGCTACTGGAAGAACCTGCCGGAGGCGGCGCTGATCGGCGAGCTGGCGCAGGGCGCGGCCGAGCGCAGCGGGCGGATGGTCGAGGCGCCGGCCACGGTGCCCCGCCGGCGCATCGCGCAAGGCCGCGCCGGACGCGGCGCCTGAAGCGCAGCGGGGGCCAACGCCCCGCAAGTCGCTGCGGCGGCGGACACGGCCGTGCCGGCCGCCCCCTCTTACTCCGCGACGGTGCGGATGGTTTCGCGGCCGTTCTTGTCCTTCAGCCGGCCCAGGTCGGTATCGATGGCACGGGCCAGCTTCTCCACGGCCGCCATGAAGGCATCTGCAACCTTGTCGGCATCGGCGTTCACGGCGATCGGCTGCCGCCCGGCGAGCCGCGCCTCGGCCACGCAGCGCTTGTCTCCTCCGCCGGACTTGCCGGCATCGAGGTCCGACAGATGCACTTCCACGCGGGTCAGATGGTCGCGGAAGCGCGCCAGCCGGCTGGCGGTTTCGGTCTGGACCCATTGGACGAGCGACTCGCCGCCCTGGATGTGTTCGTCGTGCTGGACCTGTACTTGCATGGATGCCTCCTCGGTGGGAACGAAAGAAAGTGCTGTTACCCCGAGAGTCGCGGCGGCTGCCGAAAATGCAAGAGCTGACCGCCACGGCTGTGCTTCCAAAGGTGACGGAACACGCAACAGGGCACGAAGGGCTCGAGGCCCTGGCGAGCGGGCGGCGGGTTCCTACAGCAGAGCCGCGCGGGATGGGCTAAAAATTCCCCATGCTTGATGTCCCCCCCTTCCGCGGCACGCCACCCGCGCGGCGTGCCACGGCACTCCCGGCCGCCCAGCGGCTCAAGATCGGGCTGTCGGCCTGCTTCTCGCACGCCGACCCTGCCCGGTCGCTGTTCACCAACAAGACGCTGCAGTACGTCGAACAATCCATCGCGCACTGGATCATGTCGGCCGGCGCGATGGTCGTCATGGTGCCCTGCCCGACGGGCGAAACGGCCCGGGGCGACGTGACCCTGGCCCACTACGCCGAATGGCTGGACGGTGTCGTGATGCATGGCGGCGCCGATGTGTGGCCCGGCAGCTATGGCGAGGTGCCGCTGAAGGATGCCTGGCTCGGCGACCGCATCCGCGACCTGTACGACCTGGCCGTGGTGGAGGCCTTCGAGCAGGCGGGCAAGCCCATCTTCGGCGTGTGCCGGGGGCTGCAGCTCATCAACGTGGCCTTCGGCGGCACGCTCTACCAGGACATCGAGACCCAGCACCCGGGTGCCCAGCAGCACCGCAACGCGGTCACCTACGACCAGCACTTCCACGAGGTGGAGATCGTGCCCGGCACGCGGCTGTCGCAGCTGTATCCGCAGCAGCCGCGCATGGTGGTCAACAGCATCCACCACCAGGGTATCAAGAACCTGGCGCCCGGCTTCGAGATCGAGGCCTGGAGCCATCCCGACGGTGTGCCCGAGGCGATCCGCCGCAACGCCCACTCCGGGCGCGGCTACATCGCCGCGACGCAGTGGCATCCGGAATTCTTCAAGCCGGGCGCTTCGCAGACCATGGACGACGCGCCCATCCTGCATGACTTCCTGGCGGCCTGCATCCGCGCGAAATCGCGGCCTGCGCCCGGTCACAGCCCGTTCCGTATCCGCGACCGCGCGGCCCGGCTGCTGCGCCAGGCCCTGCTGCGGCGCTAGCCGCGACCGGGCGGATGCAGCTCGGCCGTAGCGCAGGCCGATGGCTGCGGCCAGCGCTTTCTCTGGAATTCCACCTATACGCAGGCATTCCCATCGCTCTTAACATGTTGTACAACAGCATGACAGAGGTGGCTTGATCCACCCGGGCTTCCCGCAGGAAGCTGCTTTTGAGGGGCAGGGCAAAAACGCCACGGACGGCGGCGAGCGGTACCGACCGCAGCTTCCGCACCGGTTTTTTCTGTGGAGGAGAAAGCGATGAAAGCGACATCCACCCATTCGGCACCACGGCGGGGCCAGGTTGCCGGGCGCAAGGCCCGCACCCTGGCCGCCGCAGGCGTGCTGGCGCTGGCCGCAGGCGCCGCGCCACTCGGTGCCGCCACCCTGTCCGGCGTGCTCGGCGCGCGCATGATGCTCACCTCCGGCTGCGTGATCAACGGCGGTCCGGGAACTGTATCGGGCGCGGATTTCGGCACGCTGGACTTCGGCTCCCGGCCCGCGACCTTCGTGGGCACGGCCACCGCCACGGCCAGTGGCGGCGAAGGCGGCGCGGGCGCCACGCAGATCGTGTGCTCGCCCGAGATCACCGCGTTCAGCATCACCATCGACGGCGGCACGCATGCCGGTCAAGGCGCAGGCATCGGCACGGGCACGCGCGCGATGTCCAACGGCAGTGCCTTCCTTCCGTACGACGTGTACCGCGATCCGGGCCACACGGTGCCCTATACGGCGGCGACGGCCGTCACGGGCATCGCCGTGCCGTCGGCCGGCAATCCGTTCACCCTGCCGATCTATGGCCTGGTGAACAAGACCAATGCGGTGGCGCTCCCGGCGGGCCTTTATACCGACCAGCTGCAGGTCACGCTGACCTTCTGAAACAGAGGATCGCCGGGGCCTCCGGCGGCGAGGGAGATCTTTCGATGCCACATGCCATCCGCGTCGCGGCGTGGTGCGGGCGGGCTGCCGGCCGGCCGGCAGTGCGGCCTTCGGCCGCTCCGCTGCTGTGCCTGGCCACGCTGCTGCCGCTGCCCGCGGTACCCGCCACGATACCGACCACGGCCACCCTGACGGTGAACGCAGCCATCGTGCGCGGCTGCCTGGTATCGGGCGCTCCGGGGCAGGTCACGGGCGTGAATTTCGGCACGATCGACTTCGGCACGCACTCCGCCGTGCGCACCGGCAGCGAGACGCGGCTCGCCGGCTCCGGTGCCGGCGGGCAGGCACTGATCCAGTGCACCCCGGGCACGGCCGTGCAGGTGGCGGCGGACGCCGGGCAGAACGCGCAGGGCAGCCAGCGCAGGCTCTCCAACAATGCGGGCGCCTATGTGCCCTACGCGCTGGCACTGGCCACGGCCCCCGCCACGGCGCTCGTCCCGAACGTGCCCGCCGGCCTCACGCTCGGCAGCAGTGCCGCCGCCCTGCCGCTCCAGGGCACGGCCACGTTCCCCGGGTTCGGCCTGCCGGCAGGCGTCTATACCGATACGGTACAGGTAACGCTGTCATGGTAGGTGCCGGTCCGCCGTCCCCCCTGCGCGGCCCGGACCGCAGGGCCTGCCTGCGGCTGGCGGCCACGGCGCTGGCTTGGGCACTGCTGCCCGCCCTTCAGGGAACGGCGCACGCGGCGGCCCCGCTGATGATCTGGCCAGTGGATCCCGTCATCGCGGGCGAGCAGCGGGCCGTCGCGCTCTGGGTGGAGAACCGGGGGACCGAGCCGGTGGCCATGCAGGCCAGGGTGTTCGCCTGGTGTCAGGAAGAGGGCGACGACCGCTTCACGCAACAGCAGGCCGTGGTGGCGAGCCCGCCCATCAGCCAGATTCCTCCGGGTGCGCGGCAGATGGTGCGGCTCATCGCGACCCAGCCCGTACCGCCCGGGCAGGAACAGGCCTTCCGGGTGCTGCTCGATGAATTGCCGGCGCCCCCCGCCGGCCCGGGAGCCATGCAGGGCGCCTCGCGGGCAGCGCCTCCCGCCCAGTTCGGCGTGCGGCTGCAGATCCGCTACGCGATCCCGCTGTTCGTCTATGCCCCCGGCACGCTGGGGCCGCGCATGCCCGCCACCCACGCGGACCTGCTGTCCTCCCTGGCCCCCGGCGACACGCTGGAGCCGGCCCTGCGCTGGAGCGTGGACCGCAGCCCGGACGGCAGGCAGCACCTCGTGGTCCACAACACGGGGGCCGGCCATGCGCGGCTCACGGCCGTGCGCTGGCAGGCCCCGGGCCGGGACGGGCCGGTCGTCACGCCAGGTCTGCTCGGCTACGTGCTGCCGCACAGCCAGCGGCGCTGGGTGCTGGACCAGCCACCGCCCGCGAAGCCGGAACTGCTTGCCACCATCAACGGACGCGAGGCGTCCCTTCCCCGTGCCGAGCCATGACACCGCGGGCCACCGCCCTGCCCCGGCGCATGCCCGCAGGCTGGCGGCACTGCTGGCCTGCCTGCCCCAATGGCTGTCTGCAGGCGACCTTCCGCCGCCGCCAGCCGCCACGGGCGCGTCCACGGAGGCCACCGCCCTCTACCTGGAGGTGGAAGTGAACGGCCGGCCCGGGGACGGGCTCGTGGCGGTCCGCCAGCGCGGATCGCATTTCGAGATCGATGCGGCCACGCTGCGGCGCCTGCACGTGCAGACCGACCAGCCCGACGGCACGCCCGTGGCCGTGGACACGCTGCCGGGCGTCTCCGTGGCCTACGACAGCCTCGCGCAGCGCCTGCGCATCGACGTGCCGGCGCAATGGCTGCCGATGCAGCGGCTGGCCGGGGAATCGCCGGAGGATGTGGCCCTCTCCCGGGGCACCGGACTGCTGATGAACTACGAGTTCTACGCCACGCGCACCCAGGGCCGCACGGCCGCCTCGCTGTGGTCGGAGCAGCGCTTTTTCGGCCTGCACGGGGTGGTCTCCCACACGGGCGTGCTGCGCCGCGTGGACGGCGGCAGCGGCAACGGCTACCTGCGCTACGACACCGCCTGGACAGATATCGATGCGGGCAGCGCCACGGCCTGGACGGCGGGGGACCTGATCACCGGCGCGCTGCCCTGGACCACGCCCGTGCGCCTGGGCGGAGTGCAATGGGCGCGCAACTTCGCCGCGCGGCCCGATCTGGTGACGTATCCGATGCCCGAGTTCGCCGGGCAGGCAACCGTGCCGTCGGCGGTGGATGTCTTCGTCAATGGCTTCCGCGCGAGCCGGCACACCGTGCAGCCCGGCCCGTTCACGCTGGGTGAATTGCCGGCCGTGAATGGCGCCGGCATGGCGTCCGTGGTCACCACCGATGCCCTGGGCCGCCAGGTGGTGACGTCCGTGCCGTTCTACGTGAGCAGCCAGCTGCTGCGCCCGGGGTGGACCGACTATTCGGTTTCGGTCGGGGCACTGCGGCGCGGCTACGGCCTGCGCAGCTTCGCCTACGGCCGGCCGCTGGCCGCGGGCGTGCTGCGGCGCGGCGTGACCGACGCGGTCACGGTCGAGGCCCAGGCCCAGGCCGCCCGTGGCCTGGGCGTGCTGGGCGCGGGCGGGCTCGTGCGCTGGGGCACCCTGGGCGTGTTCAACGCCTCGCTCACCTACGGCCGCGCGGTGCCCGGCGACACCGCGCTCCCGGACCGCAGCGGCGGCTGGCAATGGAGTGCGGGCTACCAGTACAACACGCCGCGCGGCGGGATCTCGCTGCTGGAAACGCGGCGCCTGCACGGTTTCGGAGATGCCGCGGACTACGGCGGCAGCCTGCAGCCATCCCGCCTCAGTCGGCAGGTGAATGCGAGCCTGGTGGTCGGTTCCGCGTCGCTGGGCGCGGGATGGGTCGATCTGCGCGGCGCGGGCACGGAGCGCAGCCGGCTCGCCTATGCCAGCTACAGCACGCCCCTCGGGCGCGACGCCTTCTTCTCGCTGACGGCGGGCCGCACCGTCGAGACCGGGGAAACCCAGGTCCGCGCCCAGCTGACCTACCTGCTCGACCCGCTGCTGACGGCGCAGGCCGCCGCGGCGCATACCGGCGGGCGGACGCAGGGAGAACTGGGGCTGCAGCGCAGCCTGCCGAGCGACGGCGGCTTCGGCTGGCGCATCGGCCAGACGCGCGGCGGCGGCCCTGCCGGTGGCACGGGCGGCAACTACCGCCTCGCGAGCGCGCAATACCAGGGTCGGTATGGCATGGTGCAGGGCGGCCTCTTCGGCGCGGCCGCAGACACCACGCACTGGGCGGGCGCCTCCGGGTCGCTGGGCGCCATGGATGGCTACGTGTTCGCCGCCAACCGCGTCACGGACGGCTTCGCGCTCGTATCGACGGACGGTGCGCCCGGCGTGCCGATCACGGTCAACCACCAGCCCGCGGGACGCACAGACGGGCAGGGCTACCTGCTGGTTCCCAATGTTCCGGCCTACTATCCCGCGCGCTACGCGATCGATCCGCTGTCGCTTCCGCCGGATGTGCACACGCCCGCACTGGAACGCCGGGTGGCCGTGGCACGGGGCACGGGCACGCTGGTGCGCATGCCGGTGCTGCGCATGCGCACGGCCACCCTGACGCTGGTGGACGCGGATGGCATGCCGTTGCCGCCGGGCAGCGCCGTCGTGCACGAGCAGGGACAGGTGCCCACGGTGGTGGGGTGGGACGGCGTGGTCTATCTGACCGCGCTGCAGACGCGCAACACACTCGCGGCCCGCACGCCCGACGGGCGGGAATGCCGGGCCGCGTTCGATGCCGCGGAGCACGCGGCGCAACGCGACCTGCGCGTGGTCTGCCGCGAGGGCGGAGCACCGCCTTCCGCAGCCAATGCCGCTGGGGAGGCACTGTGACCGGCGCTGCACGCCCGGCACGGCAGCCGCGGGGCACCGCCCTGCCGCTGGCGGCCGCAGGCGTGCTGGCCGCCCTCTGCCGCACGGCATCGGCCGATTGCGTGAACAGCGAAACCGGCGGCAATCTCGGCACGGTGCCCTCGCAGCGCGTGCTCTCCGGCCCCACCGTCACCACCACGGCGCAGTTCACGCTGGGGTGCGGCGGCATCGTGCTGTCCACGCTGGGCACGCCGACGGTGCAGGCGAAATTCGTCAGCCCCACGACCGGGCTCACGCTCAAGGACGGAGCGAAGCCGGCCATCCCTTACCAGATCACCGACCTTGCGGGCACCAGCTACACGCAGGGCCTGCTGGTGATCAATGCGAACGGCGCGAACCTGGTAGCGCTGCTGAGCAACAACACGGCGTCGCTGCCGCTGCGCATCGCCACCGCGGTGGGCACGAACGTGCCGGCCGGCACCTATACGGACACCGTCACCGTGAACTGGACCTACGCCAACATCTGCGAAGGCCTGCTCGGCGTGGGCGGCCTCTGCGTGGGCACGCCGCGCAATGGCAACGTGAACCGCCTGCTGACCGTGCAGCTGGTGGTCACGAACGACTGCACCCTGTCCGCGCCGAACGTGCAGTTCGGCTCCGCCCCCCTGCCGGCGGCTTTCCCGGCGGTGTCCGGCAATGTCTCGGTGGTCTGCACGCGCGGGCTCTCCGTGACCGTGGGGCTCGGCCCGGGCACCTATCCGTCGGCCGGCCGCAGGCAGATGGCCAGCGGCGCGAACCGGCTGGCCTACGACCTGTTCCGGGCGGACGGCAGCCTCTGGGGCACGGCCGCGGGCACGCGCACGGCCGGAACGGCCATCACGGACGGCACCACGCCCATCGTGCTGCCCTACACGGCGCGCATCTACGGCGACCAGACACCGCCGCCACCCGGGGTGTACCAGGACAACGTGGTGGTGGACGTGGAGTACTGAACCGTCTCAGTGGTGGTGGCCGTGCCCGCCATGCACGTGGCGGTGGGCGACCTCATCGGCCGTGGCGGGCCGCACTTCGGTCACCTTGCAAGAAAAACGCAGGGCCTGGCCCGCCAGGGGATGGTTGCCGTCCAGGTGCACGACCGGGCCCTTGATCTTCACCACATTGAAGAGCTGCGGCTGGCCGTCGTCGCCGACGCCACGCAGCTGGCCGCCCACTTTCACGCCGGGCGGGAATTCGGTTTTGGGGATGGTGCGCACCAGGCTCTCGTCGCGCTCGCCGAAGGCGTCCGCCACCGCCAGCTCGACGGTGGTGACGAAGCCGGGGGCCTGGCCGTCCAGCGCCGCCTCGACCTTCGGGAACAGGTTCTCGTAGCCGCCGTGCAGGTAGGCCACGTGGCCCGAATCCAGCGGCTTGCCCTCGGGGCTGGTGATCTTGTAGCTCAGGGTGACGGCGGTGTCCTTGGAGATATTCATGGCGGCAGGGGCTGGCGGTACGGTGGAGTCGGAAGAAAAAACGTGCGCCGATTGTCCCGCATCGCCGGCCGGCAGCACACGCCGCCGGCCCCGCGCCCGGTGCGGGATCAGGACGCGATCGCCTCGGGCACTTCGTCGGCGGGCTCGCCCGGCCGCCGCGCGAAGCGGCGCGGCTGCGGACCGTGCACGGGCGCGCCATCGCCCCAGGGCCAGCCACCGAACTGCGTGCGGCGGTAGTCCGCCAGCGCCTGGTGGATCTGCGACTCGGAGTTCATCACGAAGGGGCCGTACTGCACCACGGGCTCACCCAGGGGGCGGCCCTGCAGCAGCAGGAATTCAGCGGCCTGTTCAGCGCTGCCGTTCACCAGTTCCACCGCGGCGCCTGCGCGCAACTCCAGCGCGGCATGGCCCACGGCCTCGCCGGCCACGCGCACGCCCTCGCCCGCGAAGTGGTAGAGCATGCGCCGCGTGCCTTCCCCCGCCGCGGCGGGCAGGGTGTAGCGCGCACCGGGCGCGAGCCGCAGCGTCCAGATCGCCACGTCCGAGGCATCGCGCGCGGCCCAGGAATGCGGGGGCGGCGCGAGCGGCTCGGCATCCGCTCCGGGCACCCGCCCGGCGATCACGGTCAGTTCGGTGCGGCGCCCGGCATCGTCGGTGGACACCAGGCGCGGGATGTCTCCAGCCCAGAACATGGTGAAGTGCGGCGGCACCATCTTGTCCGCCGCGGGCAGGTTGAGCCAGATCTGGAACAGTTCGAGCGGGTTGGGCTGCTGCGCGTCCAGCAGCGGGAACATTTCGGAATGCACGATGCCCTGGCCCGCGGTCAGCCACTGCACGTCGCCCTGTCCGAAGCGGGCGGCAGCGCCCAGCGAGTCGGCATGGTCGATGAGGCCGGTGCGCACGATGGTCACGGTCTCGAAGCCGCGGTGCGGATGGGGCGGGAAGCCGGGCACCTCGTCGCCGTGGTACATGCTCCAGCCGTCCTTGCGCGAGAAATCCTGCCCGATCTGGCGGCCCGTGAGCGGCGCGTCGGGCCCCAGCCGGCCATTGCCGCGCGGGTAGGCATCGTCGTGGTGGGCGCAGAAAAGGAACGGATCCAGCGTGGGCCAGAGCGGGCCCAGGGGCTGGCTGCCGAGCAGGGGGGAGGGGGTGGACATGCGTGGATTCTCCAGAAAAGCTCCGGAACACGTGGGGGTGTCCGCGGCAGTCCCAAGGCCCGGTGCGTGCAACGGACCGGCGCATGGATGGAACGATCGTTGCCGCGCCGTCAGTGCAGGCGGCGCCGGACCGCGAAGGGATCCTGCAGCGGAAGCTCCAGTCCGCCCGACACGCCGTCGATATCGCGATGCAGGAAAACCGCCACCGCGGTGTCCTCAGGCCACAGCGCCGTACCCTCTTTCGCCACCGCCGCATCGAACACCGCGCACACCTCCGGATGCGCCAGCGCCTCCGGATGCCGCTGCGTGTCGAAAGCCGCCACCTGCAGGCTGAACAGGCCCTGCATGCCGCTGCGGGCGTCCGATTCGCTGTATAGCAGATGGCGGCCGTATCCGCGCTCGCCCATCGCGGAGGCCGCGTACACGGAGGGGTCGAACCCCTGCCCCTGCAGCAGTGCGGGCAGTTCGCGTGCCAGGGCCGTGCGCAGGTCGCCGCCGTCCACCCGGACCGCGCCGGCGACCTCGCCCGACAGCCATGCTGCCACGGCCGTATCCAGCGCCCGCTGGTGCTGCTGGTGCGCGGCGATGGCGGCCGGGCTGCCCGGCTGCGCATACACCGCCGGCAGCCGCGCTTCGGCCCGGCCGAGCCAGCCCTGGTGCCCGTGCCACGTGCCGCGCGGCACGGCGGCGCCCACCATGGCATCCAGCGACAATCCGCCGTCCGCGGAGCGGCTGGACGTGGCGATGCGGTAGGCCTCGGCCAGCAGCGGATCGGGCGCATCGCCCGACGCTTCGAGCCGCTGCATGCCGGCCTTCCAGTAGTCGGCGCTCGGCCCTCCGTAGTGCTTGCCATCGCGCACGAACCCGCCCTCGCCCGCGATGAAGAAGGCCAGCCGCCCGGCGGTCAATCCCGACTCGTCGCCGAACGCGCGCCGCAACGACTTGGCGCCGTCGGGGTTGGTCTCGAACAGCAGTGCATGCACCGTGCTGCCGTCCTGCAGCGTGACGGGCCGCACCGCCGGCTGGTACATGAGGCTGGAGCGGGGCCGGCCCTGCGCATCGGGTGGCGCGCGCAGGTCCGCCTCCGCGCCGATCTCGCGCGTCAGCAGCACGGTGAGCAATTCCTCCGCGCGGTCGAAGGGCAGCTTCAAAAGCGTGCCGGGCACCTGCCCGCCAGGGGACGGCGCGATGGACGCCACGGCGCCGGGATGTTGCGGCCGGCCCCGGTACTCCGTGCTCGCCACGAAGTCCATGCCGTAGTCGCCGATGCGCGCGGGGACCGTGTCACGGCCTTCCTGCACCTCGTCCTGGCTGGCCTTGCCCAGCTCCCGGTAGTTGTCGGTGCGCAGCGACCAGTGGCCGAACACGGGAATGAAATCCAGCCCTTCGGCCTCGACGTGGCTGCGCAGTGCATGCACCGCGGCCGCCAGCGTCTCCCGCTCCCGGGCATTCAGCCGCTGGCGCTGCGCGGGCGGCAGCATGGCGATGCGCTCCCAGGCCGCATCGGACAGGGCTGGGCGAGCCCCGGCGGCCGCCTGACCGGCCGCACCGATCATCGACGGCAGTACGGCGGCACGTGGCCGCGGCGCGCCCGATGCCTGCGATGCGGCCATCGGGGCAGAACGCCGTGGTACGCCGGCCCCGGGCAGCATGCCGGAGCGGCCGGACGTTGCGGAGGTGCCGGACGACGACGCCCCCCCGTCCCCGGCCGGGACGGTGATGGCACGTGGGGAAGATGGAGGCGTGATGGATGGAGAGGAAACCATGATCGGGGGAAAAGACGTGAAGATGGAGGAAACTGTGCGGTTCCCTTCCACGGAATCCCGATCACCGGCCGAAGCCAGGACATGCAGCCCGAAGCCATGCACGTGCCATGCGCTCCTGAATGTGGCTGACAACTCGAAAAACGGATATGCGGGCGGCCGTCCGCTCAGGCCTCGCATAAGGAGGCATGCGGGTCAGCCCCCAGGCCGCTTCAGTCCGCCAGCGGCTGGATCAGCTCCGTGCGCCACCCGCCCGGATCGCTGCCGGTTTCCGGCCCGGTGAGGTAGCGCTCCCACACATCCTCCGCCGGCCTTACGCCCTGGGCGCCGATCCACCGATGGAACGTCTCCCAGGCCTGGGGCAGGTCTTCGTAACGCCCGCGGTACTCGGTGCGCGCCACGCGCATGGCGGGCCACTCCCCGGGCTGCAGGCCACCATCCGGCCCGGGGCCCACGGGCTTGTCCACGGGCACGCCGAGGTGGAACTCGAAGGTATCCGTGGGGCGTCGCAGGTGGTGGGTGAAGAGCGGCCCGGCGGGAGAGACGCCCTGCGCGGCCAGGGCGTCCATCAGGGCGCGCACGCTCCGGCCCATGACCTGCTGGATTTCCTCGCGCGTGCACGACACGGGCCAGAGCGCGGCCGGCTGCGCCTCCATCTGGACGATGCGGGGGGTTTCGATCATGGGGACACCTCCTGGGAAGAACCGCCGGCCTCCGGGACGTCGGCACGCGCGGGGGGAACCATCTGCACCTGGCGCACGGGCACGCCGAACTGCACGCCCAGCGCACCCAGCTCGCGCAGGATCGCGAGATTGATGGCCTGCTGCACGTCCATGTAGGCGTTGTAGCCCGCATCCAGCACGATATAGACCACCTCGTATTCGAGCGCATTGGCGCCGAAACCCTTGAGGTGTGCGCGGTCGAAGCGCACCTTGTCCTGTGCCTCGATGATGCGCCGCACCGCCTGGGCCACGGCCTCGGCCTGCGCCGCGGTGGTGGCGTAGCTCACGGAGAAGGTGAAGACGATGCGCCGCTCCTGCAGGTAGCGGTAGTTGTTGATGGTCTGCTTGAGCAGGTCGGTGTTGGACATCACGATCTGCTCGCCACCCAGGCTGCGGATGCGCGTGGTCTTCACGCCGATGCGCTGCACCGTGCCCGCCACGCTGCCCACCACGATGAAATCGCCCACCTCGAAGGGCTTGTCCACGGCGATCGCCAGCGAGGCGAAGAGATCGCCCAGCACGTTCTGCACGGCCAGCGCGATGGCGATGCCGCCCACGCCCAGGCTCGCCACGAAGGCCGTGATGTTGACCCCGAGATTGGCGAGCATCGCCAGCACGATGGTGGCCCACAGCAAGGTGCGCAGCCCCCAGGACATCAGCGTTCCCGAGGCGCTCACCTGCACCGACGGCGTCCCCAGGTGCCGCGCCTCGTAGCGCCGGATCGCGATGCCGATGGCGCGCGTTCCCCACAGCGCCATCTGCAGCGCCAGCGCGATGAACCAGAGCTGCCCCACGCGCGCCTGCCAGCGCGGCGCCAGGTCCAGCATGCCCACGCCGACCAGCAGCGCCACCAGCAGGATCAGCAGGTGGCTGGTGCCGCCGAGCACTTCGGCAGCGACGGCCGCCACGCTGCCCGCCCCCTCGCGCCCCTGCGCCGCACGCGCCTCCGCGAGCCGCCGGGTGCGCCGCTGCGCCACGCCCAGCAGCAGCGTGATGCCCAGGTACACGCCCAGCGCCGAGGCAACGGCCAGCGCGATGCTCGACAGCGAGAGGCCCCAGACGGTCTCGTCGCGGAGCCAGGACAGGAGGGAGGCGGTGGAGGGGGTGTCGTTCAGCATGCAGCTCCTTGCTCGATGGCCCGCTCCGCCTCCCGCGGTGGGGAGTTGCCGGAGCGGCGTCGGTGGAAGAAAAATGGAAGGAAAAGAAAGGGAATGCGGCAGCGGCCCGCGGCCAGGGCCCGGCCATCCCGCTCAGGACGGCGCCGGCACCCGGAGGTCCGGCCATGCCGGCGCCTCCGCGGCGGGCTCAGACATCGGCCGCGATGGCCGGCTCGCCCTTGCCCAGGGCATCCAGGGTGACGTGGATCTGCGGAGCGTCGATCAGATCGGGCCGCTCGCCGCCCACGTCGGCCAGCGCGGTGAACTGGCCGTCGAGGAACAGGAAGGTGATCGCACCCACGATGGCGGCCAGCGCATGTTCGGGCGATTCGAAGCCGCCCGCGGCGATTTTCTCGTCGGCATCGAGCTGGTAGGCGTAGCCGGTGCCGTCGCGGTCCAGGCGGCCCAGGTCGATGAGCTTGTCCTTCACATTGCTCGCATAGACGCGGCCGTTGGCCGCATAGAACGTGAAGGGGACGGCGGTGGGCGAGGCAGCGGCAGCGCGGACGCCGGCGGTGGGGGCGGAAGACTTCATGGCATGTGTCCTGTGCTGGTGGTGCCGCGGCGCCGTGGGCGTTCGGGAAAGCAGCCGGAACCGGCATGCGGCGGGGCGGGCCGCGCAGCAGCGGCTGGAGCCATCCTAGGCACGCAGGGCGCCGCTGGCTGTAGGAGGAGGCGCCACACGGCCAACCCACCCTTCGCGTGATCGTCAGTGCGAGCCCGGCCCGGGCCCTGCCTGCGCGCCCCGCGCTTCCGCCAGGGCCGCCACTTCGGGTGGAAACCACCGGTAGCCCCTGCTGAGCACGTCGCGGTCGGCCCGATAGCCCTTCCAGTCGATGCGCAGCAGCTGCACCAGCGTATGACCCGCCCAGTCCGCACGCAGCGGACGCCGTTCCAGCCCCTGCGGGGCCAGCGGCGCGCGGCCGTTGTGCCACACGATGGCGGGGATGCGGTAGCCCGCGGGCGTGGAGGGGCTGTGCCCGGCCCAGTTGGCGCCATGGCCCACTTCCTGCCCATGGTCGGAGAGGTACATGAAGGCGCGGTAGCCGCCCGGCGTGCCGCCTTCGCGGGTACGCCGCAGGATGGTGGAGACGATGCCGTCGTGGTAGAGCACCGCGGCGTCGTATTCCTCGCGCCGGTCCCGCAGCCAGGCTGGCCTGCCGGCGCGCTCCAGGCTGGCATCCACCGCATCCGGCCGGTCGTCGAAGGGATTGGCACCTTCCGGAAAACGCAGGTCGTAATGCGGGTGCGCGCCCATGAGATGCAGCACGAGCAGCTTGCGCGGCGCAGGATCGGCCAGCGCTTCCTCCAGGCAGTCGAGCACCTCGCTGTCGAGCGAGGCGCCGGATCGGCCGGGCGTGCGGTTGTTCATCTCGGTGATGTCCGCCATGCGCGCGTGCATCTGCTCGATGCCCACGTCGTCGTGGTTGCTCATCCACCAGACCTTGTAGCCGGCCGCGCGCGCGATGGCCAGCGCATGGTGGGGATGTGCCGCATCGGGCTCGCCGAAGCGGAAGAAATTGCGCAGCGCGGGCAGCGTGGTCGCATCGGCCGACCAGGCCTGGCGGAAGGCCGTGAACGCCTCGCCCAGCACCGCCTGCTGCGCCTGCAGCCCCGGCGTGGTGGGCCGGCCATAGCCATAGAGCGACATGTTGTCGCGGTTCACGCTGTCGGAGATCACCAGCACCACGAGCGCGGGCCCGTCTTCCGCCATGAAAGGAGCATCGGCGCGCGCGCGTTCGAGCAGCGCCTGCCGCGCGCCCTGCTGCCCGGCCCAGTCGGCGCGCACGTGCTCCACCTTGTCGCCCCACTGCACCCAGAAAAGCACCGGGTGCAGCCGCCGCCACGGCTTGCTGGCATAGGCCGCGGCACCCGACAGCATCACCGCGCCGCCCAGCCCCCACAGGGCCGCGCGGCGGGCGCGCGACGGCGACCGGGGCCGTGTCCGGGCCGATGGCCCCGGGCTGCGCAGCCCCCGCGACAGGCAGGCAGCCAGGACCGCCGCCACCGCCATCACGCCGCATGCCGCGAGCAGCGCGGCGCGCCAGTGCATGCGCAGGTATTCCGTTCCCTCTCGGGCATTGGTATTGGCCACGGCACCCAGCACCATCGCGCTGTCCGGTGCGGCCTGGTAGGCGTCCAGCAGATAGGCGCGTGCCACGCCGTCGAGCGCGAACGCCATCGCCCAGGTCCACAGCAGCGCGGCCCGCAGGCGATGCACCCAGGCGCGGCGCACGGGCCAGAACAGCCAGGCGAAGGGAGGTGCAGCCAGCGCCACGAGTTGCGCCACGCGCTTGCCGTCGTGGCCCAGCACGATCAGGCTCAGGGCCAGGAGGCAAATCAGTACCAGGGGGAACCATGGACTGCGCAACAGCGCACGCCCACGGGACACGAACCAGGAGAGCGAAAACACCATGGATCCGCAAAAACGCGGCATTGTGCCGCGCGCGCAATGCCCCCTCGCCACGGTCGAGGTATTGATGGATTGCGGCCGCCCCGTAGCAGCCGGCACGGTCCGAGGGTCAGCGCCGCTGGCGCCCGGCCCACCAGCCGTAGGCGATGCCTGCCACGCCCAGGGCCGCCACCAGCCCCAGCGTGCCGGCGCGGCGCTTGCGGTGTCCGCCGGCCACTGCCGTGCCCTGCGAGGGCGCGAAGAGGTTGCCGTCGCTTTCCGGCTCCGGGTGTGCCCGGGCGAGGCCCCAGTCGGACAGGCAGCGCATCCAGCGCGCCACGGTGTCCGGCGCCACCGCGTGCGCCATCCGGCCGGGCAGCGCCCCGAGGCCCATCCAGGTCACGGAACGGGGGCGCAGGGCCCTCGACAGTCCCACCACGGTGTCGGCCACCCGGTGCGGATCGACCATCGGCAGCGGCGGCCGGATGCGCCGGCCCGTGTAGTTGGCACCATGCGAGAGACCGGGCGAATCGACGAAGGTCGGCGCCACGTCGCAGACATGCACGTGCGGCAGGTCGGACACCTCGGCGCGCAGGCTTTCGGACAGGCCCCGCAGGCCGAACTTGCTGGCGGTATAGGCCGCCGCGTAGGGCGCCGGCACCCAGCCGCCCAGGGAGATGAGGTTGATGAGCCGGCCCGCGCCGCGCTCCCGGAAATGCGGCAGCACCGCGTGCGCGCCGTGCAGGTGCCCCAGCAGGTTGGCCTCCAGCACCCGGCGGTGGGCCTCCACGGGCACCTCGTCGAACCGGCCGATCGCGCCCACGCCCACGCCGTTCACCCAGACGTCGATGCGCCCGAAGTGCCGCAGCGCCTTCTGCGCGAGCACGCGCACCGCGGAGGCATCGGTCACGTCGGTGGGCACGCCGATGGCATGGCCGCCGGCCTTGCGGCAGGCCAGCGCCACGGGGGCCAGGGTATCGGGGTTGCGCGATGCCAGCACCAGGCAGGCCCCGCGGCGCGCGAAGGCCAGCGCGGTGGCATGGCCGATGCCGCTGGAGGCACCGGTGATCACTACCACCGGATGTTCGGGCACGTGTGCAGCATCGGCCCGGGCCTGCGTGTCCGCGTCGGCCGTCTCGGGATCGGAGGAAGAGGGATCTTCGCGCAGGGCGCGATCGGGATCGTCGGAAAGGGGCATGGGGATATCCTGCAAAAGCGATGCCCGGCCCTTGTGGCCGGGCTCTTGCCCCGGTTGTAGGCCATGCGGCGGCACGGCCGCGTAGGACGATGCCGGACGCGCCCCTTGCCTCCGGGATCAATAACCGTTGTCCAGCGCTTCCTGCGCGGCCCTGCGTTCGGCATCGTCGGCGGCCCTGCGCTCGGCGGCGGTGGTCGGGGTGCCGTCCATCAGGCCCATGCCGCCCATGCGGCGGATGGCAGCGTCGGCCGCCTCCGCCATGCGGTCGAGCGCGGCATAGTCCTCGAACCCGCGCAGAACCGCCTCCAGCTCGCTGCGTGCAGCAGGTGGCAGGTCGTGCTGCTGCAGGGCCTTGCGGAGCATTTCGGCTTTCGGCGCCAGTTCCTTGAGGGGGCCGAACTCGGCGCGCGCACGGTGCAGGGCGGCCGCATTGCCCTGCAGGGCATGGGCATGCGCGCGCAATTGGCCAGGACTGCGCAGCATTCCGGCATCGACCGGGACCGAACGTGCATGGAACGCTCCCAGCAGGCGCATCTGCCGCGAGCCGGCGCGGTCGGCGCCGCTCAGGATGTTGTTCATCAGGATGATAGGCGCACGCTCCTGCTTGAGCGCCTCGATGGCGTCGTCGGCAGCGTCCGCCGTGTCGTAGTCGCCCTCCTCCTCGGCCGCACCGCTCAGCATGACCAGGTCGTTGATTTTTCTGGACGAAGCATTGAGCCGCTCCTGCAGCGCCTTCGCCGCCTCGGCCACCTGGGCCGCATGCGACTGCTGCGTCCGGCCCGGACTGGCTGCGGATACCGCGTGGCGGTGCAAGGCCGCCTCGCCGTGGCGTTCGGACCGTGCTCCGGATGCGGAGGGCCTCGTACGGGCCGACTGGGGCGTCGCTACCGGCTCCGCCGCCATGGCAGCAACGTGCTGCAGGCCGACCGGCGGCCGGGCGGCCGCCTCGTGCGATACCTGCCCCGGCATGCGCTGCATGCGGGCCGGCGAAGTGCCGGCAGCCGATGCTTTTTGTGGCGCCTGGAAATGCTGCGCCGCCATCGGATGGAGCGACGTGCCGAAGGCATGCGGAGCCGGCCGCGTCGGAGGAGGCGTCGTCCCCTGTGGCCGGGGGGCCGCGCCGTAACGCATGGGCTGCGCGTGCGTCTGCCCCTGGGGGGCGGCGTATCCCGCGGTCCCGGGCCGCGCGGTGTTGCGCGGCGCCATCGGCGCGGATTGCGGGCTGTTGTGGCGGGCACTGAGGCCTTCGGGCTGCGCATGCTGCTTGCCCGAGGAGGGAAGCCTGGTATAGCCGCGGGCCATGGCGGACAGCTGGCTGAACCCGCCCTGGACTTTCTGGGCACCCTGGTTGAACAGGCGTGTGACTGATTTCATCGTTGCGCTCCGGATGCGCGAAGCACGGCGTGGCTGGCGATGCGCCAGCACTCCGCGGTGGATCGCGGTGACATGCCTTCCAGCATGCGCCTCCCGCATTCCCCGGAACCGGCACGCTCCGAAACCATGCACTGCGGCACGAAAGACCGGGTGCAGCACCGTGCCGTCAGGCCATCCAGACCAGCAGCCCCACGGCCAGCGCTGCCAGCGCCATCGCCCCGCGCATGAGCAGGCCGTCGCGCGCCATCACCGGCAGGTCGAACATCGCTACCGCCGACATGGGCGGGCGGTGCGATGCACGACGGCTCCGCCCCGTCCCGCCGCCCCGTGTGATGGTGTCACGCGGCGAGGGCAGCCGGTGGAGTCAGGACTGCGGCGCCACCACCATCCAGGGCACGCCGAAGCGGTCGGCCACCACGCCGAAGGCCGGCGAGAAGAATGCCGGCCCCAGCGGCACCTGCACTTGTCCTCCCTCGGCCAGGGCGGCAAAGACGCGCCGGGCATCGGCCGCATCGGCCGGGGTGAGCGCCAGCGAGATGCCCTCGAAGCGGGGCTGCCCGCCGCACATGCCGTCCGAAGCCATCAAGTGGGTTTCGCCGATGCGGAACTCGGCATGCATCACCTTGTCGGGCGACGGAGCGGGCGCGCCCGGCGCGCCGCCGCAGGTGCCTTCCTGCGGTGGATCGGGATTGTCCTGGAAACGCATCAGCGCCGTGACCTCGGCGCCCAGTGCTTTCCGGTAGAAGACCAGCGCCTCCTCGCAACGGCCGTTGAAGAACAGGTACGGTTGGGCTTTCATGGGGGGCTCCTCGGCTGGGGGTTCATCCATATGTGAACACCGTCCACAAAAGGTAGCAGAGACAATGGACACTGTCCACATCGCAAACGCCATGTCCGCTTCCGCCCCGCCATCTGCCGCCACCCCGCGCGCCACCTACCGCCATGGCGATCTGCGCCGCGCCCTGCTCGACGCCGGGCTGGAACTGGCGCGCCAGGGCGGGCCGGACGCCGTCGTGCTGCGAGAGGCCACCCGGCGCGCGGGCGTGGCGCCCAACGCGGCCTACCGCCATTTCGCGAGCCGGCAGCACCTGCTGGACGCCGTGCGCTCCGCCGCCGTGGCCGCCATGGCCGTGTTCATGGAGGAAGAGCTCGCCCGGGTGCCCGCGGGCGCCCCGGCCGCCGAGCGGGCCTACGGCAAGGTGCGCGCCGTCGGCCGGGGCTACCTGCGCTTCGCACAGTCGGAAACCGGGCTGTTCCGCATGGCGTTCGGGCAGCCCTTCACGGTGGAGAACGAACCCGATCCCGACAAAGGCGGCGCCAGCGGGCTCAACCCCTTCGAGCACCTGGGCGCGGCCCTCGACGACCTGGTGGCCGCCGGCGCCCTGCCCGCGGAACGCCGGCCCGGTGCGGAATACCTGGCCTGGTCCACCGTGCACGGCATGGCCTTCCTCGCCATCGACGGCCCCCTGCGCAGCGCCCCCGAAGCGCTGCGCGAGGTGCTGGCGCAGCGGCTGCTCGACATGGTGGAGCGGGGGCTGTAGGGGAGCGGACCGGGTGCGGTCGGGCTCAGGCGCGCCAGAACTGCCACCAGCGGCGGGCGGGTGGAGGTGCAGCAGCGGATTCCTGATGAGGCACGGGGTACCGGGCACGCAACTGCGCCACCGCCTCGGCACAGGAAAGCTGCGCGAGCGCCTGCGCGGCCGGGTGGTGTGCCGCGCAGAAATAGGCCAGCCCTTCGGGATGACCCAGGCCGGATGCCTCGGCGCCTGCGTAGTCGATGAACTGCACCCAGGCCCCTCGCGGACCTCCGCGGTCCGCCTCTTCGGCCCCCGAGGGGCCGCACACCGGACAGACTGCAGGGTTCATATGGGCGAATGCGATGCGGTCAAGGCGCCGGCTTCTGCACGAAATCCACGCGCAGGCCACGCTCCGTCACCGTGATGGGCCCGGGCTGCATGCCCAGCCCGTCGGCCAGTGCCAGGTCCTGCGGACGCAGGGTGTGCAACACCACCTCGCCGAGCGATTGCGTGGCCAGTTGCTGCGCGTAGGCGTTCAGCATCTCGGACGCAGACGACCGGAGTCCATCGACACGCAGCGAGTTGACGTGGATCTGCTGCGCGCGCAGCGTGCGGTCCGACGGCTCATAACGCAGCCCGAAATCCACGTCGAGCGAGCCGGAGGCATCGCGTGCACCGTCCGACACCGCCAGCCCTGAAGCGACCACGGGCAGCACCGCGTTGATGCGGTTCTGCGCCGGCAGCAGGCGCAGCGCGGGCACCTGCACCTCCAGGTTCAGCAGTCCGCCGAGCCGGTAGCGGCGCGGCAGCTTTTCGGCCAGGGCGTCCTGGATCTGCGGCGTGGTGATGGTGTAGGAGGGCTGGGCCTGCGCGGGCGGCGTGACCAGCGCTGCGCCCAGGCCCACGGCACTGGATACCAGTGCGAATGCGCGGCAGAAGGCGCGCCGGGCGGGCTGCACGGGCCCGGTCTGGAAAGAGGAAATCGGCATGCGTGGATTTTGGGATCTTCAGCGTCGAATGCAACCACAGGGCGTAACAATAGCTGTAACACCTGGAACCGCCCTGCAGCAGAACTCAAGCTTCAGATTATCAGCCAAGATAGCGCGGCTCATCTTAGTCACGGCTTCTCAACGTGCAACCGAGACTTCACTTTTTCCATCAATTCGGAGCGCGCATCCACGGCCTCTCCCGGAATATCCGACAGGTATGCCGAACCATCGCCGGCAGAAACAATCCCGTTGACCAAAGCCCCTGCAACTGCCCCACCCACCACTCCTGCGCCCGAGGGATTTGCAATTACAGCATTGATGGCCAAATCATTGACGGCATTTGCTCCACCAGAGGCAGCCGGATCAGCATTCTGAAAAATTGCATGCTGCTGCGGTTGCGCGGAATCTTCCAAGAAAACACGACGCGACAAAGCAGTCGAGTCTCTATAGGTATAAATTCTTGGCATTTCGCCTACTTTTGGAACCCAAATTCCACCCTCCAGCCGCATGATGGAAGGCGGTGATTTCTTCCACATATCATCAGTTTTCGTGGTGAACATGAATCTCGCTCCCTTAGGCCCCCGATAGAAAGTTCCCAAATCATTTTCATTTTCGGCAACATAACGCCCGGGAACCAGGCCACCATAAACCACCACGACACCTTTCAGAGTGGCCTGTGGCCAAAAAATCGGCTCATCCAAATATACGGCATCGCCTTTTTCGATCTTCCTGAGTCCTGCAATTTCAGGCTGAGTAGAGGCACACCCAGCCATTGCCCCAAAAACCAGCACACTACAAATAAATTTTAATGAAATTTTCATTCAACAATCTCCACTCAAACTAACACCGACAAAACATCCATAATACAAATTATGTACGGTATGTCCCCTTAGGACCATTCACGCCCCCACTCCCTCCAGCCGCTGCGCGAACGCCCCCTCCCCGCTCGCGGTGATCACCAGCCGGTGCGTGGCGCGCGTCGCCGCCACGTAGAACAGCCGGGCCTCCTCGCGTTCGTCCTCGCCGTCGGACGGCATGTGCCCCGCGCCCACCAGCGCCACCACCGGGAACTCCAGGCCCTTGCTGGCGTGCATGGTCATCACCTTCACGGTGTCGTCGGCCGGATGGAAGCTGCCGGTGCCCTTGCGCACCTGGTGCGGCAGGCCCTTGTGGCGCAGCGCCGTGGCGCACTCCTCCATCTGCGCGTAGTGGCGGCACAGCACCGCCATGTCGCCCCAGGCATGGCCTTCCTGGTGGGCCGCGGCCAGGCGGTCGGCCACCTGGGCGGCCTCGGCGCGGAACGAGGGCAGGCGCACGACCACCGGCGCCTCGCCGTCGCGGCCGCAGCTCACGGGCTGCAGCAGGGGCACGCCGTCCTCGCCGCTGTCTTCGGGCGCGAGCAGGTCGGCCGCGATCAGGTGGGCGGTCTCCAGGATCTGGCGCGTGTTGCGGTAGTTGATCTTCAGGATGGACGTGCGGCCCTGGGCCTGGATGCCCACGCTGCGGAAGCTGAACTGCTTCTGCCGCGCGCGGGCGTAGATGCTCTGCGCGTCGTCGTAGAGCAGCAGCAGGTTGTTGGTGGCCGGGTCCACCATCCGGGAGACGAGCCGGAGCCACTCCGGCTCGAAATCATGCCCTTCGTCGATCAGCACGGCGGCGTACTGCGCGCTGGGGATGTGGCCCGTGTCCACGCCGCGCACCACGCGGTCCACCATGTCCGCGAAGAAGGCCTCGCGCGGCAGCGACGGCGCCGGCAGGCCCTGCCCATAGGCCACGAGTTGCGCGCGCGCCCATTTGTGGAAATGCAGGCAGTGCACGCGGTCGCCCAGCCCCTTGGCTTCCATGGCGCTGGCCAGCTTCACGGCCAGCGGCTCGTTGTAGCAGAGCACCAGCACCGGCTTGGCGCCATCGGGCAGCGCGCCGTGCAGCTTCGCGAGATGCTCGGCGCGATAGCCCAGGATCATGGTCTTGCCCGAGCCGGCCACGCCGTGGATCACGCGGTGGCCTTCGCCCAGCGAGCGCGCCAGCTGCTCCTGCTGCAGGTCCATCACGCGCAGCAGGTCCGGCACCTCGTCCACGCCGCCGGCCGGCGCGAACAGCCGGCCCTGCACGGGCACACGCACTTCGGGGAACATGTGCCAGCGCACGCGGTCGGTCTGCCGCGGCGACATCGCGCCGCCGAAGGCATGCGGGAACATGCGCCAGAGCCGCTCCTGGAAAGCCCCGGGCTCCACGTCTTCGAGCATTTCGTCCTGGCAGACCACGTAGTCCGGCGCGATGGCCTCGTCCAGTCCCGCCGCCTCGAATTGCCGGCGCGTGATGCGCGTGAACACCACGCCGTGGCCCCACGGGAACGCCAGCTTGCCCTGGTGCGGCCCCGCAGGCTGCACCAGCTGCGGATCGCGCTCCAGCGCCCGCACCACCTCCAGCGCGCAATGGCGGGCCTGCTCCAGCGGGTTCTTCACGATCTTGGAGGCGCCGCCGTCCGGGGCGATCTCCCAGTACTGCCGCGTGGCCTTGCGCACCGTCTCCAGGTGCCAGTCCTTGGTCTCCAGGATCAGCACCCCGCGCCGCGGATGCATGACCACGAAATCCGGGTAGGTCTGCTTCGGCCCGACCGGCACGTCGTACCAGACGGAGTAATCGCCGTCGAGCTTGCGCTCCAGCCGCTGGGCCAGCCGCCGCTCGCCCGCCGTCATGCGGGATGTGCAACTGCCGATGGCGGGAATGAAAGTCGCCACGGGAAGCCTCCTTCTCTCTGCTGATTTGTATCTATTTGAAATTTTATGCGATAAACAATTTCTTTCTGCCTGATGGAAAGCACAGTACCGGTGGTTATTCGCCTGCGTATTCGAGTTCGAACAGCGGGACTTCCAGCGAGCGCCGCAGCCACAGCCCTCCGCCCACGGCCCGGAAATGGCGCGACAGCCCCCGCCGGTAGGCCTCGGCGCGGTGGCGGAACAGGGCGGGGTCCGTCAGGTCTTCGTCGATGATGTCCTGCTCGTAGTCCTCGCGCGTCACCGCCTCGAGGTAGAGCGCTCCGCGGCACAGGCGCGCCAGGTTGTCGAGCGCGGTCTTCAGGTCCGGCGGGCTCAGGTAGGGCAGCACGCCCTGGCACACCACCAGGTCGGAAGGCTCGCCCGCGACATGGTCCACCACGGAGCCCTGCTGCCACCCGTAGCGCTCGCACAGGTAGGCACTGAACTCCACCCCCTGGTAGCGCGCGTCCGGAAAATGGCGCGCCACGATGTCCTTCCACAGGCCGATGCCGCAGCCCACGTCCAGCACGCGCTCCACCGGCACCCGCAGGTACTTGAGGTAGCTGCACACGAACTGGCCCAGGCGCTCCATGTGCTGCGGGTCCACCACGCTGGTCTTCTTGTCGAAATAGAAGCGCTGGTAGTAGGCCTCGTCGAACAGGGTGGCGCTGGCGGATTTCAAAGGGGGGTCCTTGCTGGGCTGGATGAAGAAAAGGATGGGAAAACTTCGGCGGCAGGGAGTATCCCGTATCGCTCCCGCAGGCTGGCACCCCGGTGACGGCCGCACCCCATGGGCCGCCGCACAATGCCGGGCATGAGCGCCCTTCCGCCCGCCCTGCCCGCCGCACTGCCGGAGCCGACCGCGCACGATGCCTGGGTGGACTCGGCCCGCGGCCGGCTGTTCGCCCGCCGCTGGCAGCCTGTGCCGCGCGACGCAGGCCCCGCCATCGCACGGGCCCCCGTCATCCTCTTCCACGACTCGCTGGGCTGCGTGGCACTGTGGCGCGACTTCCCCGCGGCGCTGTGCCAAGCCACCGGCCGCGACGTGATCGCCTACGACCGGCCGGGCTTCGGCCGCGCCGATCCCTGCACGGGCGCGCTGCCACCGGATTTCATCGCGGCCGAGGCACGTACCAGCCTGCCCGCGCTGTGCTCGGCATTCGGCATCGGCCGCTACGTGGCACTCGGCCACAGCGTGGGCGGGGCCATGGCCGCCCATTGCGCGGCGGACGGCAGCGGCACGGGTGATTGCATCGCCCTCGTCACCGTGGCCGCGCAGGCCTGCGTGGAAGAACGCACGCTGGCGGGCATCCGCGAGGCACGCGACCAGTTCCAGCGCAGCCCCGAGGCGCTGCAGCGGCTCGCCCGCCACCACGGCGGCGACGGGCACAAGGCGCAGTGGGTGCTGAACGCCTGGGTCGATACCTGGCTGCACCCGGACTTCGCCGGCTGGTCGCAGGCCGACGTGCTGGCGCGCGTGGCCTGCCCCGTGCTCGCCCTGCACGGCGACCGGGACGAATACGGATCCCTCGAGCAGCCCGCGCACATCGCCCGCTGGGCGGCCGGGCCCGCGCGCGTGGAGATCCTGTCCGGCGCCGCGCATGTGCCGCACCGCGAGCGGCCGCATGAGCTCGCGGAGCGCATCGCGCGCTTCCTCGCGGATCTGCCGTGATCAGGCCTTGGGCGGCCGGTACATCGCGCAGAGCTTGTTGCCGTCCGGATCGCGCAGATAGGCCAGGTACAGCGGGCCCACGGGGCCTTCGCGGTAGCCCGGCGGGTCTTCGCAGGTCGTGCCGCCGTTCGCCACGCCGGCCGCATGGAAGGCATCGGCCTGCTCCGGCGACTGCATCGTGAACCCGATGGTGCTGCCATTACCGTGCGTGGCGGGCTCGCCATTGATCGGCAGCGTGATGCCGAACAGCCCCCCGGGGCTGCGGTAAAAATAGCGGCTCTTGTTGGCCATGCCGGGCGGCACACCGATGGTGCCGAGCAGGGCGTCGTAGAAGCGTTTGGATTTCTCGAGGTCGGTGACGCCGACGATCACGTGGCTGAACATGCGATGTGTCTCCTGTAATGGCTTTGCCGGCCGGGCCGCTGGCCGGACTGCGGGTCGGGACACGGATCGTAGCGGCCGCCATCGCGGCCGGGCGTCGCGCATGCGCGCGCAGGCCGCGCCTAGTACCGGCCCTTGACGAACAGCACCGACTCGGACTTGCGCTGCTTCGGCCGCACCACCACCGTGCCCGCCAGCTTGTCGTGCCAGCCCTGCTTGCGCCGGTCGAACGCCACCCACACGAAGCCCAGGCACAGCGGGATCGCCGACACGAAATACGCGAGGTAGCGCCCCACCGCCTGCCCGGGCGTCATGGGCCGGCCGGTCTCCGCATCCACAACGCGGGCGCCGATGTTCATCTTGCCGGGCGTGGCCTGCCGCCAGAACCAGAACAGCAGCACGACCACTGCAGGCAGCACCCAGGAGATCAGGAAATCCGCCGGCCCCGCGACCAGCCGCTCCGTCTGCTTGAAATAGTCCCAGCCATAGACGGCCGCCAGCAGCGGCACGGTGACGACGAGCAGCAGCACCGTGTCGAGCAGCGTCGCGCCCAGGCGGGCCCAGAAGCCGACGTATTCGAGTTGGGAGGCATCGATGCGGTCGTCCGGGGGAGCACTCGCGGGGAGGGTCATGGCATCGCTCGCTGGATGGCTGGATGGAAGGGGGCCCACGGTCGGGTCGGGTTCGGTGCCGGATTCTCGCGCAGGATCCTGAAGCGACAACGGACGGCGCTTCGCGTATGCAGCGTCCGGTTCGGGTGGCAGCGGAACTGTGCCGGAGCGTATTCACCGCAGATTCTGCGGTGAATAAACCCCATAATCACCGCATGTGGTCCGACAACGTCCCTCGCCGCCGTACCTACGTCTGGCAGCGCCCCGACTGGCCACAGTGGCGCTTCGATGCATTGGCCCTGGCAGCGCCCCTGGCGGAGGTGCACCGCGCCCAGGGCCATCTGGCCGGGCGCATGGCCGGGGTGGGACTGGCGCAACGGGACCAGGCCACATTGCGCGCACTGACCCAGGAAGTCGTCACCACCAGCGCCATCGAGGGCGAATCCCTGGATCTGGACGCCGTGCGCTCGTCCATCGCGCGTCGCCTGGGGGTGGATATCGGCGCGCTGGCCCCGTCCGACCGGCATGTGGACGGCGTGGTGGACATGGTGCTGGACGCCACCCAGCGCTTTGCCGAGCCGCTGACCACGGAACGCCTCTTCGGCTGGCATGCCGCGCTCTTCCCCACGGGCTACAGCGGCCGGCTGCGCATCCGCACCGGCGCCTGGCGCAACGATGCGGCAGGGCCCATGCAGGTGGTCTCGGGCCCTGTCGGCCGCGAGAAAGTGCATTACGAAGCCCCGCCTGCCACGGCGCTGGACGCAGAAACCGCCGCCTTCCTGCACTGGTTCGATGCGCCGCCGGCAGGCGACCCCATCGTGCATGCGGGGCTGGCCCACCTGTGGCTCGTGACGCTGCACCCCTTCGACGACGGCAACGGCCGCATCAGCCGCGCCGTGGGCGACATGGCCCTGGCCCGCGCCGAGGGCAGCGCCCAGCGCTTCTACAGCCTGAGCGCGCAGATCCAGCGCGAACGCAAGCGCTACTACGAACAACTGGAAGCCACGCAGCGCGGCACGCTCGACGTCACGCCCTGGCTGGCCTGGTTCCTGGGCTGCCTGCTGCGCGCCGTGCAGGGCGCCGACGGCCTGGTGGCCGATGTGCTGGCCAAGGCGCAGTTCTGGCAGCGCTGGGCGGACATGCCCGTGAACGCCCGGCAGACGCTGGTGCTGAACCGGGTGCTGGATGGGATGGAGGGGAAGCTGAGCAACGCCCGGTGGGCGGCCATCGCCAAATGCTCATCGGATACCGCGCTGCGCGATATCAACGATCTGCTGGGCAAGGGGGTGCTGGTGCGGGTGGAGGGCGGGGGGAGGAATGTGGCCTATGCGCTGGTCCAGTAAGGACCAGCGCTTGTAACGCCACGTGTCGTCGTTCGAATGGGCCCAACAGCAGAAGACGCTAGCAAGGCGACGTGACCCACAACTCACGAAGCCTGTTCTGCCAAGAGCGTGGAATGGCCGTCAAAGAACTTGGCAAAGAAGTTGGCAATTCACCAAAAAAATCTTTTGCTTTCATATATTTAGACGCGAATCGATCTTGGCGAAACAGTCGGATGTACACGCGCTGCTGGTCGACGTTCACAGCCTGCGCCGTGGCGACCTGGACGGGTGCGGCAAACTGAGCAAGCAGGCGCTAATCGCGCGGGTCCACTATGGGCGGGACACCTGCCTGGACCAAGTTCGCTTCATGGCAGGTCTATTGGACTTCGAGGGCATCAAGAACCGGACCAAAGCCTGCTTGGCCTACGAAGCCACCTCAAACAAGGCGTCCGTCAAGCGGCCTTCGCCGCCTGCACTACCTAGTCCTGAGTGGCGAAGAAATGCCGCGCGGGGAATTCAAAGCCATGCTCAATATGAGCAAATGGAGCGCCACCGATACACTAGGCACGCTGGTCAAGCGCGGGCTGCTCAAGTCGGACACGCCGCAGGCAAGGCGCGGTTTGCCTGCTACAGAGCGCACTGCGCTTCATTTTTCCACAACTTCGGCCCGAGGTAGAGGCGGATTCGTCGAATGTCTGAGGGGCAACTTGCTCCTGGTGCAGGCGGAGAAGCACCCTACGCTTTAAGATCAACCGTTTTAATTGACCCCTTAACCACCTCCATTTTTTGATCAGAATATATTGATCTTGCGCTCTCTCCGTTGCTTGCATATGCCCTTTGCAACCTTTTTTTAATATGCGAATCAGGAAGCCTTTGGCAGTCGAAAATATCCGAACTCATTACATCATCAATTACCTCAGAGGGAAGGCTAATTTTTATCTGCCGCAACTTTTCCTCCTCGACACTGGCTTTGGCTGTCGCCTCCCGTAGCTGTTGCTGTTTAATAAGCATCTCCATTTCATGAAGCTCTTTTTTGTTTCTCACTTCTACTTGAGTTTGCCAAAGCGTAGCAATCCCTTGGAATACAGCAAGAAAAGGGCTATTTTTTGAAGCATGCTTCAGTTCCAGCCCACCGCTAACAGTCTTATTTACCAGTGCTCGCGAAAGAACTCGTATTTGTTTCCTTCCTCCTCTGACATAGACAACTGGTCTTGCAATTTTTCCAAATATGTCAAAAAAAGCATTTAATTCTTTTTGCAGAAGCCGATCCTGCCTCTTTCCTGAGTCAAGGATACGCTCTACAGAACGAGGGTCGAGACTTTCAGCCTCGCTCACCAACGCCAAACGGGCCTGCTGCTTAACTCTAATCTTGGATAATCGACCCTCTATATCTTCGTTATCCAAAGGCGTTCTATCCGAATAATTCCTGGAATACTTTTCATGAAAAATATTTGAAAAATCAATGGCGCAACCAACCAGATAATCTTCAGCGCCTTTTTCGCCGATGGCATCTTGTCTCTTCAAGCCTTCAACAAGAATCGCAATTCCGAGCGGGCGAAATTTTCTAGAGTGAAGCAATGAGTTAATAGTATAAAATATTTCATACAAACATCTAGTTTTTTCCGTTTTTTCACTGGGACAAAGTGAAAAAGGAAGACCTATTGGATAAAAATATTTTGCCGCCTCAAATTCAGATATCAAATCAAGCTGAGAGTACCGTCTATTCAGCGGCAGCGAACCGTCAGTTATGATTATATCTCTGGGATCAATACCTCTAAGTACTGCAGAAGATATAGAATTTAATAGTTCATTTTTATAATAAATAGTGTTGAACTGGTTGAAAAATCCAGCAATTTCCCAAGGATGCAACCTATCTTCACCACGTTGCCGGAACGTTATTTGGAATATAGCAGAGGATTTATAGTCATAATCGTCGAACATCAATATTCCTAAAGAGTTTCCAGTGCTTGAATGGTCCAGCAAATTTCTTCCGCCAGTCCTAGACAGTCATAATAATTTTTTCATGGCGAGATGTGAGCATAACGAAGTCAACTACTTGACTCTTAGCACAAACAGGTAAATCCTGCCAAATAGTCTCTTGGCTTTTGTCTTAGCCGATCAGCCACTCTGAATGCTCCAGACACCATGCGTGCAGCGCACGCGCCCAAGACCGATACCAATGTCGCCATGCCCTCTCCGCTCCCATAGTTGTTTCATTCCGAAACACCTTATAGGGGCGGATGCTTATTCGTTCCTGACGAAAACCCGAGGTGGACGCTAATAGGGTTGCGCATGCGTCATAACGCAACCATAGGGCTTAACTGCCGGGGAAATTCACGGTAGTGGGCTGGCCGAACCGGCCAGAGCCCGCGACTGACTCAGCGCGAGGACCGCACGGCCCCCACACCGGTATCGATGGTCCCGAACACCGTCACACCGCTCTCGCCCGACTGGGCGCCGGTGCCCGTGGCCGGGTCGTTGGCCGGCCGGGAGGGCACCGTATCGCAGCCCGCCAGGGCCGCCGATGCCGCCAGCAGAAAGGCCGCCGGCCAGGCGCGCGTGGGGGCGGAGGCGTGGCGGGGGGTTGCGGTATCGCGCGGGGTCATTCGCTGTCTCCTTGCAGGTGCTTGCCCAGGATCCCAGCCAGCTCGAACATGCCGGCCGATTCCTTGCCGAACACCTCGCGCAGCTTGGCGTCGGCCTTGATGGTGCGCTTGTCATTGGGGTCCTGCAGATTGTGGGCCTTGATGTATTCCCACATCTTCTTCACTGCCTCGGGCCGGCCGACCGGCTCCGGACCGATCACGGCGGCCAGGGCGGCGCTCGGCGGCTTGCCGGCCGCGGTCTTGCGCGGGGCCTTGGCGGCGGCGGTGGACTTCTTCGCGGCGGCCTTGGCAGCGGGCTTGGCGGCCTTCTTGGCAGCGGCCGCGGTGCCCGCCTTCGCCGCACCGGCTGCCGCGCCGGCCTTGCCGGCGAACTTGCGCGGCGGGAACTTGCTCTCGCGCTGTTCGAACTCGAAGTTCACCTTGCCGGCTTCCTTGTCCCAGGCCAGGAAGGCCTTGAAGTTGCGGCGCGTGCGCATGCTCACGAACTTGTCGAGCAGGTCGGTCTTGCCGGTGGCGAGCAGCTTGGCCATCTGCTCGCGCTCCACGGGCTGCTGCAGGATGACCTTGCCGCTCTTGAAGGTGCAGCTGGGCGTGGGCTGGGCGGCGGTGGGCACGGCCTTGCTGCACACGTAGTTGCTGCCGTGCTCGTGCACGGGCGCGCCGCAGATGGGGCACGGGCCCAGCGGCTCGTCGGTGAACTCGACCAGTTCGCCCGACGCTTCGCCCGCGCGGTCGTCGCCGAAGTCGAATTCCAGCTTGAAGTTGCCGGCCTCCTCGTCGCGCACGATGGCGACCTCGGCCGTGAACGGCCAGCCGGCCTTGGAGCGGAAGCCCTCCAGCGGGCCGATGCGGCGATCGCGCAGCAGGGCTTCGGCCTCGGCGGGCTCGAAAGTGCGGCCCGCGGGCGACTTGGTGAACGAGAAGCCGCAGCCGTCGCCGCGCCCGTCGGCGCCCGTGCAGGCGTAGCGCCGGTAGTTCTCCTTGACCACGCCGCCGCAGTTGGGGCACGGGGTGGAGAGCGTGGCGTAGTTGCCGGGGATGGTGTCGCGGTCGTATTCCTTGGCCTTCTTCACCATGCGCTCGGTCATGGCGGCGATCTGCTGCATGAAGGCCTCGCGGCTGAGCTGGCCCTTCTCCATCTGGGCGAGCTTGTATTCCCATTCGCCGGTCAGTTCGGCGCGCGAGAGTTCCTCCACGCCCAGGCCGCGCAGCAGCGTCATGAGCTGGAAGGCCTTGGCCGTGGGGATGAGCTCGCGGCCCTCGCGCAGCATGTACTTCTCGGTGAGCAGGCCTTCGATGATGGCGGCGCGCGTGGCCGGGGTGCCCAGGCCTTTTTCCTGCATGGCCGAGCGCAGTTCCTCGTCTTCCACCTGCTTGCCGGCGCTTTCCATGGCGCCCAGCAGCGTGGCTTCGGAGTAGCGGGCCGGCGGCTTGGTCTTCAGGGCCTTGGCCTCGGCGTATTCGGTGTGCGTCATCTCGCCGGGCTTCACTGGCACCAGCGGCTGGCCCTTGTCGCCGGCCTTGCCGTCCTCGACCTCGTTGGCGGCTTCCTTGCCGTAGATGGCCAGCCAGCCGGGCTTGACCAGCACCTTGCCTTCGGTCTTGAACGAATGGCCCACCACTTGGCTGATGCGGGTGGTGACCAGGTATTCGGCGCTCGGGAAGAACACGGCCATGAAGCGGCGCACCACCAGGTCGTAGAGCTTCTGCTCGGCCTCGGAGAGGCCGCTGGGCGCCTGCGTGGTCGGGATGATGGCGAAGTGATCGCTCACCTTGGCGTTGTCGAAGATGCGCTTGCTCGGGCGCACGTAGTTCTCGTCCAGCGCCTGCCGGGCATAGGGGGCGAGGTGGCGCATGCCGCTGGTGGCGAGCATGCCGAAGGTGTCCTTCGCCACGGGCAGGTAGTCCTCCGGCAGGGCGCGGGAATCGGTACGCGGGTAGGTCAGGGCCTTGTGGCGCTCGTACAGGCTCTGCGCCAGTGCCAGCGTGGTCTTGGCCGAGAAGCCGAACTTGCCGTTGGCCTCGCGCTGCAGGCTGGTCAGGTCGAACAGCAGGGGCGAGGCCTGGGTGGTGGGCTTGCTCTCTTCGGTGACGGTGGCGGCCTTGCCGCGCACGGCGTCGGCGATCTCGCGGGCGCGCTCGAAGCTCCAGACGCGGTCGGCGCGGGCCTCGGGGTCGTCGGCGACCTTCTTCCACTGCGGGTCGAACCACTTGCCGAGGTATTCACCGGCCTCGGCATGGAAGCCGGCATGGATTTCCCAGTAGTCGCGGCTGACGAACTGGCGGATCTTTTCCTCGCGCTCGACGACCAGCGAGAGCGTGGGGGTCTGCACGCGGCCCACGGTGGTGAGGAAGAAGCCGCCGTCGCGCGAGTTGAAGGCCGTCATGGCGCGCGTGCCGTTGATGCCCACGAGCCAGTCGGCCTCGGAGCGGCTGCGCGCGGCGCTGGCCAGGCCCTGCATCTGCTGGTCGGAGCGCAGGTTGCCGAAGCCGTCGCGGATGGCCTGCGGGGTCATGGACTGCAGCCAGAGGCGCCGCACGGGCTTGTTCAGGCCGCCCTTGGCGCCGCCCGCGTACTGCTCGATGAGGCGGAAGATCAGTTCGCCCTCGCGCCCCGCGTCACAGGCGTTGACGAGTTCGGTCACGTCCTTGCGGCGGGCGAGCTTGACCACCGCGTTGAGGCGGCTCTTGGTCTTGTCCACCGGCTTCAGGTCGAAGTACGGGGGGATCACCGGCAGGTGGGCGAAGCTCCACTTGCCGCGCTTGACGTCGAATTCCTCGGGCGCCTGGATCTCGACCAGGTGGCCCACCGCGCTCGTGACGACGTAGCGCTCGTTCTCGAAATGGTCCTCGTGCTTGTCGAACTTGCCGGCCACGGGGGTGAGCGCGCGCACGATGTCCTGCGCCACCGACGGTTTTTCTGCGATTACCAGGGTCTTGGTCATTTTCTGTGGGGTCGGCCCCGGAGGGCGCTTCTACAATTCCGGTCTCTCGCGCGTACACGCGCATGCACACGCGCGCCTGCGCATGTGTGCCTATTCAAACTAACAGAGTTTCGCCATGCCCCGAACCGCCACGCCCGCCGCCGACCCTTCCGCCGCCAGGGGCGGCCGCCGCATCCAGGTGCGGCGCTCGGGTGTGCACGGCAAGGGCGTGTTCGCGGTGCAGGACATCGCCGAAGGCGAAGTGCTGATCGAATACACGGGCGAGATCATCAGCTGGCAGGAAGCCCAGGACCGCCACCCGCACGATCCGCTGCAGCCGAACCATACCTTTTATTTCCATGTGGATGAAGACCGCGTCATCGATGCCAACCATGGCGGAAACGCATCGCGCTGGATCAACCACAGCTGCGCGCCCAACTGCTACGCCGACGAACGCGACGGCCGCATCTTCATCACCGCGCTGCGCAACATCCATGCGGGCGAGGAACTCAACTACGACTACGGCCTGATCATCGACGAGCGCTACACCCCCAGGCTCAAGGCCGAGTACCCCTGCTTTTGCGGCAGCGCCAACTGCCGCGGCACGCTCCTGGCGCCCAAGCGCGGCTGGGCACCGCCGGGGCCTTCCGCGCCGCCGCCCAAGGCCGGCCGCAAGGGCGCACGCCGATGACCGGCATGGTGCAGCCGCTGCGCTGGCCCGCCGAGGCGGTGTGGGAGGCCGTGGCACCGCTGCTGCCGGGCTTCACTGTCGAAGTGTTGCCGAGCATCGATTCCACCAACACCGAACTCATGCGGCGCGCGCGGGCGGGCCGCTGCGAGCCCACGCTGCTCGTGGCCGAGGTGCAGACCGCAGGGCGCGGGCGCCTGGGCCGCGCCTGGCAGAACGCCGCGGGCGACTCGCTCATGTTCTCGCTGGGCCTGCCGCTGGCGCCGGCGGACTGGTCCGGGCTGTCGCTGGCCGTGGGGGTCTCCATCGCGGAGAGCCTGCAGCCGGTGCCCCGGGCCGGCCAGCCCCGGCTGGGCCTGAAGTGGCCCAACGACCTCTGGCTGGACGATGGCCGCAAGCTGGGAGGCATCCTGGTGGAAACCGCCAGCCTCGTGGGTGCCGCCGGCGCCTGGAGCGGCTCGCACCCGGACCGTACCGCGCGCTACGTGGTGGCCGGGGTCGGCATCAACGTGCGGCCTCCGCCGTCCGAGGGCCTGTCCACGCCGCCCGGCAGCCTGCAGGAGATCGAAGCCCGGCTCGACGCCCCCGCGGCGCTGCTGCGCACCGTGCCGCCGCTGGTCGCGATGCTGCAGTCGTTCGAAGCCCACGGCTTCGCGCCGGTGCAGCCGCGCTTCCTGCAGCGCGACGTGCTGCGCGACCGCGAAGTGGTCCTGAGCGACGGCGGCGCCGGCACCGCGCAGGGCGTGGCCCAGGACGGAGCGCTGCTGGTGCGCACGCCACAGGGCCTGCAGGCCGTGACCAGCGCCGAGATCAGCGTGCGGCCGGCCGGGCAGGCGCTGCCCCGGAACTGAAGGAGCCCTCCACCATGCTGCGCGCCGCCGTCCTCGTTCTGCTGCTGGCCAATGCCGGCTACTACGCCTGGGCACAGGGCCTGCTGCGCGACTGGGGCCTCGCACCGGCCGAACAGTCCGAGCCCCAGCGGCTGGAGCAGCAGATCCAGCCCGAGAACCTGCGCATCGGCCGGCCGGTGTCCGGCGATGCGGCATCGGCCCCCGCAGCCCCGCCGCCCGCGGCGCCCTCTTCCGCAGCCACCCCGTCCAGCGAGGCATCCCACCCCGCACCGCCCCCCACTTCAGCAGGGCAGGCGCAGGCCGCGGCGGCCGACAGCACGGCCTGCCTGCAGGCCGGCCCGTTCGACGCACGCCAATCCGAGGCACTGCGTACGGCAGCCGCCGCCCTGCCTGCGAATAGCTGGAGCCTGGAGCCTGTGTCGGTCGCGAGCCGGTGGATGGTGTACATGGGGCGCTTCGCCGACGAAGACGCGCTGGAGAAGAAGCGCGCCGAACTGCGTGCTCGCAAGGTGGCCTACGACCGGCCGGGCCCTGCCCTGGAGCCAGGCCTGTCGCTGGGCCGCTTCTCGACGGAAGAAGCCGCCGAGCGGGCGCTGGCGGCGCTGGGCACGCAGGGCGTGCGCACGGCCCGGGTGGTGCAGGAGCGCTCGGACGCCACCGGCCATGTGCTGCGGCTGCCGGCGGCCACGCCCGCGCTGCGTGCCCAGGCCGAAACGCAGCTGCGCACGGCCCTCGCGGGCCGGCTACTGCGCAACTGCGGCTAGCCGGCGGCAGCCCCGCCCGGGGCTCGCGGGGCTTCCCATTGCGCCAGGCCTTCGGCCACCTGGTGGGCCAGCTCCCGTGCGCCGTCCGGCGACGTATCGTCCGAGAACATCATGGCGTCGCACAGTTCGTCATCTCCCTCGGGCAGCCGCATGGGCGGCAGCCCCTGCCGCAGCAGTGCCCAATCCATCGCCAGCAAGGCGGCTGGCGCATTGCCGGCGGGCAGGGGGCGCAAGCTGACAAAGGCCCGGTAGAGCATCACGGCGCACTCGACGGCCGCGAGGGGGTCGCCCCGGGAAAGCCGACGCTCCAGCTGCGCGGCGATTTCCTCCATCTGGCCCCGCAACGACTGCACGGAGGGATAGCTGCGGAACGCCGCAACGGCGGGTTCGCCCCGGTGGGCCAGCGCGGCCCCGTCGCCGGCAGGCACGCGCTGGAACTCGTGCGCGCGCAGGCCGGGCCCCGCCGATGGGCGGCCGTTGGCAATCCAGCCCAGTTCGAGCAACGCATCCGTGCTGAAGGCACGCCCCGTCTCCACCCAGGTATCGACCAGGCGCGCGGCCTCCTCCCACGACTGCGGCGTGGCCGTGCCGTCTCCTCGCTCCTGCAGAAACAATGCGAGCCGCGGCCCATCGTCAAAAGCCCCACGCATGGCGGTGGCGCAGGATGCCGCCGCACCCAGGCGCTCCGAGAGCGCGTCGCGCTCGGCCCGGGCCCACGCAGGCGCGCGCAACAGCCGGGCCGAGAACCCGGCAGGCGTGCCCTGCAGATGCACCCGGCAGGCAGCCGTCTCGGCGCTGGTGGGCACGGCGTGCAGCCGCCGATTGTGGGACAGGTCGAGCAGTTCCAGCGCCGGCAGCGCGGCCACGGCCGCCGGCAGCGTGGAAAAGCGGCAGTGGGACAGCCGCAATTCCCTCAGCCGGACGGCCTGTTCGATCTCCGGCGGCAGTTCGCACAGCTCGAAATTCGCGGACAGATCCAGCGTTTCCAGATGGGGCAACGCGAACAGCGCAGCAGGAACTTCGGTGACGAAACTGTTGCGGGCGGAGATGGAGCGCAGGCCGGTGCATTGCGCCAGCACCTCGGGCAGCCGGTAGAAGCCGGTATTGTCGGAAAGATCGATCGTTTCCAGATGGGCCAGCCGCCCCAGCCCGGGGGGCAGCTCCGACAGCGCAAGGCCACGGAGGTCCAGCGCGGTGGAGCGCTCCGCATGCGCCCACAGGATGCGTGCCGCGGCTTCTTCCCGCTGCTCGATGAAGCTTCCATGGTGGTCCTGCAGGCCGGATTGCCGCGAAAGGCTGCCGGCCATGCGCGACCAGAATCCGCCCCGGGAAGTCCGATGGGGGTCCGCGGCACACCATTCACGCAGGGACCGCCTCCACTCCACCTGCCCGGCGTTCGGCGGCCCCGCCCATCGGCCCGTGCGCACGGTTTCCGCGCGCTCGCGCGCCGATCCTGTGCGCCGGGGCACCAACCCGACCGGCCCTCCAGCGCTCCGCCCCCTTGGCGCATCGGGCTCGCTGCGCGGGCTCGATCCATCTGCCCGGAACGGCCCGAAAGGATGGGAGCGCATGCGCTGCGATTCGGAAGCGGTCGTGATGCGGGAAGGGCTCATGGACGTTGGAATCGGGAGTGGAAAAACGAAGTGCGCGAGACGGCCGCCGGCACGCGGGCGTCCCGTGCGCTATGCATCTGCGGCACCTGCAAGGTCGTGCTGCACCAGCCGCGCCATGAGCGCGTCCATGTGCCGGACGGTTTCCTGCAGCAGCTCTGCCGCCGCGTCCGCCGCCGCGATGCCCGAAAACCGGAACAGGACCGCCGTGGTCAGGGCCGGGTCATCGGGCAGCAGGACCGGCGGCAGGCCCTGCTGCTGCAGGGCCCAGTCCATGGCCGCCAGGGCCGTGGGCTCGTTGCCCTTGTGCAGCGGGCGGAGGACGACCAGGGCGCGGTAGAGCAGCACGGCGCGCTCCATGGCGGACAGCGGGTCGAGCGCGGCATCGGGAGCATCGCCCGCCGACAGCCAGGACTCGACCGCCGCCAGCAGCGGCGGCAGCGCGCCGGGAGACGGCCGGCCTGCACCGGCGCCCTGCGGGCCGGACAGATCGTCTGCGTATTCCTGCGTGCGCAGCAGGCCCGTGCCGGACGGCCGGAAGTTGATGCGCCAGCCCAGTTCCATCATCCGTGCGGTCGTCAGCGGTTCCCCGTTGTCCAGCCACTCCGCGATGGCCTGGTGCGCGTCCTCGCAGGCTTCCTGCGTGCCCATGCCGTCGGTGCGCACCGCGAGCGACAGCCGGGCACGCAGCAGGCCCACCTGGTCCGAGAGCCGGGGCTCGGCCCGCATCCGGGCCTGCAGCAGGGGCCATGCACGGGCGATGGTGTCCATATGTTCCGCGAGCGTGCCGCGCTGGCGCGGCGTCAGCGGCAGGGGCCGCAGCAGGCCGGCGATGCCCTCCAGGTGCGTTCCTTCGAGCCGCAGGCGCGCGTCGTCCAGCCGCCATCCGGCGGGCAGCGAGCGCAGTTCCGCATTCTCCGAAAGGTCCAGCGCCTCCAGCCGGGGCAGCGAGAGGACCTGTGGAGGCACCTCGGTGATGCCGCAGTGGCGCGCATCGATCGCCCGCAGCCCGCGGCAGCGGGCGAGCCGCTCGGGCAGCGCTCCCAGCCCCGGATTCCAGGAGATATCCAGCCGCTCCAGGGTTTCCAGGGTTTCGAGGCCGGGTGGCAGGTCGGTCAGCCCCAGGCCGTGCAGGTCCAGCGCGGGAGCGCCCTCGGCATGGGCGAGCAGCAGGCGGCCCACGGCGATCTCGCGCAGTTCCAGGCCGTCCTGCGCGGCACCGAATGCAGCGTCTCCACGCTCCAGGATCCGGTCCGCGGCCATGGCGAACTCCCGGCAGCGGCCGGCGAACGCCTCGGCCCGCTCGTCGCGGACGGCGCCCCGGTTCCGCCGCGCCGAGAAAAGCCCCCGCAACACCTCGGAGGCGCCTGCCTGCCATGGCGGCTGCCGGGCCGCATCGGCCTCGCACCAGGCCTGCAGCGCCTCGTACCACGCGTGCAGCAGGGGCATGCCGGAGGCGGCGACGGCCTGGCGTGGCGCAGCGGCCGCCCCCCCGCGTTCCGGGGGCATGAAGGACAGGACGGAGGCGCCGAAAGGCGCCGTGAGCAGGGACGAGGTCATGGCAGCGGGGCGGTGAAGGACAAGGAAAGCGGCTCGCCTCCAATCTAGGGCGCCCCCCTTTCCCTGCCCCGCCCCGGCACGACGCGGTGTCGCGAAATGCGAACCGCCCGCACGACCTGCTGCGATGCGCAGCGCTGCGTCAGCCGCCCGCCGAGCGCCTCGGATCGAGCGTCAGCAGCCACTCCACGAGCGCGCGCAGGTCGGCCTGCAGGCGCGCGAAGCCCTCCGGGTGCAGGGCCAGCGTGTGCTCGTCCATGTAGAGGCGGCGGTTGATCTCCACCTGGATGCTGTGCCGGTCGCGGGCCGGGTCTCCGTAGCGGCGAACGATCTCCACGCCCTTGTAGGGATGGTTGTAGTCCACCCCGTAGCCGCGCCCGCGCAGGAAGGTGCAGAGCGCCTGCGACAGCGCCGGGTCCGCGGTGGTGCCGTCGCGGTCGCCGATGACGAAGTCGGCGTGTACGAGGCCGGGATGCAGCGTGGCATGGCTGGCCGCGACGGAGGGCATCGAATGGCAGTTCAGGTGCAGGCTGTAGCCGTGCCGCGCATGCGCGGCCTCGATGGCCTGCTCCACCGCGGCATGGTAGGGCCGCCAGCAGCGCTCGATGCGCGCGCGCCCTTCGGCCACAGAGAGGGGTCGGTCATAGATGGGCAGGCCCTCGTCGGTGCATTTCCAGATGAGGCCTTTGCCGAGCCGCACCTTCTGCAGCACCGCCGGGTCGGCGGTGACGGGGTCGGGCCACTCGGCATCGAAGAGCGTGGTGTCGATCTCCGTGGTGTCGCGGTTGGCGTCGAGGTAGATCCGCGGGAAATGCGCCTCCACCCACGCGACGCCGAGGGCGGGCGCGAAGGCGTAGAGCTTTTCCACATGGGTGTCTTCCGCACGCCGCAGCACGTCCCGGGCCAGCGCGGCGCCGAAGTCGTCGGGGTAATCCGTGCCGCTGTGCGGCGAATCGAGGACCAGGGGCGTGCGGCCCGGCACCACCGATACGGCGGCCACGGGGCTCAGCGGCTGCGGGGCGGTCATCGTCGGGCTCCGTTCATCGGTTCAGTCGAGGTGGATCTGGGCATAGGCAGCGATTTTCCGCATCTTGGCGATCTCCTGTTCGATCTGCCGGGAGAACTCCGCGGGCGCGGTGCCCGTGGGATAGAGGCCCTGGCCGGCGAGCCGGTCACGCACCGCCGGCTCCTTCAGGGCGGTGCCCACGGCCTGCTGCACACGCAGCACCGCCGCCGGCGGCGTGGCAGCGGGGGCCACCAGGCCGAACCAGGACGGCTCGTTGGCCTGCGGATGGCCCAGTTCGCCATAGGTGGGCACTTCGGGCAGCACGTCGGCGAGGCGCTGGGGCCAGGAGACGGCGAGCGCCCGCAGCCGGCCGCTCTTCACGTAGGGCAGCGCGGAGGCGACCTGGTCGAAATACACGGGCACCTGGCCGGCCAGCACGTCGTTCACCGCCGGACCGGCGCCGCGGTAGGGAATATGCACCATGGAGGTGCCCGTGCTGATCTTGAACAGCTCGCCCCACATGTGGCCGATGGTGCCGTTGCCCGGCGACGCATAGGACACCTGGCCGGGCCGCGCCTTGAGGTAGGTCACGAACTCGCCGAAGCTGCGTACCGGCATTTCCCGCGGATTGACCACGAGGATGCCCGGCGCCTTTACGATCTCGGTGACCCCGGCGAAGTCGCGGATGGGATCGTAGGGCAGCCGCGAGAAGACGGCGGGGTTCACGCCATGCGTGGACACGGTCGCCACGCCGAAGGTCAGCCCGTCGCCGGCGGAGCGCGCCACCTCGGCCATGCCGATGGAGCCGCCCGCGCCGGCACGGTTGTCGATCACCACCGGATGGCCCAGCAGGCGCTGCAGCGGCTCCTGCAGCACCCGCCCCGCGATGTCGGTCGCGCCGCCCGGAGGAAAGGGCACGACGATGCGCATCGGCCGGCCCTCCTGCGCCCTTGCGAAGTTGCCGATGAAGGGTGAAGCGGCCAGGGCCGCGAGCCAGGAACGACGCTGCATGGTTTCCTTTGAGGTTATCGATGAGATTAATGGAATAAATGCACGAATGACGCAAAGGGCGTGCCGGTTAGCATTCCGATTCGGCATACCCTCATCGCCGGCCGTATTCCGGAACCCTCTCCCGCCCCCATGCCCCTGCGCCGACTCAACCCCCCTCTGCACCTGCTGCGTACGTTCTGCACGGTGGTCCGCTGCGGCAATGTGTCGGCGGCGGCGGAGCCCCTGGGCCTCACCCAGAGCGCCGTCAGCAAGCAAATCCAGGAACTCGAGCGCTGGGTCGGCGTGCCACTGTTCGAGCGCAGCCGCCAGCGACTGATCCTCACCCCGGCAGGCGAGCGCTACGAACTGGCGGTGCGGTCGCTGCTGGTCCGCCTGGAAGCCGCCACGCTCGAGCTGGTGGCCAGCGGGTACGACGGCGGCGCCCTGCAGGTGGCCGTTCTGCCCAGTTTCTCGGCACAGTGGCTGGTGCCCCGGCTGGCGGATTTCCGGCAGCGGCATCCGCGCATCACGCTGCACCTCACACGGCAGGTCATCAATACCCTGCCAGGTCCGGACACGGACTGCGCCATCCTCTTCGGCGACGGGCACTGGCCCGGCATGCATGCCCACTACATCGCAGGCAACGACGTGGCGCTGATCGCTCCGCCGCCCGGAGCTGGCGGCACGGAGCACCCGGTGCCGCCACTGCGCAGCCCCGCCGATGTCGCGGAACACGCGCTCTTGCGGCACGTGTCGGCACTCGACGCCTGGGAGCACTGGGGCGAGCGCCACGGCGTACAGGGCCTGAGCCGCTCCGACGGCCCCGTGCTCGACCTGTTCGAGAGCGTCATCCGCGGCGTCGCCATGGGCCTGGGGCTCGGCCTGGTCCCCCGCTGCCTCGTCCGCGAAGAGATCGCGGCCGGCACTGTCACGGAACCTCTGCCGGCCGCCGGCTTCAACAGCCGGCGGGGCTACTGGCTCTGCCATGAGGGGGGCCGCCCCCAGCCACCCGCGCTGGACCATTTCCGCAACTGGCTGCTGCAGCAGGCCGAATCGCGCCCGGCCCCGGCGGCCTGACCGGCGGAGGTCAGCCTCCGCGCACCTCCGCCACCATGCGTTCGAGCCGCGCCAGGTCGGTCACCACGAAAGCGCGCCCCGCCTTTTCCAGCAGCCCCTGCCGCACGAGCACGCCGAGTTCGCGCGTCACCTGCTCGCGGTTGGTGCTGATGCGGCTGGCCACTTCCGCATGGGCCGGCGCCGGATCGATGCGCGCCCGGCCTGCGCCATCCGCGCCGCCCGAGGCCCGGGCCATGCGCAGCAGCTCCGCATGCAGCCGGTTTTGCACGCCCAGCGTGCTGAGGTCGATCACGCGTTCCGACAGCTCACGCACCAGCACGCACAGGCCCTCCACCACGCGCTGCGCCACGGCGGGCTCCTCGGCCATCAGCTGGCGGAAGTCCTCCGGTGGCAGGCTCGCCGCCAGGGTAGGCTCCAGGGTGACCACATCGGCCGACCGCGCACCTCCGTCCAGCGCGGCCAGCAGGCCGATGGGCTCCCCCGGGCCACAGTCGCGGAAAGTGACCTGCCGGCCGTTGGCCGAGTAGGTGGTCACGCGCACCTGCCCCGTGAGGATGAAATACACCTCGGCTCCCGCGGCGGCCCGGGAAAACAGGCGCCGCCGCGCCGGCAACTGCTGCCAGCGGCACTGCTGGGCGATACGGTCCAGCCGCTGCGCATCGAGCCCCTCGAACAGCGCCACCCCCCGCAACGCGAAACTCGAAGGAACGGGGGCGGCGGGGGAGGAACTGCGTCGGGGGGCGGACACCATGCGAAGACCACGGAAAGGGGAAAGGGCCGGCTGACGGACACCGCCGGCCTCGGGGCATTATGCTCAGCCGCCGCGCCCCCTACCGATGCCCCGCTCCGCCCCCGATCCCGCCGACCTTCCCGCCCGCCCGCGCCGCCGGCCCTCGGCGCGCGACCTGCGCTGGGCGAGCGGGCTGACGCTGTGGCTCTACGTGGCGCTGCACCTGGCCACGCATGCCGCGGGCCTGGTATCGCTGCAGGCAGCCGAGGCGCTGCGCCGCGCGGTGCATGCCGCATGGGCCACCACGCCCGGCACGGTGCTGCTGTACGGCGCCTTCGCCGTGCACCTCGCGATGGCCGGCACCGCCCTCTGGCAGCGGCGCAGCTGGCGCATGCCGCCCGTCGAGGCGTTGCGCATCGCCCTGGGATTGCTGCTGCCGCTGCTGCTGGCCACGCACGTGGTGGGCACGCGCTGGCTGGAAAGCACCTGGGGCGTGGAGCCCTCCTACCTGCGCATCGTGCGCGCCATCTGGTCGCCCGAGTCCCTGGCGCGCCAGGCGCTGCTCCTGACACTCGCCTGGCTGCATGGCTGCCTCGGCCTGCACCTGGCCCTGCGGCACCGCGCGGCATGGCGCCGCCACCAGGCCCTGCTGCTGACGGCGGCGGTGCTGTTGCCGGTGCTCGCGCTGCTGGGCACGCTGGCCATGGGCCGGGAAATCGCCTGGACCGCGCAGGCCGTGCGCGCACCCGGACCGCCGCGCCCGGCCGCGGAAGCCGCGCGCGCCCTGGGCGAGGGCCTCCAGCTTGGCTGGCTGATGGCCCTGGCGGCCCTCGTGGCGCTCCGGTTCGCGGCGGGCGCGCTGCGCCGCCTGCGCGGCGAAGGCTGCGTGACGCTGCAATACCCTGGCCGCACCGTGCAGGTGGCCCGGGGCACCAGCGTGCTGGACGCCAGCCGCCTGCACGGCATCCCGCACCTGTCCCTGTGCGGAGGGCGGGCGCGCTGCTCCACCTGCCGCGTGCGCGTGGAAGCGGAAGACGGCAGCCTGCCGCCGCCGGGGCGCGATGAACTGCGCACGCTGCAGCGCGTGAACGCCCCGGAGGGCGTGCGGCTGGCCTGCCAGCTCCGGCCTCAGGGCCGGGTGCGCGTCACGCCGCTCTTCCAGCCCGGCGCCGGCACGGCGGCGGCTCGTCCGGGACGCGAGCGGCAGGTGGCCGTGCTGTTCGTGGACCTGCGCCGCTGGTCGGGGCTGGCGGAACGCCAGTGGCCCTTCGATCTCGCCTGGGTGCTGGACCAGTATTTCGAGCGTGTGGGCAGCGCCGTGCGCGAGGCCGGCGGGCTGCCCAACCAGTTCATCGGCGACAGCGTGATGGCCCTCTTCGGGCTGGACTGCGACCTGCCCACGGCCTGCCGCCAGGCCCTGGCGGCCGCCGCGGCCATCGAGGAACGCATGGAGGCATGGAACGAAGCCTTCCAGGCGCAGTTCGGCCACGCGCTGGACTTCGGCATGGGGCTGCATGCGGGCGCCGTCGCCGTCGGGCAGGTGGGCTTCGAGGACACGACCACCTTCACGGCCGTGGGCGAAGTGGTGAACACCGCGAGCCGTCTGCAGGACCACTCCAAGGTGGTGGGCGCGCGCCTCGTGCTCTCGGCGGACGTGGCGCGCCTGGCGGGCATGCAGGAGCGGCTCGGCACGCCCGGCGCGATCACCGTGCGGGGACGCTCGCGGCCCCTCGACGTGCTGCACGTGGCGCGGCCCTCGTCCCTGCGCACGCCCTCCGCCGGCTGAGCTCCCGGTCCGGCCATCTGCAGGAAGCTGTGCGCTTTCGCACAGACCTGGACAGGGTCGCAGGAACACACTTGCCTCCATGCCGCAACGCAACACGCAACGCGGCGATGACCCGACCGAAAGGAACCACACCATGACTGCACGCCGTCCCTCCTCTCTCGCCCTCGCGCTGGCCGCACTCGCCTTCGCCGGCGGCGCCTTCGCCGCGCCCTCCTCGCAGGACGACTGGTTCGGCGCCGAGCCCGCCGCACAGGGCAAGCCCCTGTCGCGCGCGGAAGTGGCCGCGGACCTGGCTCTGTGGGATCGCGCAGGCCTGCGCGGCGTGGGCGAGGGCGACCGCAGCGCCCTGGCCGACCCCGCCAACGAGCAGCGCCTGGCCGAGTACCACCGTCTTCGCAGCGGGCCCGAATACCTGGCCGAAGTGCGCCGCCAAGGCGGGGAAGCCCGCTCCGTGGCCGGCCAGTCCACTGCGGCCGGCGGCAACTGACCTGCGCCCGCCGTCGCGTCTGAAACCGCCTGTTATCCCACGGCACCGCACCCCTGGGAGCACAGGCCGGTCGGACACAGACCTACACGAATCCGTGCGTTTTCGCACATGCAGGGGCCGGGATGAGGCGCAAACTTCGTCCCATGCAGAACGCAATCCGGCGCGCTGCACATTGTCCACCTTGTCGAAGAAAGGACTCATCGCCATGAATCGCAAGCATCTCATCGCCATCGCCACCATCGCCTTCGCAGGCGCCACCGCAGCCTCTGCCGCCCCCCTGTCCCAGGAAGAATGGGCCGGCCCTGCACCGGTGGCCTCGCAATCCACCCAGCAACCGCTGTCGCGCGCCGAAGTGCTCGCCGACGCCAACCTGTGGCGCCGGGCCGGCCTGGACAAGTTCCAGGTGGGCGAACGCTCGCCGGCCAGCGACCCCGTGTACCAGGAACGCCTGGCCGAGTACCAGCGCCTGCGCAGCGGCCCTGAGTACGTCGCTGAAGTCCGCCGCCTGGGCGGCGACGTGAGCGCCGTGGCCAGCATGTACGAGCACGGCACCGTGCCGATGACGAACTGATGACCATGCCCACGTCCATGGTTCCCGCCCCGGGAACCGTGGGCACTGCAAAGCCCGCCCGGCAACGCCCGGCGGGCTTTGTTCCTTTGCCCGCTGTCTTTTGAGACAGAGGCGGACGGCTCACGCCGGCGGCGGATCGTCCCCGGCGGAGAACCGCACCGAAAAACACGCACCCGGTGGATTCATCCCGGGATGGGCATCCTCCAGCCGCACCTGCGCGCCATGCTGGCGCGCGATCTCCAGCACGATGGGCAGGCCCAGGCCCGAACCATCGGCATCGGTGCCCAAGGCCCGGTAGAAGGGGCGGAACACCAGTTCGCGTTCCGCCTCCGGCACGCCGGGGCCGGAATCCTCCACCTGCAGCAAGACGATGCGCCCGAACGGATCGGCCAGCACGCGCGCAGTCACCACCCCGGGCCGGCCGCTGCTGGAAGGCGTGTAGTTGATCGCGTTGTCCAGCAGATTGCGCGCCAGCTCCTTGAGCAGGGTCGGGTTGCCGTCCACCCACACGCCGGGGTCCGCCGGCTGGGCGCCCTCGTAGCCGAGATCGATGGACTTCTCCAGCGCCCGCGGCACGCAGTCCCGCACGGCCTCGCGCACCAGGCGTGCGAGATCCACCGGCTGCCGCGCCAGCACGGCACCGCCCGCTTCCGCGCGCGCGAGCGCCAGCAACTGGTTGACCGTGTGGGTCGCACGCACGCTGGCGCGGCCGATCTGCTGCAGCGAGCGCTTGAGGTCTTCCGTGCTGGTGCCTTCGCGCTGCGCGAGATCGGCCTGCATGCGCAAACCCGCCAGGGGGGTCTTGAGCTGGTGTGCGGCATCCGCCAGGAAACGCTTCTGCGTGGCCAGTGAATCCTGCAGCCGCTGCAGCAGATCGTTCACCGAATCCACCAGTGGAGCCACCTCCATCGGCACCGCCCGGTGGTCCAGCGGGGAGAGGTCGTCCGGATCGCGTGCGCGAATGCGCTCTTCCAGCCGGTGCAGCGGCTGGATGCCGCGTGCCAGCGCGAGCCAGACCAGCAGCACGGCGAGCGGCAGGATGACGAACTGCGGCAGCATCACGCCCTTGATGATCTCGGTGGCGAGCACGCTGCGCTTTTCCCGCGTTTCCGCCACCTGCACCAGCGCGGCAGGAGCCCCCTGCATGGGCAGCCGCACCCAGATGGCCGCCACGCGAATCTCGATGCCGCGCAGTTCCGCGTCGCGCAGCCGCACCTGGCCGGACAGCGGGCGATCGTCATCGGGTGGCGGCGGCCGGGGCAGGTCGCGCTCGCCGGACAGGAACTCCCCCCGGGGACCCAGCACCTGGTAATAGACGATGTCGGATTCATCCGCGCGCAGGATCTCGCCGGCGGGCTGCGGCAGGTTGAACTGCGCGCGGCCGTCCTGCACCGTGACGAGTTGCGCGAGCGCGTGGGCGTTGTACTCCAGGGCGCGGTCGAAGGGCTTGTTCGCCAGCCCCTGGGCGACGAGCCAGGTCAGCGCCAGGCTCACCGGCCACAGCAGCAGCAGCGGCGTGAGCATCCAGTCGAGGATCTCCCCGAAAAGCGACCGCTGTTCGCGCTGGAAGATCTTCAAGGCACGTCGCCCGCTGCAGGAGGAGGCCGCACTAGGGCCTGTGAACGCTATGCAAGGGGATCGCGTTGCTTCGCAAAGGGGCTGGGTGCAAGGCGCCTGGGCGTAGCAAGGCCGGGGCCTTGCAAGCACGGGCAACGCCGCAAACGGCCCCTTCGCGGAGCAACCCGAAGGGAAGCCCATCACAGCCCGCCCCTCGGCGTTGCCCTCCTTGTACGTGTGGACACACGCACGGCGTCGCGCGCCTCGATGGGCGGGCTGTGATGAGCTTCGCGACCCCTTGCATAGCGTTCACAGGCCCTAAGCGGCGACCTTCTCCAGGCAGTAGCCCAACCCCCGCACCGTGGCGATGCGGATCGGCCCGCGCTCGATCTTCTTGCGCAGGCGGTGGATGTACACCTCGATGGCGTTGTTGCTCACTTCCTCGCCCCACTCGCAGAGCCGCTCCACCAGTTGCTCCTTGCTCACCAGCCGCCCGGCGCGCTGCAGCAGCACTTCCAGCAGGCCCAGTTCGCGGGCGGACAGTTCCACCAGCTTGCCGTCGATGGTGGCCATGCGCCCGGCCTGGTCATAGACGAGCGGACCATGCCGGATGGTGCTGCTGGTGGCTCCCATGCCGCGGCGCGTGAGGGCGCGCACCCGCGCCTCCAGTTCCTGCAGCGAGAAGGGCTTGGCCATGTAGTCGTCGGCGCCGTAGTCCAGGCCCTTCACGCGCTCGTCCACGCTGTCGGCCGCCGTGAGTATCAGCACGGGCAGCGCCGAGCCGCGGCCGCGCAGCCGCTTGAGCACGTCCAGCCCATGCATGCGCGGCAGGCCGAGATCGAGGATCAGCAGGTCGAATTCCTGCGTCGTCGCGAGCACGGTGTCGGCGTCGCTGCCGCTCGCCACATGGTCCACCGCGGCCCCGGACCCCCGCAGCGTGCGCAGCAGTCCATCCGCCAGAACCTGATCGTCTTCGGCAATGAGGATGCGCATGGGCCTGTCTCCGGTGTTCTTGGGAATGCGCCGCAGGCGGTCTGGCCGGCATCCGGGCGCTCCGCCGATTCTAGGGACATCGGCCGGCGGGCGGGACGGGACGGAGGCGGACCCGGATCACGGCTCCACGCCATCGCCTCCCGCATAGGCCTCCAGGCCCAGCCGCACGACGGCGGCCACGGCATCGCCCACCTCCGCGCCGAACTCCGCCTCGGCCTGCGCGACCGCGCCGCGGAAGGCCTGCAGCCAGGCCAGGCCCGTGGGGGTGAAGCGCACCTGCCGCGCGCGCGCGTCACGCGGGTCGGGCTCCCGTGCCACGAGGCCCCAGGCTTCGCACTGGTCCACCAGCGCGGCCATCGACTGCTTGGCCATGCCGGCGCGCGCCGCCAGGTCGGTGAGGCGGTCGCCCTGCAGGGACAGGTGGCGCGTGATGTGGATGTGGGCCGCGCTGACCTGGTCGCGGGCGGCCAGGTGCGACAGCGCCAGGGGGACCTGCACGTCGTGCGCCATCAGTTCGAGCACGCGCGCGTCGAAGCGGCGCATGGCATGGCCGAGCAGGCGGCCCAGGTGGGTGAGGCGCCACACGTCGTCCCGGGTGGCCAGCGTGGCCGAAGGTGGCTGCGGAAATGGGGAAAAAGCCATGCACCAATTGTCAGGCAAACTGACCAAAAATTGCATTGTTTGGAAAGTATCTCGCCCCTACACTACTGGTCAAGCATCCAGCCTGTGATTGAAGACAGCCACCCCCTGGCATCGCACTCGCCGGCCTTCCTTTCCACGTTTTCCTCTTTCAGGAGCACTCCATGGACGCACCCGTCAAGAACAACGCCGCCAACAGCGAAAAGGCCAAGGCCCTGCAGGCAGCCCTCGCCCAGATCGAAAAGCAGTTCGGCAAGGGCACCATCATGCGCCTGGGTGAAGGCGAAGCCATCGAAGACATCCAGGTAGTCTCCACCGGCTCGCTGGGCCTGGACGTCGCCCTGGGCGTGGGCGGCCTGCCCCGCGGCCGCGTGATCGAGATCTACGGTCCCGAATCCTCCGGCAAGACCACGCTCACGCTGCAGGTCATCGCCGAGATGCAGAAGCAGAACGGCACCTGTGCCTTCGTCGATGCCGAGCATGCGCTCGACATCCAGTACGCCCAGAAGCTCGGCGTGCACGTGCCCGACCTGCTCATCAGCCAGCCCGACACCGGCGAGCAGGCCCTGGAAATCGTGGACAGCCTCGTGCGCTCCGGCGCCGTGGACCTGATCGTGGTGGACTCGGTCGCCGCACTGACTCCCAAGGCCGAAATCGAAGGCGAGATGGGCGATGCACTGCCCGGCCTGCAGGCCCGCCTGATGAGCCAGGCGCTGCGCAAGCTCACCGCCACGATCAAGAAGACGAACTGCATGGTCATCTTCATCAACCAGATCCGCATGAAGATCGGCGTGATGTTCGGCAGCCCCGAGACCACCACGGGCGGCAACGCGCTGAAGTTCTACGCCTCCGTGCGCCTGGACATCCGCCGCACCGGCACCATCAAGAAGGGCGACGAGGCCATCGGCAACGAGACCAAGGTGAAGGTGGTGAAGAACAAGGTGAGCCCGCCCTTCAAGACGGCCGAGTTCGACATCCTCTTCGGCGAAGGCATCAGCCGCGAGGGCGAGATCATCGACATGGGCGTGAACGCCCGCATCATCGAGAAGAGCGGCGCCTGGTACGCCTACAACGGCGAGAAGATCGGCCAGGGCCGCGACAACGCACGCGAGTTCCTGCGCGAGAACTCCGACCTGGCCCGCGAGATCGAGAACAAGGTGCGCGACGGCCTGGGCGTCTCGCAGCTGCCTCCCGTGGCAGCTGGCGCCGCTGCCGGCGACGAGGCCTGATCCACTGGGCACCCGAAGCGCCGGCCTGCCGCTTTTCGCGGCGGGCCGGCGCGGCTGCGACTCCCATGGGGCTTTCTTCCCCTCTCTCCCTCAAGGGCCGCGCGCTGCGCCTGCTGGCGCAGCGCGAGCATTCACGCCCCGAGCTCGAGGCCAAGCTCGCCCGCCATGTGCAGGAAGGCGACGACCTGCGCGCGGTGCTGGACGAACTCCAGGCCAAGGATTTCATCAATGCCGGCCGCGTGGCCGAATCCGTGGTGCACCGCCGCGCTGCGCGGCTGGGCACGCAGCGCGTGGTGCAGGAGCTGCGCGCCAAGGGCCTGGACGACGCGCTCGTGCGTGAAACCGCCGAGCGCCTGCGCGGCAGCGAAGCGGCGCGCGCCCTCGCCGTCTGGCGCCAGCGTTTCGGCACGCCCCCGGAAACGCCCCAGGAACGGGCACGCCAGATACGCTTCCTCGCGGCACGCGGCTTCCCGGGCGATGTGGTGCGGCGCGTGGTCGGCGGCCGCATGGAGGCCGACGACGACCTGCCGGAATGAAGAAGCCACCATGGCGGCCCGCCCGGCTCGCCGGTGGCAGGCAAAAAGGGCGCTACCCCAGCAGCCGCTCCGGGTTCGCGTCGATCTTGGCGAGCGCGTCGCGCGTCGCGCGCATCGTGAGGGCTTCCTCTTCCTGCGGCACCAGCAGGCCTGCCTGCAGGTAGGCGGCCATCCGCCGCAACTGCAGCAGGTAGCTGCTGCCGTCCGGCGCCGCGAAAAGATGCAGCTGCCGGCGCTCGCTGTGCCATGCGTACTGCACCTGCGCCGAGGCCCCGTTGTGGTCCAGCGTGAACCACGCCCCCAGCTGCAGTTCGCGCGCCCAGGCCACCATGGCCTCGTCCACGGGCGTGCCGTTGTCCGCCGCCACGTGGATGGACGAGGCATCGATGCCCAGCATCATTTCCAGGTAGTCGGCATCGAGCGGCATGTCGCCCAGCGTGGCATCGCTCATGTAGTCTTCGAGGTGGTCCAGGCGCCGGGCCATCGCATCGATGTGCGCCTGCGGGATGGAAGCCGTCTTGGAGAGGAAGGCGTCGGCGAGCGTATCGGTGAGGATCTTGATGTGCACGTCCTGCGGCGCGCCGGTCACGCCCAGCAGCTCCAGGCCCTGCCGCAGCCGCTGCAGCAGGCCCGGCAGGCTCTGGATGACCTGGGCACGCTCCGCACGCTGGGGCTTGGCGCTGGCCGCCCACACGAGGTCGGTGGCCGCCCGCTTGAACGCGGCCGTGTCCGCATGCTGCGCGCCGCTGCGCACGGCCGACAGCGCCAGCACTTCGGCCCAGGTCTTGAACAGGAAGCTGCGGATCTCGTCGCGCACCGGCATGTCCTTGAGCAGGTTGCGCAGTTCGATGGTGTACTGGATCGCCATCGTCTCCTTCTGCTCCACCTGCTGCGCCACGCTCACGATGCGCGAGGTGGCCTGGGGCGCCGTGAGGAACCTGGAAATGAAGGCCTCGAACTCCGCGAGCACCAGCTGGAACACCCGCTGCCCCGTTTCCGGATACTGCTCGATCACCTGCACCACGCGCCGGATCTCGGCCTCCAGGGCGCTGCCCTGGATCGCCGCGGTGTCGAAACCCAGGACCACGCCGCCCATGCGGTCGATGAGCTGGCGGGCGGGGTGCGCCATGTCGCTGAAGAATTCAGGCTCGGCCAGGGCCACCCGCAGCACGGGAACCTGCAGCCGCGCGAACCACACGCGCACCGCGGGCGGGATGCGGTCTTCGCTCAGGATGCTCTGGAACATCAGCGCGACCACCTCGATGATGGCCTTCTCGCCTGGCGTTTCCGCCTTGGCCTTGAGTTCCGCGCTGCGCTCGCGCGCAGCACCTGCCACCTGCACCACCGCGGCAGGGCTGTGGTAGTCCAGGACCAGGGTGGCGATCTCGCTTTGGTAGAAGCTGTCGGCCATCAGCCGCTGTTCCGCGAGTGCCTGCTGCAGGGCGGCCGAGGCCGGTGCCGCCTGGGCGGGCGCCTCGCCCGCGGCGCCCGCCATGCGCCCGGCACCGGAGGGACTGAACGCCGCGATCGCCGGCTGCACGAGAATGCGGCGCAATTGCCCCATCACGCCCTGCGCGCGCTGGCGGGCCCGGACCAGGGGCGAGCCGTAGGCGGCGGCCTGCGTGCCGGCAAAACCCGAGGCCCCGCCCGGCATGGCCCCCATGGGCCGGGAAGGAGCGCGCAGCCCGCCAGGGGCGGATGGATCGGCGCCCTGCGGCATGGCGCCCATTCCGGAGGCCGGGATCGGTCCCAGTCCCCCCTGCACCGTCGTGCCTCCCGTGCGGCGCACGCGCGAGCGCAGGTCGTCGTCCGGCCGCACGCCCTGCTCCTCGAAGAAGCGGACCAGGGCCTCGTATTGCGCGAGCACCAGGGCACCCAGGGCGCGCTGCAGCGGCTCGAGCAGGGCCTGCAGGTCCGCGCGCAGCAGGCCGCAGGCCACCCAGGGGTCCACGAGATGCAGGGCCAGGACTTCGGGGCGCAAAAGATCCCGCTCGCCGGGCTCCTCGCCTTCGAGATGTTGCAGATGCCTGCGCACCGCGTCGAAGGCGGGGCCGGCACGCTCCGCCACGGACAGGCCGATGCGGGACGCGAGGATCTTGTTTTCCACCACGTCGTCGCTCACCAGCTCGAGGCCTGCGAGCGAAAAGCCCCCGGACAGCGCGGCGCTGCGCGTGCTGGGAAGGGTGGCGAGCGCATCGCGCAGCGCTCGCGCAGCGCCGGCGATCCATGCGCCATGGAACTGCTGGTAGCGCATCCACAGGTCGCGGCGCTCCTGCATCACGCGCTGCGTTGCCGTCAGCCCCATGAGGTGGGTGGTGAACTCCTGGAGCTCGGTGTCCAGGGCGGGGAGCCCCGCGCTCAGCCCCTCGATGAAACGCTGGCGCCCCAGGCGGGCCAGGCGCCTCGCATTCGACGGGAAGGTGGACGAAGTCTCCATACGCCGCGGATTATGAGCGCGCCATACGCCTGCCGGCATGCGGGAATCCGCAGAGATCCAACGAGCGATCCGCCCCGCGGAATTTCATTGGCGCAAATGCTAAACGGGCCGCTTCCGGCAGTCCGTCGAGGGTCGAAAAGCCGCGTGGAAGCTCAGACCGCCGCCCCGGCGTTGGGGTCGTTCGGGTCGCCTTCCTTGCGGGCCGGCGCCTTCACCAGGTCTTCGCGCTTGATGCCCAGCCACATGGCGATGGCAGCGGCGACGAACACCGAGGAGTAGATGCCGAACAGGATGCCGATGGTGAGCGCGAGCGCGAAGTAGTGCAGGCTCGGGCCGCCGAAGAAGAACATCGACAGCACCATCGCCTCCGTGGAGGCATGGGTGATGATCGTGCGGCTCATCGTGCTGGTGATGGCGTGGTCGATGACCTCGTGCGTGGTCATCTTGCGGTACTTGCGGAAGGCCTCGCGGATCCGGTCGAAGATCACCACGGATTCATTCACCGAGTAGCCCAGCACCGCGAGCACGCCGGCCAGCACGGCCAGCGAGAATTCCCACTGGAAGAAGGCGAAGAAGCCCAGGATGATGACCACGTCGTGCAGGTTGGCGATGATGGCCGCGACGCCGAACTTCCATTCGAAGCGGAACGCGAGGTACACCACGATGCCGACGACCACCATGGCGAGCGCCATGAGCCCGCCGTGCACGAGTTCCTCGCCCACCTGCGGACCGACGAATTCCGTGCGGCGCAGCGTGACGCCCGGGTCCTGCTCCTTGAGGGCCCCCATCACCTGCTCGCTCTGTTGCGCGGAGGTCGCGCCCTTCTGCACGGGCAGGCGGATCATCACGTCGCGCGAGGTGCCGAAGTTCTGCACGATCACGTCGGAATAGCCCAGCCGCGAGACGGCTTCCCGTACCTTGCCTGTGTCCGCCGCCTGCGTGTAGGCCACCTCCATCACGGTACCGCCCGTGAACTCCACCGACAGGTGCAGCCCGCGCGTGACGAGGAAGAAGACGGCCAGCGCGAAGGTGATGAAGGAAATCGCGTTGAAGACCAACGCGTGCTTCATGAAGGGGATGTCTTTTTTGATGCGGAAGAATTCCATGGCGTCTTCCTTCGGTCAGTTCGTCTTGGCGGGCGTGGAGGGCACCGCCGGGGTGTCGGTACCGGGCTTCCACACCTGGCCGATGGACACGCTCTTGAGCTTCTTCTTGCGGCCGTACCAGAGATTCACCAGGCCGCGCGAGAAGAACACGGCCGAGAACATGCTGGTCAGGATGCCCAGGCAGTGCACCACGGCGAAGCCGCGCACCGGGCCCGAGCCGAAGGCGAGCAGCGCCAGGCCGGCGATGAGCGTGGTCACGTTGGAGTCGAGGATGGTCGCCCAGGCGCGCTCGTAGCCCGCATGGATGGCCGCCTGGGGCGCGACGCCCGCGCGCAGTTCCTCGCGGATGCGCTCGTTGATCAGCACGTTCGAGTCGATGGCGACGCCCAGCGCGAGCGCCATGGCGGCGATGCCGGGCAGTGTCAGCGTGGCCTGCAGCATGGACAGCACGGCGATCAGCATGAGCACGTTGACCGACAGCGCGATGGTGGAGAACACGCCGAACAGCGCGTAGTACACGCACATGAACACGGCGATGGCCACCATGCCCCAGACCACGCTGTGGATGCCGCGGCTGATGTTGTCGGCGCCGAGGCTCGGGCCGATGGTGAATTCCTCGATGATCTCCATCGGCGCGGCCAGCGAGCCGGCGCGCAGCAGCAGAGAGGTGTCGTTGGCCTCGGCCGTGGTCATGCGGCCGGAGATCTGCACGCGGCCGCCGCCGATCTCGGAGCGGATCACCGGGGCCGTCACGACCTCGCCCTTGCCCTTCTCGAAGAGCACGATGGCCATGCGCTTGCCGATGTTCTCGCGCGTGATGTCCTTGAAGATGCGCGCACCCTTGGCGTCGAGCGTCAGGTTGACGGTCGGCTCCTGGGTCTGGCCGTCGAAGCCGGGCTGCGCGTCGGTCAGGTTCTCGCCCGTCAGGATGACCTGCTTCTTGACGATGACGAACTGGCCGTTGCGGTCGGGGTAGCGCTCGCTGCCGAACGGCACCGGGCCGGAGCCCCGCTCGGCGCCGCGCGCCTCGGTGCTTTCGTCCACCATGCGCACCTCGAGCGTGGCGGTGCGGCCCAGGATGTCCTTGGCCTTGGCGGTGTCCTGCACGCCGGGCAGCTGCACGACGATGCGGTCCGTGCCCTGCTGCTGGATCACCGGCTCGGCCACGCCGAGCTCGTTGATCCGGTTGTGCAGCGTGGTCATGTTCTGCTTGAGCGCCTGGTCCTGCACCTTGCGCAGGGCTTCGGGCTTGATGGTCGCGCGCACGACCACGCCCTCGCCGTCGGGGCTGGAGGTGGCCACGAGGTCGGGGAACTGGTCGGAGATGAGGTTGCGCGTGGCCGTGGCGGCCGCCTCGTCGCGCAGGCGCACCTCGATGGTCTGGCCGTCGCGGCTGATGCCGCCGTGGCGGATGTTGCGGTCGCGCATGAAGGTGCGCAGGTCGCCCGCGAAGGACTCGGCCTTCTTGGTGAGCGCCGCCTGCATGTCCACCTGCAGCATGAAGTGCACGCCGCCGCGCAGGTCCAGCCCCAGATAGACGGGCTGCGCGTGCAGCGCCGTGAGCCATGCGGGCGAACGGGAGACGAGGTTCAGCGCGACGATGTACTGCGGATCGGCCGCGTCGGGCACCAGGGCCTTCTGGATCACGTCCTTGGCCTTGAGCTGGGTGTCGGGCGTGTCGAAGCGTGCGCGCACCGAATTGCCGTCGAAGCTCACCGCGTCGGGAGTGATGCCGGCGCCCTGCAGCGCCTCCTCGACGCGCCGCTGCAGCGAGGCATCGACCTTGACGGACGCCTTGGCCGAGGACACCTGCACCGCGGGCGCCTCGCCGAACACATTGGGCAGGGAATAGAGGATCCCCACGAGCAGCACGACCACGAGGATCGCGTACTTCCAGACCGGATAACGATTCATGATCGCGCTCTTATCTCAGTTAACCACGGCGTGCGCACCATCGGCGGCGCCTGAAATTGGCGCGGCGCAGGACAGCAGACGCCGCGCAAGGGCCGCTCCGCCGCTCAGGGGGTTGCGCCTCACTTCACCGTGCCTTTGGGCAGGACCTGCGCCACGGCGCTGCGCTGGATCTGCACTTCCACGCCCGAGGCGATCTCGATGTGCAGGAACCCTTCGGACAGGCGCGTGACCCGGCCCAGGATGCCGCCGGCCGTCGCCACCTCGTCGCCCTTGGCGATCGCGTCGATCATGGCGCGGTGCTCCTTCTGGCGCTTCATCTGGGGCCGGATCATGATGAAGTACAGCACCACGAACATCAGCACCAGCGGCAGCATGCTCGTGAGCGAGGACATCATGCCGCCGGCGGGCGCGGCGGCCGGGGCGGTCTGGGCGAAAGCGGAAGAGATAAACACGGCTACAGGCTCCGTTGAAAGGATGGTCGTCCGGCCCGGTCGCCGGGCCGATCGTGCACGCAGCGGCGCATGGGCGCCTGCCGCAGGGCAACAGGGGATTGTATGCGGCGCCTTTCTGCGGCCCGGTGGCATAACCCGTGGGCCGTTGGGTTATGCCCGGGTCGCTCCCCATGGATCGCGATATTAAATATTTTGGTTCTCGCGCATAATATTTCCATAGAAATCCCAAGGAGCATGCCATGGAACAAGCCATTGCCCTAGCTGACCCCGGCCAGGTGCTTGCCAAGGCCACGGCCCGTGCGAGCCGGCTCCTCGGGATGAACGGCGTCATGCTGGCCAAGGCGCTGGGCCTGAGCGAGCCCACGGTGTCGCGGATTCTCAAAGCGGAAAAGCCCATCGATCCGGCGAGCAAGGAAGGCGAACTGGCGTTACTGCTCGTGCGCGTCTACCGCTCCCTGGATGCCCTGGTCGGCACGGACGACGGCAAGCGGCAGGCATGGATGACGGGATTCAACAAGGCCCTGGGCGGTGTGCCGTTGCAGATGGTCCAGCGTGTGGACGGCCTGGTGGCGACCCTGTCGTATCTCGATGCCATGCGTGCGCCCACATGAGCGCATGGGATCCGCGGTGGTTCGACGAAAGCCTGCGGTTGCGCCAGCTTCTGGTATGGCGCGGGGTGGAGTCGCAATACGCAGCAGCGACGGTCAGGCTGGTCGACTCCCTGGACGAGCAGGACTTGCTGGAGCAGATGTTGGAGGCCAGCAAGCCCCCCATCGCGAAAGAACGGCATTACCTGCTGTTCACGCCCTTCCGGTACACGCCACCGCATCCTCACCGGTTTCGCCCGGCCCATGAGCACGGGCAGTGGTATGGCGCGAAGAATCAGGTGGCCGTCTGCGCCGAGATCGCCTACTGGCGCCACCGGTTTCTTCTGGACAGCACGGGCTTGCTGAACGAAGACCTGCTGACGGAACATACGCTGTTTCAGGCGCAGATGCGGGGACTTTCGATCGATCTGATGCAGGAGCCCTGGAACCGCCGCAGGGAGCGATGGACCCATGGCAGCGACTACACCGCCACCCAGGCCTTGGCCGCAGAGGCCCGGCACAGGGGCGTGCTATGGATCAAGTACGAGTCGGTGCGCGCCCCCCATGAAGCCTGCGCCGTTGCATTGGTCCAGGACGCATTGTTCGAACCCGCTCAGGGGATAGACGCGACGCGCCAGCGATGGATCTGCAAAGCGACCCGGAGCAAGGTGATGCTGATCGGCGATGCCGATCGCTTCGAGTGGGATTTCTGAATCCGCGCCTCGCCCTCAGGCGCTCTGCCGCAGCGCCGCCTCGGCAGGCCCCTGGCGCCAGCGCGCCATCAGGCCTTCCCATTGCGCGCGGGCCGTCTCCAGGTGCCGCTCCTTCACGTGGCCGTAGCCGCGGATCTGTTCGGGAATGCGTGCGATCTCCAAGGCCAGCGGCAGGTTCTCCGCCGTGAGCCCGGCCAGCAGTTCTTCGATGCAGGCGCGGTATTCCTGGATCAGCGCGCGCTCGGTGCGGCGCTCCCTGGTGCGGCCGAAGGGGTCGAGCGCCGTGCCGCGCAGGCCCTTCATCTTCGCCAGCACGCCGAAGGCCTTGTGCATCCACGGACCATAGGCCTTCTTCACCAGTTCGCCGCGCTCGTTCTTCTTCGCCGTGAGCGGCGGCGCCAGGTGGTGCACCACGCGGTAGTCGCCCTCGAACATGCCGGCGATCTTCCCGGTGAAGGCACCGTCGGTGTGCAGGCGGGCCACCTCGTATTCATCCTTGTAGGCCATGAGCTTGAAGAGGTAGCGCGCCACGGCCTCGGTGAGGCGGGTGGTGGATCCGAAGCGAGCCTCGGCTTCCTGCACTTTCTGCACGAAGGCCCGGTAGGTGGCCGCGTAGGCCGCGTTCTGGTAGCCCGTGAGGAATTCCTCGCGGCGCGCGATGATCTCGGCGAGCGCGGGCTTCTTCGCGAAATGGATGACCTGCGCCGTCTGGAACAGCCCGCGTACCGCGGCCAGGTCGTGCGCGCAGCGGCGGCCCCATTCGAAGGCAGCCTTGTTGTTGTCGACCTGCACGCCGTTGAGTTCCATGGCGCGCATCAGCGCGGCGCGGGACAGCGGCACGCGGCCCTTCTGCCACGCGTAGCCCAGCATCAGGGGGTTGGTGTAGATGCTGTCGCCCAGCAACTGCACCGCCACCTCTTCGGCATCGAAACTGCCCAGCAGTTCCTCGCCCACGGCCGAGGCGATGGCCGTGTCGCAATGCTGGCCCGGGAACTGCCAGTCGGGGTTGTTCACGAAGGACGCCGTCGGCGAGCCATGGTTGTTCAGCGCCACGAAGGTGCGGCCCGGCTGCATGGCGGCCATGGTGGTCTTGAGCGAGGCGACGATGGAGTCGCAGCCGATGATGAGGTCGGCCTTGGCGGTATCGACCTTGGTCGTGTAGATGGCCTCGGGGCGGTTGGCGATCTGCACGTGGCTCCACGTGGCACCGCCCTTCTGGGCCAGGCCGGCGGCGTCCTGGGTGATGACGCCCTTGCCTTCCAGGTGGGCGGCCATGCCCAGCAGCGAGCCGATGGTGATCACGCCCGTGCCGCCCACGCCGGCGACCACGATGCCCCAGGCGGATTCGGCCGCGGGCAGCACCGGCTCGGGCAGCGGCGGCAGCGCCGACAGGTCGCCCTTCTTCTCCTTCTTCGGCTTCCTGAGCGTGCCGCCCTCGACGGTCACGAAGCTCGGGCAGAAGCCCTTCAGGCAGGAATAGTCCTTGTTGCAGGTGCTCTGGTTGATGCGGCGCTTGCGGCCGAACTCGGTTTCCAGCGGCTCGACCGAGAGGCAGTTGGATTGCACGGAGCAATCCCCGCAGCCCTCGCAGACCAGTTCGTTGATGACCACGGTCTTGTCAGGCGTGGCGAGCGTGCCGCGCTTCCTGCGGCGGCGCTTCTCCGTGGCGCAGGTCTGGTCGTAGATGATGGCCGTGCAGCCAGGGACTTCGCGGAACTCGCGCTGGATGCGGTCCAGCTCGTCGCGGTGGTGCACCGTCACGCCCTCGGCGAGTGGCACGCCCTCGTACTTGGCGGGCTCGTCCGTCACGATGACCAGTTTGGCCACGCCCTCGGCCTTCAGGCTGTTCATGATCTGCAGCACCGAGTGGCCCTCGGGCCGCTCGCCCACCTGCTGGCCGCCGGTCATGGCCACGGCGTCGTTGTAGAGCACCTTGTAGGTGATGTTGGTGCCGGCCGCGATGCTCTGCCGGATCGCGAGCAGGCCGCTGTGGAAGTACGTGCCGTCGCCCAGGTTGGCGAAGACGTGCTTGTCCAGCGAGAACGGCTGCTGCCCCACCCAGGTCACGCCCTCGCCGCCCATCTGGGTGAAGGTGGAGGTATTGCGGCCCGGCATCCAGTTCACCATGTAGTGGCAGCCGATGCCGGCCACGGCGCGCGAGCCCTCGGGCACGCGGGTGCTGGTGTTGTGCGGGCAGCCGCTGCAGAACCACGGCGTGCGGTCGCCCGTGTCGGCCGTGGTCTCGGCGAGCGAGCGCTCGCGCGCATCGATCACCGTGAGGCGCGCGTCCATGCGCGCCACCACGTCGTCAGGCACGCCGAGCTTCTTCAGCCGCCTGGCGATGGCGCGCGCGATGATGGCGGGTGTCAGGTCGGCCTTGGGGCGCAGCAGCCAGTTCTGGCTCGGGTTGGCCATGCTCCATTCGCCGCCGGAGTTGTCTCCCTCCACCTCGTCGAACTTGCCCAGCACATTGGGACGCACGTCGGCGCGCCAGTTGTAGAGCTCTTCCTTGAGCTGGTATTCGATGACCTGGCGCTTCTCCTCCACCACCAGGATCTCCTGCAGGCCCTGGGCGAAATCGCGCGTGATGGTCGCCTCCAGCGGCCAGACCACGTTGACCTTGTGCACGCGGATGCCGAGTTGCCGGCAGGTGTCATCATGAAGGCCCAGGTCGATCAGGGCCTGGCGGGTGTCGTTGTAGGCCTTGCCGCTGGCGATGATGCCGAAGCGGTCCTGCGGTCCTTCGATGACGTTGTAGTTGAGCCGGTTGGCGCGGATGTACGCCAGGGCCGCATACCACTTGTAGTCCATGAGGCGCGCTTCCTGCTCCAGCGGGGCATCGGGCCAGCGGATGTGCAGGCCGCCGGGGGGCATCGCGAAATCCTCGGGCAGCACGATGTTCACGCGGTCCGGATCGACCGAGATGCTGCTGGACGACTCGACCACTTCCTGGATGGTCTTCATGCCCGACCACACGCCCGAGAAGCGGCTCATGGCGAAGGCATGCAGGCCCATGTCCAGGATCTCCTGCACGCTGCTGGGGAAGAACACCGGCAGCCCGCAGGCCTTGAAGATATGGTCGCTCTGGTGCGGCGCGGTGCTGCTCTTGCTGATGTGGTCGTCGCCCGCGATGGCGATCACGCCGCCGTGCTTCGCCGTGCCGGCCATGTTGGCGTGCTTGAACACGTCGGAGCAACGGTCCACCCCCGGGCCCTTGCCGTACCAGATGCCGAAGACGCCGTCGTACTTCTTCTTGTCGGGATAGAGGTCCAGTTGCTGCGTACCCCAGACGGCGGTGGCGCCGAGCTCTTCGTTCACGCCGGGCTGGAAGACGATGTGGTTCTGCGCCAGGTGCTTCCGGGCCGCCCAGAGCGCCTGGTCGTAGCCGCCCAGGGGAGAGCCCCGGTAGCCGCTGATGAAGCCGGCGGTGTTGAGCCCGGCCATGGCGTCACGCTGGCGCTGCAGCATGGGCAGGCGCACGAGGGCCTGGACGCCGCTCATGAAGGCCCGGCCCTCCGGCAGCGTGTATTTGTCGTCGAGCGTGACCGTTTCCAGCGCGCGGCGGATGTGCTCGGGCAGCGGTGCGTTCATGAATGTCTCTCCATCATCGTCGGGGATGCCGCGGCCTCGTGGGCGCGGGCAGGGCGGCGCGCCCGGTGGGGCGGGCTTTGCATGCCAGTGTAGGCAGGACCGCTGGATATGTCCTTTCGTTTTCGTGCCGTGTTTACCCTCGTTTCAGAAAGATCCTTTCTGAAAACAATAAGGGAATGGAAGAACTCGACAAATTCGACATCGCCATCCTCGCGGAACTGCAGGCCGATGCGCGGCTGACGAACGCCGAACTGGCGCAGCGCGTGGGCCTTTCGGCCGCCCCGTGCTGGCGGCGCGTGCGGGCCCTGGAAGAGGCGGGGTTCATCAAGGGCTACCACGCGGAGATCGACCGGCACCGGATAGGCCTGGGCGTGCTGGCCTTCGTGCGGCTGGACGCCGACCGCAGCACCGGCGGCCTCACACGCGAGATGGAAGAGGCCATCGCCAAGATTCCCGAAGTGGTGGCCTGCCACTACATCAGCGGCACCGGCACCTTCGAGCTGCAGGTGGTGGCACGCGACCTGGAGAGCTTTTCGCAGTTCGCACGCGGCGTGCTGCTGAACCTGCCCAACGTGAAGGACATGCATACGAGCTTTTCGCTGGGGGAGGTGAAAGCGGGAGGGGCGTTGCCGCTGGCACATTTGCGGCGATGACGGTGATTCGAATAATTGCCGCAAGCTATGCAACCTTTCTGGAAAGTCCTCTGGACAGCATGCAGTGCGGCCTGCGTAACCGCCAGCGCTACCGGCCACGCTATCGCAGCGCAAAACCTCGGAACTTCTCTCTGTCGTTCGGGAGAAGAACCTGTTTTCGCATGCACCATCAAGCATCAGCGAGCGGTTGCCGTCTGTGCCTCCCAACAGCCGGGCGGCCCGGAGGGTTATTTGCAGTACCGCTTCGGCAAGCCCGGGAACGTGGAAATCAACGTTCCCGAAAAGGTGGACAGCGGCGAGTGGCGAGAGCGGTTCAAAGCCAGGCGGCTCTGGTATCCGGCAGGCGGAGGCAACTATCTGCGCGCCCATCGAGGCGCCTACTCCTATGTGGTCTTCAGTGCCTTCGGCCGCTGGGGCGAAAAAGACGGAGTGATGGTATGGAAGGACGGCGCCATGGTGGCGCACCATGCGTGCGCAGGAGCGGCGCTGTCGAGGCTGGGACCGGATCTGCCATCCCGGTTGGGGATCGCAGAAGACCCCGAGGAACTCGTATTGCCGTGACGGGCTCGCTGGTCCGGCATTGCCAGGCCAGCCTGTGGTCAAAGCGCCGATCTGCTTGCTTTCTATGCCTTCCATCCCGCGCATGTCCAGGAGCGCAGGCGGGAAGAATGCGCCGCCCATGGCGCATTGGCGTTATCTCCCGCAGAATCGGAAGGACATGCCGCCCCAGACGCCCCACGACAGTTCCTTCTCCGCGCCCCCTCCACCCGGCCGCCTGATCGAAGACCCGGCCGCCACGCCTGCCGCCCGCACAGCCGCCACCGCCGAGGCTGCAGCCGCCGCGCAGCTCGGCCAGGATGCCGCGCGGCGTGCCGAGCTCTCTGCCCTCGCCCCGCTCGGGGTGCCGGTGTTCCGCATGCTGTGGCTCACCTGGCTCGCGGCGAATACCTGCATGTGGATGAACGACGTCGCGGCCGCGTGGCTGATGACCACGCTCACCACCTCGCCCGTGCTGGTGGCGCTGGTGCAGACGGCCTCCACGCTGCCCGTCTTCCTGCTGGGGCTGCCCAGCGGCGCGCTGGCGGACATCCTGGACCGGCGGCGCTATTTCATCGCCACGCAGTTCTGGGTGGCCGCGGTGGCGCTGGTGCTGTGCCTGGCGATCCTCGCGGGCGGCATGACGGCGCCGCTGCTGCTGGGCCTGACCTTCGCAAACGGCATCGGCCTGGCCATGCGGTGGCCGGTGTTCGCGGCCATCGTGCCGGAACTGGTCAGCCGCGCGCAGCTGCCCGCGGCACTCGCGCTCAACGGCGTGGCGATGAACGCCTCGCGCATCGTCGGCCCGCTGCTGGCCGGCGCGATCATCGCGAGCGCGGGCAGCGCCTGGGTATTCGTGCTCAATGCCGTGCTGTCGGTGATCGCGGGGTTCACGATCATGCGCTGGAAGCGCACGCATGTGCCCAATCCGCTGGGCCGCGAGCGGCTCGGCAGTGCAATGCGCGTGGGCGTGCAGTTCGTGCGGGAGTCGCCGCGCATGCGCGCCGTGCTCTGGCGCATCTCGATCTTCTTCCTGCACGCCACGGCCCTGCTCGCGCTGCTGCCGCTGGTGGCGCGCGACCTGGAGGGTGGCGGCGCGGGCACCTTCACGCTGCTGCTGGCCTCGATGGGCGCCGGGGCCATCATGGCGGCGATGTTCCTTCCGCGGTTGCGCCAGGCCATGCCGCGCGACACGCTCGTGGGCCGCGGAGCGCTGCTGCAGGCGCTCGCCACGTCGGTGGTCGCGATCGCGCCGAACGTCTACGTGGCCGTGCCGGCGATGATCGTGGGCGGCATGGCCTGGATCACCACGGCGAATTCGCTGAGCGTGTCGGCGCAGCTGGCGCTGCCGAACTGGGTGCGCGCGCGAGGCATGTCGATCTACCAGATGGCGATCATGGGCGCCACGGCGGCCGGCGCGGCCTTCTGGGGGCAGGTGGCGTCCGTCACCAGCGTGCATGTGAGCCTGGCGGTCGCCGCGCTCACCGGCACCGCGGCCATGGCCCTGGTGCAGCGCACCGTGGCGGACCGCTCGATGGAGGAGGACCTCAGCCCCTCGCGCGCCTTCAAGGTGCCCACCGCCCCCACGACACCCGAGCAGGGCCACGTGGTGGTGACCATCGAATACGTGATCGACCCGGCCCGGGCCGCGGAATTCCGCGACACCATGCAGGAGAGCCGCCGCAGCCGCCTGCGCCAGGGCGCGCTCGACTGGCAGCTGCAGCACGACATCGCCGATCCCGCCCGGTATGTGGAGCGCATCGTGGACGAGTCCTGGACGGAACACCTGCGGCGCTTCGACCGCGTCACCGCCTCGGATGTGGCGCTGCGCGACCGCAAGCTGGCATTCCACGTGGCCGATGCGCCTCCGGTGGTGACGCGCTATCTGGTCGAGCTGGAGCGCTGAAGCGGCCGCAGTCCGAACCAACCCCCTTCGGCATCGAACAGCACGTCGTACTGCTGCAGCAGGTTCATGCCGGTGTTCACGAAGGCGGGACGCCCGAACGATGCAGGAGCGCCCCGGGCCACGGTGCTGCCGGCCGCGCAGGCGGAGCCCGCAGCGCCGGAGGGCGGCCGGTTCACGAGCACGGCACGGGGCGCGCCGGCCCCTCCCGCGTTGAACGCATACCGGGCCACCGGCGCCTGCGCATCCGGGAACAGCACCTGCACCGGCGTGCCCTCCTTCAGGCCGTTGCTGGTGTGGCCCGGACGGCTGGGGTTCGGGATCTGCTGCGTCGGCAGCGACGCCGGGTCGGACACCGTGAGGTACATCTGCGCGATGCCGGTGTCCACGAGCACCGATCCCGCCTCGGGCGCCCGGCCGGCCACGGACACGGCCATGGACGCCTGCTGCCAGTCGCGCGGGTCGCTGGATGCCGGCTGCCCGTTGACCAGCAGGCTTCCCGGCTGCAGCCTGGTGGCCCCGAAGCCCGCGGCATTGGCCGGCGTGAGTCCGGCATGCACGCCGGACTTCGTCACGATGTAGCCGGCATGCACTTCGCCTTCGCGCACGGGCCGGCCGTCGATGGCGACGAGGTTGAGCAATGGGTTCTTGTCCGGCGTGCCCTGCGGCTGGCCATCGTGCTCGCGCCCGAACCCCACGCCCATGTACACGATCCCCTTGGGGCGGACCATGGTCTTCGTGGGCTGCTCGCAGACCGGCTGGTTGGCTTTCTCGTCCCAGCAGGGACAGATCATTTCCTTCTGGACTGCCAGGACGGGAACGCGAGACACGACCTCCCCCTCCGCGGCGCGGAACACGAGGTCGCGCACGACCCATCGCCCCACCCACAGCCGCTTGCTGCTCGACAGGAACTCCCAGCCTGCGGGGCCCGCTTCATCGTCGGAATAGCCGGGAAGATCGGCCGCGGAGATCACCACCCCGGTGGAGCCCGTGTCCATCGTGACGGCGAAGCTCCGGGCGGCGGGTTGCGGGCTGCCAGGCGGAGTGCGTACCTCGAACTGCAGTTTCGGTGGCCGGGACGCTTCACCCAGCGGGGCGACGAAGGGGATGAAGCGCCCGGTGGTGTCCGGACGGAGCACGGGCCCCGTGGCGGCTGCGGCGCTGGACGGGCCCTGGGCCCAGGCGGCGCTGCAGGCGAGCAGCGCGGCCATGTGGAGGAACGCTGTGCGGATCGGTGTCATCGGTTCTCCTTCCCTGTGGTGTTTTGGAAGGGGCAGGCTACACGATGTGGGTCGGGCATGACGCCGCGCCACCCGCCGCGTTGCGTCCCGGCGTCACATGCCCGCGGTCAGTTCCTCGGCCACAGCGCCCACAGCCGCAGCCCCTGCTTGAGCCGCCCCGCCAGGTCGCCTGCCTCCTGGCCCCAGCCAGCGAAGTAGTCGGCCCGCACGGCGCCCAGGATGGCCGAGCCGGTGTCCTGCGCCAGCACCAGGCGCTGCAGCTGCGCAGTGGGGCCGGCAGAGGCGAGCCAGACGGGGGTGCCGTAGGGAATGCTCTGCCGGTCCACGGCGATGGAGCGGCCCGGGGTGAGCGGCACGCCCTGCGCACCGCGGGGGCCGAAAGCGGCGTCCAGCGGCGAAAGCGGCTCCTCGCGGAAGAACACGTAGCGCGGGTTGGCCCAGAGCATCTCCGGCACGCGCTGCGGGTTCTGCAGCGTCCACGCGCGGATGCCGGGCCAGGTCGCGTCGCGCACCAGCCCCTGGTCGAGCAGCCAGCGGCCCACGCTCTGGTAGGGCTGGTCGTTGGTGCCCGCGAAGGCCACGCGCACGAGGCGCACGGATCCATCGGGCTCCTGGATGCGCAGGCGGCCCGAGCCCTGGATGTGCACCACCAGCGCCTCGACCGGGTCGCGCACCCAGGCGATGGCACGGCCCGCCAGGGCGGCCTGGGCCTCGGGCAGGGTGTCGATCTGCTGGCGCGTGTACCAGGGCTTGCGCTGGCCGTAGCCTGCCGGCAGGCCGTACAGCGGCACGGTGAACCCGTTGCCCGGCGTGCGGCTGGCGTCGAGGTAGGGCTCGTAATAGCTGGTGAGCATGCCGTCCGGATTGCCGTCCAGCGACTCGATGCGGTAGGGCTGCAGGCGCGACACCATCCATTCGCGCTGTTCCTCCGGCGTGGCGATGGAGAGGCGGCGGATCTCGGGGCACAGCGGCGCGAAGGCCGGCAGCGGCCGCTCGCAGCTGCGCAGCCAGGCGTTCCAGGCCTCGTAGAGCGCGTCGGTGGAGAACCCGGGCAACTCGGACCAGTGCACCGGGATCCAGCGGCTCTTGGGCTGCGCCATCGGAGGCGGAAGCGGCCCGCCCGGCTCCGGCGGCAGCGGTACGCCAGGGCCCGGAGGCAGGGTGATGAGCGGACCGGAAGGCGTGGTGGCCGGCGGCAGAACGGGCGGCGGCGTGGAGCAGGCGGCCAGCGTTCCTACAATCAGCGCCGTTGTCACCAGGCGCAGGAGACGGAGATTCATGGGGCTGATTTTGCTTGAAGCATTGCTGGCGCTCGCCGTGCTCGTCGCCATCGTGTGGTGGACCATGTTCGCGGGTCGCCGCCGGGGCGAGCTGCCTCCGCCGGACAGCCGGCCGCCAGGCGACGAAAAGTAGGACGGCGCCTGCAAGGGCAGGCGGCCTCCGCCGGGTTACGGAGGGGTTCGGACACGCGAAAAATGCCTGCAGGCGCCAGCGGGCCCATGCGCTTTGCCGCATTGCGGGCCCGGCCACGGCGTCCCACCGAACGACAACAGGAGAATTTCCATGCGCACTTCCCGCACACTCATCGCCGCCACCGCCGCCGTCGTGCTGCTCGCCAGCGGCTGCGCCAACATGACCGATACCCAGCGCCGCACGGCCACCGGCGCGGGCGTGGGCGCCGCCGGCGGTGCCGTCCTGGGAGCCGTGACGGGCGGCAATGCCGGCACCGGCGCGCTGATCGGTGCCGGCGTGGGCGCCCTGGGCACCTACATCTGGTCCCAGCACATGGAGCGCCAGAAGCAGGAAATGCAGCAGGTGACGCAGGGCACCGGCGTGGTGGTCACCCAGACGCAGGACAACCAGCTCAAGCTCGACATTCCCAGCGACATCTCGTTCGCCACCAACCGCTCCGACATCCAGCCCAACTTCGCCCCGGTGCTGGACCGTTTCGCCGAAGGGCTGCGCAACAACCCCAATGCCGAGGTGCGCATCGTCGGATACACCGACTCCACCGGCAACGATTCCATCAACAATCCGCTGTCGCTCGACCGGGCCACCAGCACGCGCAACTACCTCACCTCCCGCGGCGTGAGCGGGGCGCGCATCCAGGTGGAAGGCCGGGGGGCGCGCGAACCCGTGGCCACCAACGACACGGCCGACGGCCGGGCACGCAACCGCCGCGTGGAGATCTACGTGGGCGAGCGCCCGCGCCAGGGCTGAGGCCTGGCTCCCTGCTGCCGGGTCAGCCGGCCGAGCGCAACAGGTTCGCCAGTTCCACGGCCGATTTGACCTGCATCTTGTCGAACACGCGCGCACGGTGGACTTCCACCGTGCGCACGCTGATGTCCAGCTGGTCCGCTATCAGCTTGTTGGGCAATCCTTCCACCACCAGGCGCATCACGTCGCTCTCGCGCTCCGTGAGTTCGGCGAGCCGGTGCTTCAGGTCGTTGCGCTGGTGCGCTTCTTCCAGGTACCGGGCGGATTGCGCCAGGGCCTGCTCGATGCGGTCCACCAGCAGGTTGTCCGAGAAAGGCTTCTCGCAGAAATCGAAGGCACCGCGCTTCACGGTGGCCACCGCCGTGGGCACATCGGCATGGCCGGTGAGGAAGATCACCGGCAGGGCGCCGGTCAGCCCGCGCTCGGCCAGGCGGTCGAACAGCGCCAGCCCGCTCATGCCGGGCATGCGCACGTCCAGCAGCAGGCAGCACGGCTGGCGCAGCACGGGCCGGTCGCCCAGCATGGCCTCGAAGGCTTCCGCACTGTCGAAGGACTCGCTGGGGACGCGGCGCGATCGCAACAGCCATGCGAGCGCTTCGCGCACGCCGGCGTCGTCGTCCACGATGTACACGGTGGCGTTGGAGACGGGTTCCATCAGGCGTTCCGGGTTTCGGTGTCGGGTTCGGCGCCAGCATGGGGACAGGCCGGCAGGGTGAAGGTGAATACCGTACCACGCGGTGCATGCGGCGCGTGGCCCAGGAAGCCGCCATGCTGCTCGACCACGGTGCGGCACAGGCTCAGCCCCAGCCCCATGCCTTCCGCGCGGGTGGTGAAGAACGGCGTGAACAGCTTGGCGCCCACGTCGTCCGGAATGCCGGGGCCGGCATCGATCACCTGGAACTCCAGCCACGCATTCTGCGCATTGGAGGCCGCGCGCCTCACCCGCAGCTCCAGCAGGCGGTGCGGCGTGCCGGGCTCGTCCATGGCCTGCATGGAGTTCCGCGCGAGGTTGAGCAGCACCTGCTCGACCATGGTGCGGTCGCAGAGCACGCGGGGCAGTTGCGGCTCCACGCCGATGCGGATCTGCACGCGCAGCTTGTGCGCCTGCAGGCGGATCAGGGGCAGCACGGCATCCAGCAGGTCTTCCGCTGCGACGGGTTCGCGTGTCTGGTCGCGGCGGCGCACGAAGTCGTGCACGCTCTTGATGACCCGTCCGGCGCGCTCGGCCTGCTGCGCGATGCGTTGCAGGCCCACGCGCACGTCCGGCAGGAACGACACCGGACCATGGGATCCCGGCGAGGCTTCCGCCGATTCCAGGAGGTTGATCGACCCGGAAGCGTAGCTGGCGATGGCCGCGAGCGGCTGGTTGAGCTCATGGCTCAGCAGCGATGCCATTTCGCCCACGGTGGCCAGGCGCGCGGTGGCCTGCAGGCGCTCCTGGGAAGCCCGCGAGAGCTCCTCGATGCGACGCTGCTCGCTCACGTCCAGGAACGCGCTCATCCAGCCCGTGTGCAGGCCTTGCGCATTGATCAGTGGCGCTTCGAAGATCAGCACCGGAAAGCGCGTGCCGTCCTTGCGCATGAAGGTGGACTCGTAGCCCTCGCGCGGCGGCGGATGCTGCCCGGACAGCCGCCCCCTCTGGCGCCGCAGGTATTCATCGACGAACTCCGGCGGCCAGTAGGGCGGGCGATCGGCCTGGCCCAGCAACTCCTGCGCGGAGAATCCGACCATCTCGCAGAAGGCGGGGTTCACGTAGGTGATGCGCCCCTGGAGGTCGCGGGCACGCAGCCCGGTGACGAGCGAATCCTCCATGGCCTTGCGGAATGCGAGCGCGTCGCCCAGGTCGCGCTCGGCGCGCAGGCGCCGGCGGTTGTCGCGCACCAGCACCACGAGCACGGTGATCAGCGCGATGGACATGGCCGTGACCAGCGCCGTGAGCACGTTGGGGAACACGCTCGGCGCGCTGTGCCAGCTGTCCATGCGCAGCACGAGAGCCGTGCCGGGCAGGTCGAAGAGCTGCTGCGTGCTGAACATGCGCGTGCCGCGCCGGTTGGCGCCCACCATGGCGAGCCGGGTGCCGTCGGCCTCGGTGAACGACACTTCCTGGCCGCGCTTGAGCCCCGGCACCACCATTTCCACCAGCACGTTCTGCAGCGAGTACGTGGCGACCAGGTAGCCGGTGTTGACCCCCTCGTTCGTCAACGGGATGCACAACTCCATCATTTCCGCGCCCCGGCCCTCGCCCAGCGGCTGGTAGTAGCTGCCCGAATACGAGGGCCCGCCCACGCGCCGGGCATTGCCGCAGGCCAGGGCGGTATTGGAGTGCGTGCCGCTGCGGGTTTCCGCGTCCCACTGCACGGGCCGGTAGGGCGTTTCGGCATGCGCCCGCACGCGCAGGGCGGGGTCCCGCCATTCGATGCGCACCAGTTCGCGGCGGCTGCCCAGGAGCTGGGCGGCGCGCGCCTCCCAGCTGGCGCTGTCGGGGCCGCCCGCCTGCAGCGCCTGGAGGTTCTGCAGGTTGTGGGTGAAGCCCGTGCGGATGTCGGCCACGGCGTCGGCGGCGTCGCGGTCGAGGCGGTTCTGCACTTCGGAGGCTTCGTAGCGCCCCGCCAGCCACACCTGCGTGACCAGCATGCCGGCGACGAGCAGCACGAGCGCGGTCCAGAGCGACCAGCGCCGCCATGCGATGTGCCACCGGCGCCAGGGCCAGCGCGCCAGCGCGCCCGCCGCCGGCGGCAGCGGGGTGGCGGCATCCGCGCCGGTCGCGGGCGTGGGGGCGGTGCTCACGGCGTATTCACAGGACGCGATGGTCCAGCGCAGGCAGCTGGGAGCGCACCTGCCGCAGGCGCTCGCCGTCGAGCGGTGCAGCCACCACGCCAGGGCCTTCGGCCTGCTGCGCCAGCACCTGCCCCCACGGGTCCACCACCATGCTGTGGCCCCAGGTGCGCCGGCCATTCTCGTGCGTGCCCCCCTGTGCCGGCGCGACCACGTAGGCGAGGTTCTCCACCGCGCGGGCGCGCAGCAGCACCTCCCAGTGGGCCTGGCCCGTGGTGTGGGTGAAGGCGCTGGGCACCAGCAGCACGTCCGCGCCGGCCCGGGCGTGGGCGCGGTAGAGCTCGGGAAAGCGCAGGTCATAGCACACCGACAGGCCCACGCGCCATGCGGAGCCGTCGCGGGCCGTCATGGTGAAGCGCGCGGGGGTGCCGCCGGCCTCGATGACGGCGGCCTCGTCGAAGCGCTCGCGCCCGTTGTCGAACCGGAACAGGTGGATCTTGTCGTAGCGCGCCACGCACTCGCCCGCGGGCGAGAACACGAGGGTGGTGTTGCGCACGTGGTGCTCGCTGCCGCAGCGCAGGGGCAGCGTGCCGCCGACGATCCACATTCCCAGCTCCCGCGCGGCCTGCGCGAGGAAATCCTGGATCACCCCTTCGCCGAAGGTCTCGCGCAATGCCAGCTTGTCGGTATCGCGGGCGCCCATGGCGCAGAAATACTCGGGCAGGGCCGCCAGTTCGACGCCCCGGGCAGCGGCATCCTCCAGCAGGCGGCGGGCCTGCCGGAGGTTGTCCTGCACCTGGAGGCCGGAAACCATCTGCAGTGCGGCGGCGTTCATCATGGCTCTTTCTCCTCTGCGCCGCGGGATGCGGGCGCCTTGCGCTGGGAAGCAGTGGAAGCCGGCGCAGGGGCGGCGGCCTCTTCCGGGGATGCGGTGGCGGGCGGCTCCGCCCCCGTGCGGCGCCGCGGCACGCGCACGATGCGCGGGTCGGTCCAGGTACCGTCGATGCGGAACTCCTGCGTCGCCGCCTGGATGAGCGGCCCCCGCAGGAACACCTGCGCCAGGAAGCTTCCGAGCCCCACGACGGGGTTGATGGCAGTCGCCACGAGCGACGCCGTCATGGCGTTGATCTCGGGCACCACCACGACATGGAGGTTCTGGGTTTCATGGTCCAGGTCGGCGCTGCCCTCCATGAGCACCGCGGCGTTCACGCCCTTCATCTGCAGGTTGTTGGTGGTGGCCACGCCCTGCTCGATGCGCACGTCGCCCCGCACGAAGTCGAACGCGAAGCCTTCGCTGAACACGTCGCGGAAGTCGAGCGTCAGGCGCCGCGGCAGCGACTGCAGGCTCAGCACCCCCAGCAGCTTGGCCAGTCCGGGGTCGGCCTTGAGGAACTGGCCGGACTCCACGTTCACATTGATCTGCCCCGACATGGAACGGTAGTCGGGATCGAGGGGCGCCCCCATCCAGGCGACCTGCCCCTCCATGCGGCCCTTGCCGCGGCGCACCACGCCCTCCATGCCGAAGCGGGCCAGCAACTGGCCGGAATCTCGGATGTCGAGCCGGAAATCCATGGAGGTGCGGCGGCGCGCGCCTGCGGCCCCGCCGCCCAGCAGCACCCAGTTGCCGCTGGAGGTGAAGCTGGCCTCCGGCACAGTGAGGTTGAGCTTCGACAAGCGCCATTCCCGCGGAGCGCCTGCGCCACCGCGGTTCTGCGCCTCCACCTCGATGCGGCCGAGCCTGCGGCCGCGCAGCTCGAAGTCCTGCACGATGATGTCCAGCGCGGGCATCGTGGTGCTTTCGGTGCGGCTGTCCAGCAGCGACTCCTCGACCTGCTGGGCCTCGCTCTGGGGCACGGAAAGCCGGGACAGACGGGCGAACACGCGGCCGCCGGACTCGTCGCCCTCGCCGTCCGGGCGGTACTCCACGTATCCACTGAGTTCGCGGGCATCCAGATTGGCCCGCCAGGTGGAGCCCTCGCGGGAACCGCCTGCGACGACATCGTGCAGCGTGCGCCCCTGCAGGACCAGGGTCTTGGCGCGCGCGGCCAGCACGGTGGGCAGGAACTCCTGCGCGCCACCTTCGGGCATGCGCGCGCTGCCGCCCGGAGCAGCCGCAGATGCGGCAGGGGTGGAAGCGCCCGCCTCCGGCGCGGAGGCCGGGGCCGACGCCGGGCCGGCAGCCTGCCGGCCCAGCACATCCTGCCAGGCGTCCAGGTCCAGGAGGTCGGTGTGCACATTGGCCGACACCCCCCGCTCCGGCATGACCGCAGACTCGCCGGGCGCGAGGCCGATGCCGATGGCGCCGCGCAGCACGCGTGGCACCGGGCCGGAATGGTCCAGCACGTAGCTCGCGGAACCGATGCCGCCGATGTCCACCGTCATCTGCTCGCGGACCGGGGGATCGGCGCCGGCATCGGCGGGCACGGCAGACTCCCGGGCGAGCTGCGACTCGTAGCGCACCGGGCGGACCGCATCGGCGGCCTTGCCCAGGGGGGCAGGCAGGTCCAGCGCCATGCCCTGCAGATTGGTCGTCACCAGCACCTCGGGCAGGCCCCGGCGCACGCCCAGGGCCAGCGCATACGCGGCGCTGCCCGTGGCATGGCGGGCCAGCTCGGGCAGCCCGGGCCACTGCACCGCCTCGCGCAGGCCCTCGGCCGTGGCCACGCCCTGGCCCCGCACCTGCACCGAGGACTCCAGCGCATTCGCCCCGGATGCCGCGGACCGCATGCCGCCCTCCAGCCGCAGGTCGCCGCCCAGCGCCCGCCCCTGCACGTTCGCCAGGGTGAAACCGGTGTCGCTGAACTGCACCGCGCCCCGGGTGCGGGTGATGACGGGCACGTCCGGAGTGATGCGCACATCGTTGCCCGCGAACGCCAGGCTGCCCTGCACCTTCGACTGGTCGATATGGCTGATCGGCAGGCTCAGGGACAACTGCAGGCCGGCATTGCCGGTACCGGTCGCCTGGTCCAGGGCATGCGAGGTGAGACGCGAGAGGGGTGATGCCGCCATGAAGGCCAGCATGTCGGCCAGGGGCCCCTGCGCCTGGGCCTGCACGCCCACCACGCTGTGGGCGAGATCGGGAATGCGGGCCTCGACCCGGTCCACGCGCAGCCGCGGCGTGCCTGCGAAGCTGCCTGTCGCCCCGCGCACCGCCATGCTGGAGCGGTCGAACACCAGTTCGCCCGCCAGCTGCGTGAGCGCCGGCCAGACCGGATCGCCCGCATGCTGCAGGCCCGGCGGCACATAGGCATAGGTCACGTCCCGCAGCCTGGCTGCGATGTGGAACTCTCCCTGGCCGGGATGGTTGAACGGGATGTCGTGCAGGTCACCCTTGACGCGGAACTGCACGCTGGACGCCGTACCGGCCGTCACCGCATCGCGCACGTAGTGCCGGGTTTCGGCGGGAATGGCCAGCGGCAGGTAGCGGTGCACGCGCGTGCCGTCGGCACGGCGCAGTTCCCCGCTCAGGTCCAGCACGCCCGGGAAGCGGGAACGGCTTGAGGACCGCTTCGGGTCGCCGGTGGTCCAGGCCATGCGGGCCTCGCCCTGGGCGTCGGCGTTCGAGAACTGCAGGTCGGGCACCTGCAGCGCGATGCGCTCGCCCTCCACCTGCCAGCGCACGCTGGCGGACAGCCGCTCCAGCGGCACGGTAGGGTCCTCGAAGACTTCCGGCAGCACCAAGGCGCCGTCCTGGATGGCCACGGACGCCTTGCCGCCCGCCTGGGTGAACTCGAAATCCACCGCGGCGCCCCGCACGCCCGGCATGCCGGAGGTTTTCACCGCCGCGCCGTCGGCCAGCGCCAGGCCTGCCACCCGGCCCCGGGCCTGGTACTGCCGGGGGGCATCCAGAGGGCCTCGCCAGCTCGCCTGGATCTCCTCCACGGTGCCCCGCGGGCCGAACCGGTCGAGCGCCCCGTGCAGCGCGTCGCCCAGTGGCAGGCGGCTGGCGACCTGGGCCAGCGCCGCCAGGTCGAGCCGGTCGGCGCGCAGCTCGCCCTGCTCGCGCTCGGGCACGCGGGGATCCCTGCCGGCCTGCCGGATGGACACATTCCCGCCAGGCCAGCGCAGGCCGTCGCGGGTCAGGAACTGCAGCCCCTCGGTGGACGCCTCGAAGCCGCCTTCCAGCCAGCGCCCGCCCACGCGGCCCGCGACCGAAGCCAGTGCCAGGGGCTCCAGCCCCTTTCCCAGCGTGGCCTCCACGTCGGCCAGCGCCACATCCGCCGTGCCGCCCGCCACCTCGCCACGCCGCACGTCCAGCCAGGCGCGCAGGGCGCCGCGGCCCTGCACCACGTCGATGCCCTCGATGTCCGCATGCTGGCGCAGGCGGGAGACGTCCACCCGCCCGAACTGCGCGAACAGCAGGCCGCTCCATTGCCTCCACGCACCGCCATGGGTGGTGAGCAGCGGCTGCCGGAAGCGGCCCATCAGCGTGAACCGGTCACCCCAGGACGGGGGTGGCGTGGCGTCCAGGCGCATGGCATGCCGCCAGCCCCGGTTGCGCAGCACGATGTCCACGTCGGACAGCTCCAGCGGAGGCGCTCCGCGCATCGCGTCCGTCCAGCGCACCGTACCGCCGCGCAGCGCCACCTCTCCCTGCGAGAACACCCAGTCGGCGGCCGCGCCTCCGTCGCCGGAGCCCGCCCCGCCATGCAGCCGGATGCCGCCCACCACCAGCTGGCCGTCGGCTTCGCGACGCACATCCAGCTCGGGCCGCTCGATGTACAGCTGCTCGAATCCCAGGCGCAGCGCGGAGCGCGGGGAGAGCGCCGCCACCACCCGCGGCAGGCGCAGGGCTTCGCGGCCCTGCGGGTCGAGCAGGGCCACGTCGGTCAGTTCGATGGCCGGCACCAGGCCCTCGGAGCGCGCCGACAGCGCCCCGATGCGCACGGGTACCCCCAAGGCTTTCGTGGCCTGGGCTTCCAGCGCGGGGCGCCACTCTCCGATTCGCGGCACAATCCAGCCGTGGAGCACCCCCCAGGCCACGGCGACCAGCAGCCAGAAGGCGATCAGCAGTCCCAGTGACCACCGCGCAAGGCCCGCCATGCATCGGAGCAGGCGGGAGGGGTGCGGTGTCGTCTCAATCATGGTGGGCTTGGATGTGGCAGGAATTATGACCCGCGCCCGCTGTGCGGGTTCAGCCCCAAAGGGTGTCGGTATGTACAGTTTCAGTGCCTCTTCCTTGCCATATGTCCACGCCGTTCGCTGAGCCCGGCGGCGCCTCCGCGGAGCATGCCGCCGGGGCCGCCCATTCCCGATTCCACCAGCGGCTGCAGCGCCGCTATGCCGGCGAAACCGCGCTGCTGCCGCCAGGCGCCCCCACCCGCCAGACCATGGCCGAGGCCCTGCAGGCCCTGCGCGCGCGCGGGCACGACACGGGCGCCGCCCTGCGCGTGCTGCGGCAACTGGTCATGGAGCGGCTGATCCGGATGGACTGCGAGGAAGGCGCGCCGCTGTCCGACGTCACCCGGGCCACGACCGAACTCGCGGAACTCGCGCTGGACGAAGCCCTGCGCCACGCACGCCAGGACCTCGATGCCCGCCATGGCCCGCCGCAGGGCCCGGACGGCGCCCCGGTGGCGCTCTGGATCGTCGGCATGGGCAAGCTGGGTGCGCGCGAACTGAACGTGTCCAGCGACATCGACGTGATCTATGTCTATGAGCACGAAGGCGAGACCGCGGGGGTGGACGGCGGCCGCGGCCGCATCTCCCACCAGGAATACTTCGGGCGCGCCGTGAAGGCCATCCACGCCCTGGTGGGAGAAACGACCGAGCACGGCTTCGTCTTCCGCATGGACCTGGCCCTGCGCCCCAACGGCAACTCCGGCCCGCCCGCCGTCTCGCTCGCCGCCCTGGAGGAATACCTGCAGGTGCAGGGCCGCGAATGGGAACGCTTCGCCTGGCTCAAGAGCCGCATCGTGGCGCCGCGCGACGGCCTGGGCCATCCGGCCGTGCAGGGCCTGCGCGCGGTGGTGCTGCCGTTCGTCTTTCGCCGTTACCTCGACTACAGCGTGTTCGATTCGCTGCGCTCGCTGCACCGGCAGATCCGCGACCATGCCGCGAAGCGCAGTGCGGGTCATCCCGAGCGGGCCAACGACGTCAAGCTCTCGCGCGGGGGCATCCGCGAGATCGAATTCACCGTGCAGCTGCTGCAGGTGGTGCGCGGCGGGCAGTTCCCCGAACTGCGCTGCCGCCCCACGCTGGAAGCCCTGCAGCGCCTCGCACGCGCCGGCCTCATGCCCCAGGAGACGGCCGATGCGCTGGCCGAGGCCTATACCTTCCTGCGCCGCGTGGAGCACCGCATCCAGTACCTGGACGACCAGCAGACCCACGTGCTGCCCACGCGCGACGACGACCTCGCCTGGATCGCCAGCACGCTGGGGCTCGGCTGCTGCGCCTTCCTGCACCAGCTCGATGCCCACCGCGAACTGGTGGCGCAGGAGTTCGACACGCTGCTGGGCGGCCCCGGCAAGCGCCAGTGCAGCGGAGGCGGCTGCGGCGGGCCGCGCGCGCAATCGGCTCCGGTGCCCGAGTTCGACACGCTGCTGGAGCAACTGCCCCCGAAGGTGCGCGAACGCGTGGCCGAATGGCGCGACCATCCGCGCGTGGCCGCGCTGCGCGACGAAGCCCGCACGCGGCTGCTGCGGCTGGTGCAGCGCACGGCGCGCTGGCTGGCCGAAGGCCGGGTGAACGAGGATGCCGCGGTGCGGCTCGTGGCCTGGCTGGAGCCGCTGCTGCGCCGGGAGAGCTATCTCGCGCTGCTGCTGGAGCGCCCGTCGGTGCATGAGCACCTGATGCACCTCCTGGGGGCCGCCCAGTGGCCGGCCCGCTACATGCTGCAGCACCCCGGCGTGATCGACGAACTGGCCGGGGACGCGCTGCTGTCCGAGCGCTTCGTTCCGGCGGATTTCGAACACGAAATGGAACTGCGCATCGGCTCGCTGCGCTCCACCGGCGAGGACGACGACGAGGCATTGCTCAATCTGCTGCGCCGCGCCCAGCATGCGGAAACCTTCCGCACCCTCGCGCGCGACGTGGAGCGGCGCATCACCGTCGAACAGGTGGCCGACGACCTGTCGGCCCTCGCCGACTGCGTGCTGCGCGTGACCGCCGCGTGGTGCTGGGACCGGCTGCGCAACCGGCACCGCGACGTGCCGCAGTTCGGCATCATCGGCTACGGCAAGCTCGGCGGCAAGGAACTGGGCTACGGCAGCGACCTGGACATCGTCTTCGTGTTCGACGACGACGACGACCGCGCACCAGAGATCTATGCCGCCTTCGCGCGCAAGCTCATCAACTGGCTCACGGTGAAGACCGGCGAAGGCGACCTCTACGAGATCGACACCGCCCTGCGGCCCAACGGCAGTTCGGGCCTGCTGGTCACGAGCTTCGAGGCCTATGCCAACTACCAGCAGCGCCGCGGCAGCAACACCGCCTGGACCTGGGAACACCAGGCCATGACGCGCGCGCGCTTCGTGCTCGGCAGCGATGCGCTGCGCGACCGCTTCGATGCCGTGCGCACCGCCGTCATCACGGCCCCGCGCGACGCCGCAGGCCTGCACGCGGAGATCGTCGCCATGCGCGAGCGCGTGCGTGCCGCGCACCCGGTGCCTGCAGGGCAGTTCGACGTGAAGCACAGCGTGGGCGGCATGGTCGATGCGGAATTCGCCGTTCAGTACCTCGTGCTCGCGCACGCGGGCGAGCACCCGGGCCTGTGCGACAACGTCGGCAACATCGCCCTGCTGCAGCGCGCGGAGGGCGCCGGCCTGCTGCCCGCGGGCGTCGGCGCGGCCGCCGCGTCGGCCTACCGGACATTGCGCCAGGTGCAGCACCGCGCGCGGCTCAACGAAGAGCCCACGCGCGTGGCACCCTCGTCGCTCCATGCCGAACGCGAGGCGGTGATGGCGCTGTGGCGGGCGGTATTCGGCGGCACGGCGGCGCCGTGATGCCCTGCGGCGGCGCAAGGCCGCCGCCATTCCCCGCTGCATCTCGGCTCCTTCCCGGAGCAAAGCAGGGGACTTCCCTTATCCCAGCCATAAATCTTGGGACATTGCTGCTCGGCAGTTTTTTGGCAACGATACGCCCAAGCAACAAGAATTTACACAACAGCGTGCCGATGACCGCTGGAGACGCGGACTCATCGCTGTGAAGAGCCTCTCAAGGGGCCGAAGTCAAGAGGGAGGGCATCCTGCCTGTACACGGTCATTCGGCGCCTGGGGTTGCCCCCTCAGCGCGTCGTGTGCGGCTGTGCCAACGAACCACTCTGCGGGCCCGCGCCCGTGGCAATCGGCTGGTCCGTCTCCCACTCCATCGTTGTCAACGAATCGAACGGAGCCGCCATGCGCGCCAGTCATTCCCCTGTCCATTACCTTCCACTGACCGCAGCCCAGATAGGCATGTGGCTCCTTACACGTTTCGCGCCGCCCGATGCCCACTTCAATATCGCGGAGGCCATCGAGATTCGCGGGAAGTTCGATCCCCAGCTGTTTCTGCAGGCCTTGCGCACCCTGTGCGCGGAGACGGAGTCCCTCCGGCTGCGTGTCGAGGACACGCCCCAGGGCCCCCGGCAGTGGCTGGAGCCCGAGTTCTCGGGCAGCATCTCCCTGCTCGATTTCAGCGGCGACGGCGATCCCCGGGCATCGGCGGAACAATGGATGGTCCAAAACTCTGCCCGCCGCACGGATGTCGAACGGGAGCCCATGTGGTACAGCGCAGTGCTCCGCATCGCTCCGGACCACCACATCTGGTATCAGCGCGGGCACCACTACGCCAACGACGGCTTCGCCGCCGTCATCGTCGCGCGCCGGGCGGCAGACCTGTACACGGCGCTGGTGAACGGCACGGCTGCGCCGGCCGATTCTGAACTGAAACCATTGTCCGTCCTGATCGAGGAGGACCAGGCCTACCGCGACTCCGCGCGCGCCCTGAAAGACCGCGAATACTGGATGGAGCGGATGCGCGACCGCCCCGAGCCGCTGACCCTCGCCGAACGGCGCGGCACCAACATCGGCAGCCTGCTGCGGCAAACGGCGCACTGGCCGGCGGCGCGCGTCGCCACGCTGCGGGATGCGGCCGCACTGCACGGCGCCACCCTGCCGCAGATACTCATCGCCACGACGGCCACCTATCTCTACCGGATGACGGGCGTGTCCGATCTGGTGATCGGCGTTCCGGTGACGGCGCGCTACAACGACCGCATGCGGCGCGTGCCCGGCATGGTCGCCAACGCAGTGCCCCTGCGCCTGTCCATGCGGCCCGAACTGCCCTTCACGGCCCTGCTGCGCGAGGTCAGCCAGCAGATGCGCAAGATCCTGCGCCACCAGGCCTACCGCTCCGAGCAATTGCGCACGGATCTGGAACTGCAGGCGAAGGACCATCCCCTCTTCACCACCATGGTCAACGTGGAGCCCTTCGACTACGCGCTGCGCTTCGGGGACTGCACCATCGAGACCCGCAACCTCACCAACGGATCCCCCCAGGATCTCGGCATCTTCATGTATGAGCACGGGAATGGCCAGGACCTGCGGATCGACTTCGACGCCCATGCCGATCTCTACACCGCGCCCGAACTGGCAGCGCACCAGGCCCGGCTGCTCGGCGTGCTCGACACCCTGACCGATCTTCCCACGCAGGCCATCGGGTGCGTGGAGGTCATCACCGAAGATGAACGCCAGGCCTTCCTGTCCAGGTGCGGCGGCGCGGTCCGCGCGGAGCCCGCGGCCCACCTGGCCGAATGGCTGGATGCCGGCCTGTCGCGCGACCCCGGCGCGATCGCGCTGCGCTTCGAAGGCCGCTCCATGACCCGCGGCGAACTCGACCGCCAGGCCCGGGAATGGGGCCACCGCCTGGCAGCCATGGGTGCCGGCCCGGGACGCATCGTCGCGCTGGCGATCCCACGGTCGCTGGAACTGGTGGCAGCCCTCGTCGCGGTCCTGAGAAGCGGGGCGGCGTACCTGCCCATCGATCCGGACTTTCCCGCCGATCGGCTCGCCTTCATGCTGGACGACGCACAGCCCGTGTGCCTCATGACCACGGGGGAACTATCCGGCCGCTTCGATGGCGGCATTCCGCGCTTCATCGTCGATGCCGCGGAGCCGCAGGCCGGCCTCCAGCCGCCTGCCGGCGCCCCGGTGGCCGCAACCCTGCATCCATCGCATCCGGCCTACGTCATCTACACGTCGGGGTCCACCGGCAGGCCCAAGGGCGTCGTGGTGCCCCACTCCGCCATCGTCAACCGGCTGCGCTGGATGCAGGCGGAGTACGGGCTGGAGTCCGGCGACCGCGTGCTGCAGAAGACGCCTTCGAGCTTCGACGTTTCGGTATGGGAGTTCTTCTGGCCACTGATCGCGGGCGCCACGCTCGTGATCGCCCGGCCCGGCGGGCACCGCGATCCGCAGTACCTGGCGGACCTCATCGCGCGGGAAGCCGTCACCACCGTCCACTTCGTGCCCTCGATGCTCGAGCTGTTCCTGCAGGAGCCTGCGGCGGCGGCATGCCATACGCTGCGCCGGGTGGTATGCAGCGGCGAGGATCTGTCTGCGCCCCTGGCTGCGCGGTTCCACGGCATGCTGGGGTGGTGCGCACTGCACAACCTCTACGGCCCCACCGAGGCGGCGGTGGACGTCACCGCCTGGGCCTGTACACCCGAGGCATGCGCCGGCCTGGCGCGCCTCCCGATCGGACGCCCCATCTGGAACACCCGGATGTACGTGCTGGACCCGGGCCTGCAACCCTTGCCGGTGGGCGCCATCGGCGAACTGTATATCGCGGGCGACGGCCTGGCGCTGGGCTACCTGAACCGTCCCGCGCTCACCGCGGAGCGCTTCATCGCGGATCCGCATGGGCCGGCAGGCAGCCGCATGTACCGCACCGGCGACCTCGCGCGTTGGCGCGACGACGGCACGCTCGAATTCCTCGGCCGTTCCGACCACCAGGTGAAGATACGGGGCCTGCGCATCGAGCCGGGCGAAATCGAATCGGCTCTGATGCGCCATCCCGGCGTGCAGCAGGCAGCCGTGGTGGTGCGGGAGGACGCCGGCGGAAGCAAGGTGCTGGTGGCGTACTGCGTGCCCGTCGCCGGCGACCGGCTGGACGACTTCTCTCTGAGGGCCCATGTGGCGCAACGCGTGCCCGAATACATGGTCCCTTCCGCCTTCGTCATCCTGGCGGAACTGCCGCTGGGGCCGAGCGGCAAGCTCGATCGCCGGGCGCTTCCTGCTCCCACCGCCTGCACTTCTGGCCCGGGCTATGTCGCTCCGCGCTCCGCGATCGAGAAGAAACTCGCAGGGCTTTGGGCCAGCGCGCTGCATGCGGAGAAGGTGGGCATCCATGACAGCTTCTTCGACCTTGGCGGGCATTCGCTCATGGCCATGCAGCTCGGCATGAAGATCCGCGAACATATGCACCCGGATTTTCCGCCGGCCGAACTCTACAACCGGCACACCATCGCAGAGCTCGCGGTCTGGTTCGACACCAACGGGGGCATGCGCCCCGCCACCGACCTCAGGGCCCAGATCGCGCTGCCCGAGCACATCCGCAAGCCGGACCTGCCCGCGCCACCCGCCATTCCCCAGCGCGTCTTCCTGACCGGCGCGAGCGGCTTCGTGGGCAGCTACCTGCTCGCCACGCTGCTGCGCGAAACGTCCGCCACCATCATCTGCCATGTGCGCGCACCAAACGAGCGCGCGGGACTGCAACGCCTGCAGCACGCGCTGGCGGAGCGCTGCCTCGGCGAGGCGTGGGATGCCTCGCGCGTCGAAATCGCCACCGGCGATCTCGCTGCGGAGCGGCTCGGCATGACCGACGACGCCATCCGGCGCGTGGCCGAATGCGATGCCATCTACCATTGCGCCGCACAGGTGGACTACCTCCATCCCTACGAGACCCTGCAGCCGTCCAACGTGGACAGCGTGGTCACGCTGCTGGAATGGACGGCCCAGGGCCGGCCGAAAGTGCTGCACTACGTCTCCACGCTGGCCGTGATCGGCATGAACCCCGAAACGCCGGTGGTGACCGAGCGGTCCGCCCTGTCCACACCCGACGGACTGGGGAACGGCTACGCGAAGAGCAAGTGGGTGGCCGACCACCTGGCCCGGGCCGCGCAGGCACGGGGCCTGCCCGTGGCGATCTACCGCCTGGGCGCGGTCACGGGAGACAAGGCAAGGGCTGTCTGCAACGACACCGACATGTTCTGGCGCCTGGCCCGGCTGTACGCGGAGCTGGGGATATCGCCCCATCTGGATCTTTCCATCAGCCTGACGCCCGTGGACGAAGTGGCGCAGGCGATCGTGCGGCTCTCGCTCCGGCAGGATTCGTGGGGCGAAGTCTTCCACCTGCTCGGATCCGATCCGCTGCACGTCAACGACATGAGCGTCGTGTTCCAGCAGATCGGCAGGCCGCTGCAGTCCACGGATTTCGCCAACTGGATGCGCCATGCGCAACAGCGTCTGGCCATCACGCAGGACCTCGACCTGGCGGCGCTCCTCACGATCCTGGACGGCTACGACCTCCACAACTCCGTGCCGGCCATCGTCTGCGCCACTGCCACCCAGGAACGGCTGCAAGCCGCGGGGGCGCCGATCCGCTCGGCGGACCGTGAGTTGCTGCGGCGCTACTTCGAGCACCTCGGCATCGGCGACGCTGCCGATGCCGCTGGCGCGCAACCCGCCGTGGCCCTCGGCTGACCCATCGCAGGAGAAACTTAACCCATGGCACGCTATCTGCTCGCCGCCACCGCCCTGCCCGGACATGTGATGCCCGTCCTGGCAGTGGCACGGCACCTCGTCCAGCTCGGCCACGAAGTGCGGATCCACACCGGCGGCATCTTCCGCACCCAGGCCGAAGGCACCGGCGCCAGCTTCGTTCCGCTGCTGCCCGGCATCGGCCAGGACTTTCGCGAATTCGGCCAGCAGCACCCGCAACTGCAACGGCTGCCGCCCGGCCCGCCCCGGCTCGCCTATGGCCTCAAGCATTTCTTCGCCGACGCCATCGCGCTGCAGTACGAAGGCCTGCGCAGCATCCTGGACGGAGGCTTCGACGCCGACGCCATCGTCACGGACACCATGTTCTGCGGCACCATGCCGCTGCTGCTGGGGCCGCGCGGCGACAGGCCGCCCGTGGTCGCGCTGGGCATCAGTGCGCTGGCGCTCTCCAGCGCCGACACGGCCATGTTCGGCTCGGCGCTGCCGCCCCCCGCCAACGCCCAGCAGCGGCAGCAATACCAGGCGCTCCAGGCCATGGTCCGGCGAACCACCTTCGACGACGTGCAGCGCCACTTCGACGGCGTGCTCGCGCAGCTGGGGCGACCGCCGCTTCCCGGGTTCTTCGCCGATGCCATGTTCACCCTGCCGGACCTCTACCTGCAACTCACGGCCGAGGCTTTCGAATATCCTCGCAGCGACCTGCCGGACACGGTCCGCTTCGTGGGGCCGCTGCTCGCGCCGCCCTCGCAGGGTTTCGAACCGCCGCCATGGTGGCACACGCTGGACGATGGCCGCAGCGTGGTGCTGGTCACGCAGGGCACGCTGGCCAACGAGGACCCGAACCACCTGATCGTCCCCACGCTCCAGGCGCTGGCCGGCATGCCGCACCTGCACGTGATCGCCACCACGGGCGGGCCCGTGCCGCCCGCGGTCGCGGCAGCGGCTCCCGCGAATGCCCGTGTCCTCGACTTCATCCCGTACGACCGCCTGTTGCCCAAGGTGCATGCGCTGGTGACCAATGGCGGTTATGGCTCGGTCAACCATGCCCTCAGCCTCGGCATCCCCATGGTGGTGGCCGGAAGCACGGAGGAAAAACCCGAAATCGCGGCCCGCGTCGCCTGGACGGGGGCAGGCATCAACCTGAAGACAGGACAACCCGGCAGCCGCGCGATCGCGGACGCGGTCCACCAGTTGCTCGGCCATGCCTCCTACCGGCAGCGCGCGCAGGCTATGCGGGATGCCTTTGCGGGGTACGACGCCCTGGCAAGCATCGCCCAGGCCCTGGAAGGCCTGACCGGGGCTGCGGAACGCAGCCGGCCACAGCCGGCCCTTGCGTAGCCATGAAGAAAAGAACTGCAACGGAGCTTTCCCATGACCCATCCCCTTGACGACAGCAACGGCCTTTTCCTCGTGCTGCACAACGCCGCAGGCCAGGCGTCCCTGTGGCCGCACTTCCTGGTGGTGCCCGCAGGCTGGACGGCGGTCTTCGGCCCGGAGAGCACCGAACGCTGCCGCGACTTCATCGAGGCCCGCGCTCCCGCCTGAACGGCGACCACGGTCCGGCCGATACGGCGGGACGCGGACAGGCGCCCGCACAATTCAAACAAACGTTTGATTGAATGTGGTGTAATCCGCGGCCATGCCCGCACGACGTCCACGTTCTGCCGAGATTCCCCCTCCGGCATCGTCTCCCACCCTGACGGGAGAGGAGCAGGCATCCCCGCGGGCGCGCCTGCTGTCCGCCGCCCTGCGTTTGTTTTCCGAGCAGGGCTACACCAGGACCTCGGTCCGGGCCATTGCCGCGGCGGCGCAGGCCAACGTGGCGGCCGTGAGCTACTACTTCGGCGACAAGGCATCGCTCTACAGTGCCGTCTTCACCGAGCCCACGTGGGACCACGAGTCGCTGCGCTCCGCCTTCGCCCAACCCGGCATCACGATGGAAGAGGCGCTGCGGCGCTACTTCCACGCGGCGCTCGCCCCCCTGAGCCATGGCGAACTGGCCCGCCAGAGCGTGCGGCTGCACATCCGGGAAATGCTCGAGCCCACGGGCCAATGGGAACGGGCCCTGGACAAGGACGTGCGCCAGCCCCATGACGCGCTCGTGCGACTGCTGTGCCGCCACATGGGGGTCGCCACCGCGGACCTCGCCATCCACCGGCTGGCGCTGACCCTCTCCAGCATGGCGTTCCAGCTGTGGGGCCATCGCGACGACATCGAGGCCATCAAGCCCGAACTGCTGGCCACGACCGGGGCAGTGGAACTCTGGGCCGACCGCATGGTGGACTATGCGCTGGCCATGATCGCAGCCGAGAAAGCCTGGCGTCAAGCCACGCCCGCCGCAGCCCGGGCGTCTGCCAGGGCCTCCGCTCCTCCTCCACCGGCCCGCCGCAAGACGCTGAAACCATGACGCCGTTCCTCCCCACCGGACCCTACCGCCTTCTCTGCGCCGCTGCGCTGCTGGCCCTGTCGGGCTGCGCGGTGACATCGCCCCCGCCACGCACCGAAGCGGCCACGCCCGCCGGCTGGCAGGCCCCGCTGCCGCACCAGGGCCGCATCGAAGATCTCGCCCGCTGGTGGGACCGCCTGGGCGACCCGTTGCTGACGGACCTGATCGGACGGGCACAGGAAGTCTCTCCGGACATCGCCCAGGCACGCTCGCGCGTGCAGCAGGCACGGGCCACCCAGGTCGCTGCGCGCGCCGCGCTGCTGCCGACGCTGGATGCCCAGGGCAATGCCAGCCGGGGCACCAGCCAGCAGGCCGCCGGCCTCGCCACGACCGTCCAGGGCACCGTGCAGGCCGGCTGGGAAGTGGATCTTTTCGGGGGCAACGCCGCGGCCGAGGAGGCCGCACGCCAGCGCTTCGCGGGCGCGCAGGCCCAGTGGCACGAGGCCCGCGTCTCGGTCGCGGCCGAAGTAGCCACGCAATACGATGCATGGCGCCAGTGCCTGCGGCTGGCCGAGGTGGCCCAGTCCGATGCCCGCTCCCGCACGGAGAGCGCGCGCCTGACCGAGGCCAGCGAACGTGCGGGCTTCACCGCGCCCGCCACGCTGGCGCTCGCGCAGGCCAGCGGCGCCGAAGGCCGCGTGCGCGCCGAGCAGCAGCGCATGGCCTGTGACATCGACCTGAAGGGACTGGTGGCGCTCACCGGCATGCCGGAAGCGGAACTGCGCACCCGGGGGGCCGAGTCGGCGGCACCGCAGGCCCTTCCGGATGCGCTCTTCGCCATCGATGCCCTGCCGGCCCGTGTCCTGGCCCAGCGGCCCGACGTGTATGCGGCCGAGCGCGAAGTGGCCGCGGCCAGCGCCGATGTCGGCAATGCACGCGCCCAGCGCTTTCCGCGCCTCACCCTGGCCGGGTCGGTCGGCCGGGCATGGGGCAGCACGGGCGGTACCAGCGTCGCCACCAACACCTGGTCGATCGGCCCGGTGGGCCTCAGCCTGCCCCTCTTCGATGCAGGCCGGCGTGCCGCCCAGGTCGATGCCGCCCAGGCACGCTACGAGGAAGCCGCGCAGCTCTACCGTGCCAACGTGCGCCGCGCGGTGAGCGAGGTCGAGCAGGCCCTGGTGCGGCTCGCGAGCACGGCCGCGCGCAGCGCCGACGCCGAGCGCGCCGCACAAGGCTACCGAGCCTCCTTCGTCGCTACCGAGGCGCGCTGGCGCGGCGGACTCGCGAGTCTGCTGGAGCTGGAGGAAACACGCCGCACCGCACTCAACTCCGAAACCGCGCTCATCTCGCTGCGGCAGGAGCGCATGGCGGCGTGGATCGGCCTCTACCGCGCTGCGGGAGGCGGCTGGGAGCCGCCTGCCACGCCGGTGGCGGCCCGCTAGTGCGCGGCGGCCCCGGCCCCACACCGACCAGCGCCTTCGGCGCCCCGCCCCGAACCGTTTCAACGACCGCAACTCCCGGACCTTTTCCATGCTGCGCCTGCGTTCACGCCCCTCCCTGCTCCTGGCCCTGTCGGCCGCCTGCCTCGCCGCCTTCGCCGGCGGCGCCCTCGTGCTGGCCACGCCCGGCGCCTCTCACGCCGAAGCCGCCAAGGGCAAGGATGCCGCTGCGCCAGCACCCCGCCCCGCGCTCACCGTGACCACCACCACGCCGCGCCGCGAATCCATCGCTGCCCGGCTGCCGGCCAACGGCAACATCGCCGCCTGGCAGGAGGCGAGCATCGGCACCGAGAGCAACGGCCTGCGGCTGACCGAAGTGCGCGTGAACGTCGGCGACACGGTGCGTGCGGGGCAGGTCCTCGCTGTCTTCTCCGCCGATACGGTCCAGGCCGAGCTGGCCCAGAGCCGCGCCAGCCTGCTGGAAGCCAAGGCAAGCGCCGCCGAGGCGGCCGCCAACGCCGAGCGTGCCCGCACGCTGCAGGCCTCGGGCGCACTGAGCCAGCAGCAGATCCAGCAGTACACCACCGCGAGCGAGACCGCCGCCGCCCGCGTCGAAGCCGCCCAGGCGGCGCTGTCCGCGCAGCAACTGCGCCTGAAGCACACGCAGGTGCTGGCACCCGACAGCGGCGTCATCTCCTCGCGCACTGCCACCGTGGGCTCCGTGGTGGGCGCAGGCACCGAGCTGTTCCGCATGGTGCGCAAGGGCCGGCTCGAATGGCGCGCCGAGGTCACCTCCAGCGAGCTGCCGCGCGTGCGCCCCGGCATCCGCGCGAAGGTCACCGCCGCAAGCGGCGCCGAGGTGGAGGGCACCGTCCGCATGGTGGCGCCCACGGTGGACCCGCAGACGCGCAACGCCCTCGTCTATGTCGATCTGCCCGCCCATCCCGATATCCGGGCCGGCATGTTCGCGCGCGGCGATTTCCTGCTCGCGCAGCGCGAGACCCTCACCATCCCGCAATCGGCGGTGGTCGTGCGCGACGGCTTCAGTGCCGTGTTCGAGGTCGGCGACGGCGGCCGCGTGGCGATGCGCCAAGTGAAGACCGGTCAGCGCACGGGCGACCGGGTGGAGATCCTCACGGGACTGCAGGAGCGCGCCACCCTCGTGGAACGCGGCGGCGCGTTCCTCAACGACGGCGACACCGTGCGCGTCGAGGCATCCGGCACAGCCGCGCCGGCCGCCGCCGTCCCGGCCTCGAAGAGCGCCAGCGCCGCGCGATAGAGAAGAACGAGAGTCTCCGCCCATGCCGCATCCGCATTCCCGCCAGAGCCCCGAGAGCCCGCAGCCATGAACCTTTCCGCCTGGTCCATCCGCAATCCCATCCCGGCCGCGATGCTGTTCGTGATGCTCACCTTCGCCGGCCTGCTGTCGTTCCGCGCGATGAAGGTGCAGAACTTCCCGGACATGGACCTGCCGGTCGTGATGGTCACCGCCGCCCTGCCCGGCGCAGCGCCGGGGCAGCTCGAGACCGATGTGGCGCGCAAGATAGAGAACGCCATCGCCACCACGCAGGGCCTCAAGCACATCACCACCACCCTGGTGGACGGCACGGCCACGATCGCGGCCGAGTACCGGCTGGAAAAGCCCGTGCAGGAAGCCGTGGACGACGTGCGCTCGGCCGTCTCCCGCGTGCGCGCCGACATGCCCGCCGACCTGCGCGACCCCATCGTCACCAAGCTCGAACTCTCCTCGCAGCCCATCCTGGCCTTCGCCATCGCGTCCGACCGCATGGACGACCAGGCGCTGTCCTGGTTCGTCGATGACACCCTCACCCGCCGCCTGCTGGCCGTGCCCGGCGTGGGCGCCGTCGGCCGCGTGGGCGGCGTGCAGCGCGAGGTGCGCGTGGCCATCGATCCGCTGCGCCTGCAGGCCCTGGGCGCCACCGCGGCCGACGTCTCGCGCCAGCTGCGCCTGGTGCAGACCGAAAGCGCGGGCGGCCGCACCGACCTGGGCGGGACGGAGCAGCCCGTGCGCACCATCGCCACCGTGCGCACGGCCCAGGAGATCGCCGCGCTCGACATTCCGCTTTCGGCCGGAGGACACGTGCGCCTGGACCGCATCGCCACCGTCACCGACACGGTGGCCGAGCCGCGCACCGCCGCGCTGCTGGATGGCAAGCCGGTGATCGGCTTCGAAGTCTCGCGCAGCCGCGGTGCCAGCGAAGTGGAAGTGGGCGCGGGGGTGCAGCGCGCCCTCGACCAGCTGGTGGCGGAACATCCCGACCTCCACCTCACCCGCACGGTGGACTTCGTGGAAATCGCCAGCGACGAATACGACAGCTCCATGCACCTGCTGTACGAGGGCGCCATCCTCGCCGTCGTCGTGGTGTGGCTCTTCCTGCGCAACTGGCGCGCCACCATCGTCTCGGCCGTGGCGCTGCCGCTGTCCGTGCTGCCGGCCTTCATCGGCATGTACCTGCTCGGCTTCTCGATCAACATCATCACGCTGCTGGCCCTCTCGCTCGTGGTCGGCATCCTCGTGGACGACGCCATCGTCGAGGTCGAGAACATCGTGCGCCACCTGCGCATGGGCAAGTCGCCCTACCAGGCGGCGATGGAGGCGGCCGACGAGATCGGCCTCGCGGTGATCGCCACCACCTTCACCCTGATCGCCGTCTTCCTGCCCACGGCCTTCATGAGCGGCATTCCCGGGCGCTTCTTCAAGCAGTTCGGCTGGACGGCCGCGCTCGCCGTGTTCGCCTCGCTGGTCGTGGCCCGGCTGCTCACGCCGATGATGGCGGCCTACATCCTCAAGCCCCTGTCCGGCGAGGAAAAGGAGCCCCGCTGGCTCTCCGCCTACATGCGCGCCTCCGCCTGGGCGCTGCGCCACCGCGTGCTGACGCTGCTCGGCGCACTGCTGTTCTTCGCGGGTTCGATCGCGCTCATCCCGCTGCTGCCGTCGGGCTTCATCCCGCCGGACGACAACGCCCAGACCCAGGTGAACCTGGAGCTGCCGCCCGGCACCCGCATCGCCGAAACCCGCGCCGCGGTGGCCCAGGCGACGGAGCGCGTGATGAAGGTGGGCCACGTGCGCAGCATCTACACCGCCATCGGCGGCGGCTCCGCGGGCGCCGACCCCATGGCGGGCGGATCGAGCGCCGGAGACCCGCGCAAGGCCACGCTCACGCTGCGCTTCGTGGCGCGCGGCGAACGCCCGCGCAAGCAGGAGATCGAGCAGCAGCTGCGCCTGGCGATGGAAGACCTGCCCGGCGTGCGCGTGAAGATCGGCCTGGGCGGCTCCAACGACAAGTACGTGCTGGCCCTGGCGAGCGAGGACCCGCAGGCCCTGGCCGACACGGCGCGCGCCGTGGAGCGCGACCTGCGCACCATTCCCGGCGTCGGCAACATCGGTTCCAGCGCCAGTCTCGTGCGCCCCGAAATCGTGGTGCGCCCCGACTTCGCGCGCGCCGCCGACCTGGGCGTGACCAGCAGCGCCATCGCCGAGACCCTGCGCGTGGCCACCGTGGGCGACTACGACCAGAACCTGCCCAAGCTCAACCTGCCGCAGCGCCAGGTGCCGATCGTCGTGCGGCTGGACGACGCCGCCCGCGAAGACCTCTCGGTGCTGGAGCGCCTGGCGGTGCCGGGCTCGCGCGGGCCGGTGCGACTGGGCGAGGTCGCCCGCCTCGAGGTCGGCAGCGGCCCCGCCGTCATCAACCGCTACGACCGGGCCCGCAACGTCAACTTCGAGATCGAGCTCGGCACCCAGGGCCTGGGCGAGGTCACCGAAGCCGTGCGGCAGCTGCCCTCCGTGCGCCAGAAGCCGGCCAGCGTGCGCCTGATCGACGTGGGCGACGCCGAGATGATGGGCGAGCTGTTCGCCAGCTTCGGCCTGGCCATGCTCACCGGCGTGGTCTGCATCTACCTCGTGCTGGTGCTGCTCTTCAAGGACTTCCTGCAGCCGGTCACCATCCTCATGGCGCTGCCGCTGTCGCTCGGCGGCGCCTTCGTGGGCCTGCTGATCGCCGGCAAGAGCTTTTCCATGCCGTCGCTCATCGGGCTCATCATGCTCATGGGCATCGCCACGAAGAACTCCATCCTGCTGGTGGAGTACGCCATCGTCGCGCGGCGCGACCAGGGCATGGGCCGCTGGGACGCCCTGCTGGACGCCTGCCACAAGCGGGCCCGTCCCATCATCATGACCACGCTCGCCATGGGCGCGGGCATGCTGCCCATCGCCATGGCCTGGGGCGATGCGGACATGAGCTTCCGCTCGCCCATGGCCGTGGCCGTGATCGGCGGCCTGCTCACCTCCACCGTGCTCAGCCTGCTGGTGGTGCCGGCCGTGTTCACCTACGTGGACGACTTCGCGCAGTGGTTCCAGCGGCGCGTGCTGGGCCGCCCGGGCCCCCAGCAGCGTACATAACCAGGGCAGGGCCAGTTATCCCAGCCGGCCCCGAAACCCCGCGAGGCTGGGAACCACCATATTCGCAAACACGCCACTCTTTTCAGATGCCGGCGTGGTCCCGTATGCAATCTTACTGATCATGACAATTATTTACACTTAGAGAGGCCCCCCATGACCGCCATCGGCGCTGCTGAAAACAGACTACCTGCCCCCTCATCCAGGGAACCGGCCACACCGGCCACGGAATGCGCCCCCAGCGTCGAAAGGCAAGGTGCGAAACTGCAAAGGCACGCAGGCCTGACGCCCCACGGCGCGACCGGGGCCGCAGCGATCTACACCACCGCCAACATGGCTCCGCGGTCGGCAAAAGGGTTGTTCGCCAGATTGCAGAACCAGTGGAAGGCTGGAGAAACCGCGGTCCATTCCAGCCTGGGGCCGATCGCCCGGGATTCGCGGACCCAGCACCCGGTCAATCGGCTGAACCAGATCTGTGCGCCGCGATTCGACGGCGGCGCCTCGGTGCCCCTGTCCCATGCCAACAGCGCAGGGCTGACGGAAGCCGTGCAGCAGGCGATCGGGGAACTGCAGGCGGCGGCGGGCCAGCCTGCCGGGAGCGGAAATCCGTTCGAGACCACCGGCATGGCGGGAAAGGCCGCCAATTGGGCTCGGCAGGCGCTGTTCACACTGGCGATGGGCAAGGGTCCGGCGAACGTACCGGCAGAGGCGCTCGCAATGCTCTACCGGCATCAGGGTTTCCAGACGCGTGGCGAGCCCGGCGAAGGCAAGCCCCCTGTCGTCCTGGACCACCTCAGAAACGTCGCCAATGCGGAAAAAGCCGGTGCCGTCATCCACATTGCTCGCCAGGCGAAGCTTGCCGACGGAGAGATCGTGGACTTGCAAGGACCCCTGCAGCAATTGGCCACTGCGAAGGAGGCTGCCGGCAAGCAGGCGATGGACAGCGCGAATGCAGCGAATGCGGAGACGGTCAAGCGGCTGCTCGACAGCGTGCCGCCCGCCCTGCGCCCCCGACTGCAGGCTGCATGCGACATCCTGATCGCGGCGCTGAACCATGGCCACGCAGTGCCCGACACGCTCGCCGTAGAGCTGTTGGCCGATACCGCGCGCCTCACCTTTGCGCAGGACCCGGAGGGTCTGGTGACAGCCATGGAAGACCTGTCCCGCAGCCACCCTGCCGGGCTGATCGGCATGGTGGGCCAGGCCTTTCAGCCATCGGCGCTGGAACACCACGCTCCGCCTGCGGCGCCCGCGCTGCAGCTTGCCTGCGCGGTGGCCAGGGCGCCGGGAGGCCATCGCATGCTGGCCAGGATGACATGCCCCCCTGCCTCGGCTGCACAGCAGACGGCGTTGCAGGTCGCCATGGAGGCCATCGTGGAATTGCAGGCCAGCCGGAGCAAGCCCACCGGTACCACGGTGTCCGGGATCGAGTGGCTGCGGGCAGCGGTCTCGCACGCGGAACGCGCCGTCAATCCAGAAAGCAGCCCTGCCGTTCCGGACCACGAGGCCCGGCAACAACTCGTGGCGTTCCGCGGAGTACAGAACGGCTTCATGACCAACGAACCGGGCTCGAGCTACGACCGGGTGCGCCAGCGACTGCAGAAATTCGGCGACGGCGCGCTGGACCAGACCTCCCGTCGCAACGCGCGTGCAGCCTCCGGACCCTCCGGACGCTTCCAGAACTGGATGTCCGGCGGCCTTCCCAAGGCCATGGCCCGCAGCTCCTCCGGCATGGAAGGGCTCCTGCCCTCGGCACTGCCCGCCCTCTCGTCGTGGCTGCCCGGCACCCGGCCCACGATGTGGCGCAAATCAGTGATGCGCAATATGACCACGGCCGCCAGCAGTAACGGCATGCTGCCCCACCGTGGCGAGGCGGTCGAGGCGCTGCACCGCTCGGCTGCCGATATTCGCGCCCACCTGCAGGCCCGTGCAGACGCCCACCTGTCCGCGCCCGAGAAGCTGATGCTCGCGCTCCTGGAGCAACTGGGATTGGGCTCGGGACCGGATGCGCCGCCACCTCCGCAGCGCACGCTCAAGCATCTGGACAAGGCATTCTTCCAGCAAGTGGAGGCCCGCCTGGACAAGGAAGGGCTGGCCGGACTTCCCGCCGGCCTCCGCACGGACTGGCTCGCGCTGCGGGACACCCATCCCAACGCGGGGCACCTGCTGCGCCTGCTGTGCGAGCACGTCGATTTGCGGAATCTGGCGAACGGTACCGCACCTTCCCCGATGGCTTCCACCCAGACCGCGCGCGGACTGCGCACGGACACCATCGCCCACGCAGCCATCGCATCCTTCGCCGACATCGCCGTGTCGGCACAGTCGGCCGCTGGCGAGGGATCCAAGGCCGAAGCGCTGTCGCGCCTCATGCAGGCCACGGCATCGGCCCTGGCGGCAGTGACGCCGCCGGCCGCCTTGCGGGCGCTGCGCATCGAAACGTTCGAGGCCGTGGAGCGCCAGCTCACCCTCGACTGGCTGGCCATCCTGCCGGAAGGAAAGCGACCGTCCTGGGAAGAGGCTCGCGAGCAGGTCATGGATGCCTGGCCTGACGCGGTACAGGGTGCCTGGGCAGCGATGAAGAATTCGGGGGGCGACGCGGGCCGGCTGATGCGGGCCCTTGCCGATGCTGCAGTTTCCGCGGCGTGGCCCCTGCCGCGCACCGAAGCCGGTTCCGGTCCTGGCTCCGCCACCGCACCGGCCCGGGCGGTGGCCGATGCCGTGACCCGGGCAGCGCCCGCACTGCAGTTGCTGCAGGACGATGTGCATGTGAACCGTTTCGAAATGGCCGTCTCCGATATGGTGACCCTGTTCAATGACCTGCGCGGCCCTGCCGATGCGGCCGAGGTCATGAAATCCCTGGCGCAGCGCATCAGCCTCGGCGAACAGATCAAAAGTGGCGATGCCCGGACGGCACGGCTGGACCTGGGCAAGGCCGTCTCCCTGTCCACGAGCACGCCGGAACTGCTCGGCCCGATGCTGGGCCTGGGGCTGGGCCGCGAGCACTCCATGAATCTGAGCATGCTGGGAGCTGCGATGCAGGTCCAGATCAGCACTGCAGATTCCAGGAGCGCCGACATCGGTCTCAAAGTGGGCTTGCGGGGTGGCCTCGGGCATGCGGACCACGAATTCAATGTTGGCAATGGGTCGGCGGGCATCGGGCTGCGGTTCGATTTGCGCCTGGCAGCAGGCGGCAGCACCTCCACGTCCCAGGGCGTGAGCCTGCGCATGCAGAGAACGGCCGGCCATGAAGACACCCTGCGGCGCCACTTCGCGGATGTGCTCGTTAACCTCGCGCTGGCTGGCAACGCCCCCCCGGACAATGGTGCCGAAGCGGATGTGCTGGCGTCCCTGCTGGAACAGCATCCCGCCCTGATCGTGGCCGAGGTGACCAGCACCAGACACAGCCGCGCATCCTCGATGGCCGCAGGCGCCAGCGCGACGGCACGCTTCCGTGGAGGCGAGGAACAATCGGCCGACGTACGCAAGGCGACCCGGCGGGCCGTCGGGGTGGGAGTGCATGCGGGCATCGGAGCCACCGGCCAGCGCTCGCGCTCCGTCCGAACGGAAAGCCGCTCGGGGCTCAATGTGGAGGAATACCAGCTATCCGCACAGCACCGCGTCAATGCGCATGTGGGTGCGGGCGCCTCCCTGGGACTCGTGCCCGCCTCCCTGCACGACCCGCGAAAGGCCGCACAGGTGCGCGGGGCCGCGTTGGGTATCCAGAAGCAGCTCATCTATGGCGGCGTCGCAACCACCTTGCGTATGACGACGCGCAACGGCGAAACCTGGGCAGACCAGACCCAGATGATCCGGCAGTTCGAAAGCCTGGACGACTTCCTGGCGGAACTCCAGCCGCGGCAGCACGAGTTCGTGGCAGCAATGGCCGCCCGCGACAGCCGGCCTGGCGCGGAAGACGCCGAGAAGACCGGCCGCGCCTGGCTGCGGTTGCAGGACACCCTGGAACAGGCAGCGGCGGCCAGCGCACCGGGCATGACATTCTCGGTCGTGTGCAAGCTGCGCCCCGAAGCCGCCGACGCCTACGACAAGCTGAAGGGCCTGGCCCAGAACGCCGTCGAGGCAAACGACGAGGACAAAGCGGACGGCTATCGCGAGAAGATCCGGATGCTGCTGGACAGCCACGATGCCTGGGTCGCCAACAATCTGCAATTCAAGTCGAAAGCCAAGGAAGAAGCATCGCAGAGCGCCGTGCTCGGCGTGCTCCAGGCCAAGGCAGCCAGCCAGACCACCCGGCTGCACGAATTCCTGCCGGCGGGCGCTCAGCAGGTGGGCCGCACACCGCAACAGCATGCCGCGGTTCCGCGCGACCACTCCGGGCGATGGACACCCCGGCTTTCGCCAGCGGACGTCGCGGACGCTCCGGACACGACGAAGTAGCCGGCCCATACACCCGAGGCCGGCGCCGAGGGCATTGCCCGGTACCGCGCCTCCTGCCGCGGAGACTCCTGCCGAAAAGCCTGCCGTGAATGGCGCGGGCGCCTCCCGCTCCGTCTCGGGCGGAAGGCGCGGAAAGCGGAAGGGAAAGAAGCGAACAGCCGCCGATTCCCCCCATTCCACCGGCATTCAGCCAACCCCGTGCGCCGATAATGGGCTACCCGCCATGAACCTCGTTGCGCTGAACATCGACACGATCCCCCTCGGGCACCCGCTGCCCTTCGTGCTCCGGGGTGCCAGCGGGGTGCTGCTCGCGCAGCGGGGCTACGTGATCCGCAACCGCGAAGAGCTGGACCTGATGGTGGCGCGCGGCCTGAGCCTGTGCGTGGACACCGACGAATCGGGCGACAGCCACCGCGCCTACCTCGCCCAGTTGCAGAAGATGCTGCTCACGGACACCTCCCTGGGCCAGATCGCCGCGATGAAGATCACCGCGGGCGCGTCGGCCTCGCGGGAGAAGGCGAACGCGGGCAACGGTCCGCCGGACTGGCCCGAACTGCAACTGCGCGCCACCCAGCTGCTGCGGGCACCTCCGCCGGCAGCGGAATTCAGCGAACGCTTCGAGGCGCTGCACGGCGAACTCGCCCGCCACTGCACGGCCACGCCCGACGCGACCCTGCTCGCGCTCGTCTATCTGTCGGGCCAGGAAACGCAGCAGTACAGCGGCACGCATGCCCTGCTGGTGGCCAGCGTGTGCATGATCGTGGCCGCCGAGCACCTGCGCTGGCCGGTGCCCAAGGTCCTGCAGCTGGGGCGCGCAGCGTTGTCGATGAACATCGCCATGACCACGCTGCAGGACCAGCTCGCCGTCCAGACCCAGCCGCTGACCGCCTTGCAACTGGCCGACATCGAAACCCATGCCGCACGCTCCGAGGCGCTGCTCCGGCAGCTCGGCGTGGACGACCCGGTCTGGCTGGAAGCCGTGCGCACCCACCACCACCGCGCCCCCGGGCCCCTTGCGGGCAAGAGCGAAGCCCAGCAGATGGCCCGCCTCATCCAGCGGGCCGACATCTTCGGTGCCCGCCTGGCACCGCGCGCCTCGCGGGCGCCCATGCCCGTCACCGCCGCCATGCAGGCCACCTATTACGACGAGGCCCACCAGGTCGATGAAGCAGGTTCGGCCCTCGTCAAAGCCCTGGGCGTGTATCCGCCCGGAGCCTTCGTGCGCCTGGCCAGCCAGGAAGTCGCCGTGGTGCTGCGCCGCGGCGCCAGCGCCACCACGCCGCGCGTGGCCGTCGTGCTCAACCGCAGCGGCATGCCGACGGGCGAGCCGATTCCGCGGGACACGGCCCAGCCGGCCTGGAAGATCACGGGCGCCGTGGCACTGCGCGACGTGCGGGTACAGCTGCCGCTCGCGCGCCTTCTCGCGCTCGTTTGAGCAAAGCCCCGCTTGCCCCGCGGGCGGCTCTGGACTACCGTCGCGGTCGGCCACGCCCCGGCCACCAGGACGTTGAACTCGGGAGAACCACCATGCCCCGCCTGACCGCCCCGCTGATCCTCGCACTCGCGGCATCCTCCGCAGTGCTGCCCGCAGCCGCGCAATCCACGCCCGCCGCCCCGGCAGAGCCCGCGAAACCGGCCCCGGCATGCCCCGCCACCCTGCGCCACACCATGCCCCGCCTGCAGGACGAAGCACCCCAGGATCTGTGCCAATACAGGGGCCAGGTGCTGCTGGTAGTCAACACCGCCAGTTACTGCGGATTCACCGGGCAATACGAGGGACTGGAGGCGCTGCACGCCCGTTACAAGACGCAAGGTTTCGCAGTGCTGGGCTTTCCGTCGAACGATTTCGCCCAGGAAACCGGCAGCAATGCGCAAATCGCTGACTTCTGCAGCAACACTTTCGGCGTGCGCTTTCCCATGTTCGCCAAGAGCAGCGTCAAGGGCGGCGGCGCCTCGCCGTTCTATCGCGAACTCGCTGCACAAGCGGGAGAGGCGCCGCGCTGGAACTTCCACAAGTACCTGCTCGACAGGAAAGGCAGGGTGGTGGCGAGCTTCGGCAGTTCCGTCGCCCCGGACGACCCAAAAATCGTCCGCGCGGTCGAGCAGCAGCTGAAGCTTTTTCGCTAAATTGCAACGTTTTTCGGTGTCATATTCCGAACAACGGAAAGCTTACATTTTTTGATGTTTTTGGAGCCTCGAACGCTGGAACTTTGCCGGATTGGCACTAATCTATCGCCCGTGGACAAGTTAACTACGCTTGTCCTCCATGTTGAGTTTTCCAGTTTCTCGTTGCGAAGCCTTTCGGACCTGTCCGACTGAAATCCTGAAGCGCTTCTCCTCCCTCCCTCTCTAATTCGTTTCGGGACGCTTCGCAACTTTTTTTATTCCGGCCGCAAAAAAAGCGCGCAACCGCAAGGTGCGCGCTTTTGGCTTTCTGGGGGCTCCTCTGCAGGCTCCTGGCAGCCCGGCAGAGGGTTCAGCGGGGCTGCGTATCAGCGAAGCTGGGCCGCTGCATCAGCTTGTCGAGCAAGCGCCCCAGGTTGGGATGCTCCGTCCGCCAGGCGATCTCGGGGAACCGGAACTCCAGCCAGCCCAGGGCGCATCCCACCGCCACGTCGGACAGGCTCAGGTGGATGCCACTGCAATACGGCTTCTCGCCCAGCCCCTGGGACATCGCCTTGAGGCCGGCATGCACCTTGCCGAGCTGGCGGTCGATCCACGCCTGGCTGCGCTCCCCGTCGCGGCGGTCCTTCCACGTGGCCTCCAGCCGGGCCAGCACGCCGGCATCCATCACGCCGTCGGCCAGGGCTTCCCAGGTCTTGACCTCCGCGCGCTCGCGGCCCTGGGTGGGGATGAGCCGTCCCACGGGTGACAGGGTGTCCAGGTATTCGACGATGACGCGCGAATCGAACACTGCCTCGCCCCCTTCCATGACGAGGCAGGGCACCTTGCCGAGGGGGTTGGACGTGGCGATCGTGGTGTCGTCGGCCCAGACGTTTTCCTCGATGAAGCGGTAGTCCAGCTTCTTCTCGGCCATCACGATGCGCACCTTGCGCACATAGGGACTGGCAGAGGATCCGATGAGTTTCATGGTGTGTTTCCGGGCGCGGGCAGGGCAAGAGAGAACGGATGGGCGGCCGCCGATTCTAGGGGGCTGGCCGCACTCTCGCTGCCAGGACGGGACGCCAGTGCAGCGCCTGCGCCACGGTCGGCACCTACAATCCCGCCCCATGAGCCTGTCCACCATCAACGCCCTCTCTCCGCTCGACGGCCGCTACGCCGCCAAACTGTCCGCCCTGCGCCCCATCATGAGCGAGCACGGCTACATGCACCGCCGGGTGCAGGTGGAAGTCGCATGGTTCATCGCGCTGTCGGACGCCGGCTTCGAGCAATTCAAGCCCCTGACCACCGGCGCGCGCGCCTACCTGCTGAGCCTGGTGAAGAATTTCTCAGAGGCCGACTCGCAGGCGATCAAGGACATCGAGAAGACCACCAACCACGACGTGAAGGCGGTCGAATACTGGATCAAGTCCAAGTTCGAGGCCCGTCCCGAGTTGGAAAAGGCCGCGGAGTTCGTGCACTTCGCCTGCACCAGCGAAGACATCAACAACACCAGCCACGCGCTGCAGCTGCGCTCCGGCCGCGACCAGGTCATCCTGCCCGGCCTGGACCGCATCGTCCTGAAACTGCGCGAAATGGCGCACGCCTACGCCGAAGTCCCCATGCTGAGCCGCACCCACGGCCAGACCGCCAGCCCCACCACCGTGGGCAAGGAACTGGCCAACGTGGTCGTGCGCCTGCAGGCCGCCTGCGACCGCATCGCCGGCGTGAAGATGCTGGGCAAGATGAACGGCGCCGTGGGCAACTACAACGCCCACCTCTCGGCCTGGCCCGACTTCGACTGGGAGGCCTTCAGCAAGAAGGTCGTCGAGACCCCGGAGCCGCTGGGCCTCGGCCTTACCTTCCAGCCCTACTCCATCCAGATCGAGCCGCACGACTACATGGCCGAGCTGTTCGACGCCGTCGCCCGCGCCAACACCATCCTGGTCGACCTGTCGCGCGACATCTGGGGCTACGTGAGCCTGGGCTACTTCAAGCAGCGCCTGAAGGCCGGCGAGATCGGCTCGTCCACCATGCCGCACAAGGTCAACCCCATCGACTTCGAGAACGCCGAAGGCAACCTGGGCCTGGCCAACGCGCTGCTGCGCCACCTCTCCGAGAAGCTGCCCATCAGCCGCTGGCAGCGCGACCTCACCGACAGCACCGTGCTGCGCAACATCGGCGTGGCCATGGGCTATGCCGCCCTTGCCTACTCCTCGCTGATGACCGGCCTGAACAAGCTGGAACTGAACGAGGAAGCCCTGGCCGCCGACCTGGACGCCAGCTGGGAAGTGCTGGCCGAGCCGATCCAGACCGTCATGCGCCGCTACGGCGTGCAGGGCGCCTACGAGAAGCTCAAGGAAGTCACCCGCGGCAAGACCGTGACGGCCGAGGCACTGCACACGCTGATCGCCGGCCTGGAGATCCCCCAGGCCGACAAGGACCGCCTGCTGGCCATGACGCCGGGCAGCTACATCGGCAAGGCCGCCGAACTCGCCCGCCGCGTCTGAGCATGGCCATCAAGTCCACCATCTTCAAGGCGAACCTCGCGATCGCCGACATCGACCACGGCTACTACGCCGACCACGCCCTGACCCTGGCCCGCCACCCCAGCGAGACCGACGAGCGCATGATGGTCCGGCTGGCGGCGCTGGCGCTCAACGCCTGGCAGCTGCAGGCCATGTGCCAGGGGGACGGCACGCTGGCCTTCGGCGCCGGCCTCTCGGATCCGGACGATCCGGACGTGTCCATCACCGACTTCACGGGCCGCAAGCGCCTGTGGATCGAAGTCGGCCAGCCCGAGGACAAGCCGCTGGCCAAGGCCTCCTCCAAGGCGGATGCGGTGCTGGTCTATTGCTTCCACCATGCGGCCGAGGTCTGGTGGAGGGGCATCGAGGGCAAGCTCTCGCGGCAGGACAGGTTGCAGGTCTGGCGCCTGCCCACCGAGGCATCGCAACAGCTGGCGTCCCTGGCCGAGCGCAGCATGCAATTGCAGGCCACGGTGCAGGAAGGTGGCCTCACGCTGAGCAGCGGCCTGGGCAGCGTCCACCTGGAGCCCATCCGCTGGAAATGAGCACGGGCCCCGAGGGCCCCGGCGGCGTTCAGCGCCCGTCGGCCGCGGGCATGAACGCACCGCAGTTCCAGCACTGCTCGAACCCACCCTCGACCCATTCCCCGCAGCCGGCGCAGTGCCAGCGCCGCTGGGGCAGGTCCGCCAGCGCCTGCAGCAGGCGCCGGGCCTGCGGCGCATGCTCTGCGTGCTCCAGCCAGATTTCCGGCAGGCACTGGTCCGGTGGCAGCTGGCCGGCCGCCGCCAGCAGATGCTGGCGCTGCACCGTGGCCGGCATGCCGCCCTCGCTCAGCAGATCGGCCCAAAGCGTGGCGATGACGATGTTCGGAGCCTGGGTCAAGCGCAGCATGCGGCCAGCTTAGGCGCTTCCGGGGCGCCTGTCACGTGGCGCGCAGCGGCTACCGGGCGGGGCGTGCGGCATCCGGCGCCTGCGGCCCCTCCGCGGCCCGCTCCGCATAGCGGTTGAAGCGCCAGGCCGTGTTCTCGATGGTGATGCGCCGCCACACGACACGCTTTTCGGCCGGTCCCATCGCCAGCCAGTGCTGCACTTCGGCGAAGCTGCGTCCACACCCCTTGCAATGGTCGTCGCCCTGGCTGGTCGAGCAAATGGCGATGCAGGGCGTGTCGGGCGTCGTCTCGTACCACGCCAGCCAGGCCGCCATGGCATCGGCGGGCAGCAAGGCCTCCTCCACCTCGTCCACCCGCGCGTAGACCATGCGGGCATACACCTCCGCGAGCGCCTGGAGTTCGGGTGCCAGCGCCAGCCCCGCGCCCGCCGGCGCACGGGCGCGCCAATGGTTGATGGCGGATTCGATATCGGTGATGTGCAGGGCGGCCATGGACACGCGGAAAAACACGCGGGAAAAAGGCGGCCGATCTTACCCGCGGCGCCCGCTGGCAGCGCCGGCCGGTCGCGATGGGCCCGCGGACTCTCCGGGTTCACCCCAATGCTCATGAAAACATAGCAAACAGATCAATGCCATCCGGTGTCTGCGGCAACTTCCGCTCAAGGCACGCGGCCAGTGGACCGCACATCCGCCTTGCCGCGTTGCGCAGGGCTGTGTTCCAATGCAGGCTTCGAGGGGGAGTAGCTCCCGGTCCCGGCGCGAAGGCACGTCCCGAGCCGCCGGCACTGTCGGTCATGTCGTCAATACGAAGCCGCGAGGCTTCCGGCATTTCCGGGTCCTGGCGGAGCCGCGCGGCGCGCCGACCGAGCAAGACCTTTGAAAGGCCCGTCCACGGGCCGTTCAAGGCCATGCACTCCCCGGCATGGGCGCCCACCGCGGCGCACAGCCCTCCAGCTTCCTTGACGGCCCCGGAGCGGGCCTGAACGTCTGTGGAATCGCCGGCACTGCCCACAGGTGCCGCGCGGCCTATCGCCAAATGACAACGAGGAACCTATGGAATTTTTGACATCGCCCGAGTTCTGGGTCGCGCTGGGGCAGATCATCATCATCGACATCCTGCTGGGTGGCGACAACGCGGTGGTGATCGCCCTGGCCTGCCGCAAGCTGCCGCCCGCGCAGCGCACCAAGGGCATCATCTGGGGCACCGCCGGCGCCATCGTGCTGCGCGTCATTCTCATCGCCTTCGCGATGACGCTGCTGAACCTGCCGTTCCTGAAATTCGTCGGCGCCATCCTGCTGGTGTGGATCGGCATCAAGCTGCTGGCTCCCGACGAGGACGGCCACGGCGACGTGGCCGGCAGCGACAAGCTCTTCGCAGCCATCAAGACCATCATCGTCGCCGACCTGGTGATGAGCGTGGACAACGTGATCGCCATCGCCGGCGCCGCCCAGAACGCGGGCGACCATTCGCTGCTGCTGGTGGTGCTGGGCCTGCTGATCTCGATCCCCATCATCGTCTGGGGCAGCCAGCTGGTCATCAAGCTCATGGAGCGCTTCCCGTTCATCATCGTGGCCGGCGGCATGCTGCTCGGCTGGATCGCCGGGGGCATGCTGGTCACCGACCCGGCCCTGGCCAATCCCGACCGCTGGCAGTGGATGCTCAAGCTGCCGCAAAGCGACATCGTGAAGTATGGTGCCAGCGTGGCCGGCGCCCTGCTCGTGCTGATCGTGGGCAAGGCGATTGCCTCGCGCCGCACGGTGGCCGTCTCCCACGGCTGATTCACCTTGGGGCCCGGTGAACTCCGGGCCCGCCAGCGACTCGACCCTTCCGTCACCAACGCCCCCCACAGGAGAGCCCCATGGACAAAGTCATCGTGTACGTGGACGACGCAGCCTACGCGCAGCAGATCCTCGCCCCCCTGGCCGCCCGCGCCCATGCGCCCGGCACCCACTGGGTGGTCGTGGCCTGCGCCCCGCGCATGACCCACCGCATCAGCAAGTGGGTCAGCCACAGCGCCCGCGAGAACTGGCGCGCCAAGTGGGCCGACAAGCTGTTCGCCCAGGTCCTGCCCTGGCTGCAGGCCGGCGGCGCCACCATCACCACCGTGCTGGCCAAGGGCCCGCTGCCGGAACTCGCGACCGAACTGCAGGCCGAACACGGCAGCGCACAGATCGTCGATGCCCGCCGCCCCAAGCAGGACGCCCCCGCACCCCAGCCCGCCGCCGCACCGGCCGCCCAACCCCTCGTGGTGCGCAAGCCCGTGCCCCGGCGCTGGGCCCTTCCGGGCACGCTGGCCAGCCTGGGAGCGCTGTTCCTGCTGTTCGCCGAGCAGCCCTGAGCCCCGGCGGGCGCCAGGGCGCGCCATCGCCCGCCGGCACGCTTCAGCGCCCGGGGCAGCACCTGGGTGCTATCCTCCTGCGCCATGAAACTCCTCCTGAAATGGCTGCTCAGCGCCGCCGCGCTGCTGTGCGTGACCTACCTCTACGGCGGTGTCGAGGTGCGCAGCTTCGGCTCCGCGATGGTCGCGGCCTTCGTCATCGGGCTGTTCAACGTGGTGCTGCGGCCCGTGCTCGTGGTGCTCACCCTGCCGGTGACCATCGTGACGCTCGGCCTCTTCCTCTTCGTCATCAACGCGCTGATGTTCTGGGCGGCAGCGTCCGTGCTGGGCGACAGCTTCCAGGTGCACGGTTTCGGCGCGGCGCTCATCGGCTCGCTCATCTACACCGTGCTGGGCATGCTCATCGAATCAGCGCTCGGCGGCCTGTTCCTTAAGAAGTGATTCGGTCGCGCGCAGGCGCGTCTCGATGATCGAGGCCTCGATGTACTCCGCGGCATCCCCGCCGCGGCTCCCGGTCTTGCGCGCCATGTCCTGGCCGGCCTTGAAGCGGTCCACCGCCGCCGCATAGTCGTAACGCGCCACGTGCGCCTCCGCCTCCGCCCGCACCGCCCGCAGCGGCTGGCCCTGCTGCTGCCACACCGCGGCGAGCAAGTACCACACCGACGCATCGCGCGGATGGTTCGTCACCCAGGTCTGCAACGTGCCCGTCATGGGCGTCGCACGGGTCTGCCGCAGCAGCGCCTGCGTGCGCAGGATCATCTCGGGGCGCCCTGCCCCCCCGGAAGCCGATGCGGATGCCCCCCGGCCCGGGCTGGTCACGGATTCCAGCGTCAGCGCCTCTCCGCTTCCGGACGCCGCCGCCCCTGCCTGCGGGCCGGCGGCGGGAATGAGGGCCAGTTGATCCAGCGCCGCGTCCGCCTGCCCTGCGGCCAGTTCGATTTCCGCGCCCAGCAGATGGGCCTGGCGCGTGCCTGCGGCATCGCCCCGCGCGGCCTCCAGCAGCGACCGCTGCGCGGCCCGCGCCGCCGCCATGTCCTGCAACTGCAGCGCACTCAACGAAGCCGCATACCAGGCGCCCACCCGCCGCGGCAGCGGCTGCGCGCCGAACCCACCCGCCTGCGGCTCGTTCACCCACTGCCGCCACACATCGATGCCGGGCCGTGACAGCACCCGCGCCCGGGCGGCCATCATGGCGTGCTCCAGCGTCGGGCCGGGCGCGGGCGACCGGGCCACGGCCGGGGGAATGCGCGCATGCAAATCTGCGATCCGCTGCGTGGTGAGCGGATGGCTGCGCAGATAGGGCCAGCTGCCGTTGTCGTTGATACGGTTGGCTTGCTGCAGCTTGTCGAACATCGACACGAAACCCTGCGGCGCGAAGCCTGCGGGGGCCATCAGGCCATAGCCCACACGATCGGCTTCCCGCTCCATGTCGCGCGAGAAATTGAGCTGGTTCTGCACGGCCAGAGCCTGCCCGCCGACCAGCATGGCCTGCCCCGCACTCGGGTTCTTCGTGGCGGCCAGCATGCCCAGCACCATCGCCCCCAGCATCAGCGGCCCCTGCCGGCTCTGCTGCGTGATCAGCCGGGAAATGTGACGCTGCGTGACGTGGCTCAGCTCGTGGGCCATCACCGAAGCCAGTTCGTCGCGCGTGGACACCACGCCGATCAGGCCCAGGTGCATCCCGAAATAGCCGCCCGGCAGGGCAAAGGCGTTCACCGTCCGGTCCCGCCCCAGCAGGATCTCCCAGGCGAACCGCTCGTCCAACTCGGGCGGCAACTCGCCCCGCTCGCGCGCCGCCTTCACCAGCGGAAGGAAGATGCCCAGCACGTACTCGTTGAGCACCGCATCGTCGATGTAGTCCGGATCGCGGTAGAGCTCGCGGATGATCCGGTCGCCCAGGCGCCGCTCCTGGCTGGTCGTCATGTCGGATCCGTCGCCGAGCGTGGGCAGGGCGCCCTGCGCCCAGCCCGGCAGCGGCAGCGGCAGGATGCACTGCGTTGCGGCGATGGCCCAGGCTACCGCCGAGCGACGCAGGACAGCAACTGCCGGAAAACCTCGCGATGCGGGTGTGGAACCCATGGTTATATCCCTCAAGGTGCGCGCATGGATGGAGCATTTGGATGCACTCATGGGCCGTATGATGCCCTGCTCCGGCGAAGGTTTCGCTCCTATCCAGCCCCTGCTTCAGTTGCCCGAATATCCATGGCTTCCGACACTCCCATTCCTGTAGCAATGCAAGCATGTCCACCGGGGGAGCCCGCGCAGCCATCTGGATTGACGCATTTTGATGCTCAAGGTCGAGCCCACATGGTTGATGTAGCTACAAAGCGTCCCACCCACCGTGTCGCAACGGCTATCGGCAGGATTGCCATGCAGCGCGCGACCCGCGATCTCATAGCATCCGGCGGGGCGAAGAAGGGGGACGTTCTGGCCGTCGCACGTATCGCCGGGATCATGGGTGCGAAAAAAACCAGCGATCTGGTGCCGCTCTGCCACCCTCTCCCATTAACGCGCATCGCGATAGATTTCGAAATTTTTCCTGAGGCGCACGTAGGTGAGGCCGCCGAAATCCTCTGCACCGCCACCGTCGAAACTGTCAGCCCTACGGGTGTAGAAATGGAGGCGCTGACCGCAGTCCAGGTGTCATTGCTGACAATCTACGACATGTGCAAAGCTGTGGACAGGCACATGACCATGAAAGATATCCGCGTAGTAGAGAAGAAAGGTGGCAAGCATGACTTCCTCGATCCGGCTGCCTGAATCCGTCGCGTCCGGAATGAATGCCTCGGTGGACCGCCCTCGGATATCCATCGCTGAAAAACTGATCTTCTTCTTCATCGCATTCGCCTTCATTTTTCTTGCATCCAGCCGGTTCATCAATCTTTACGACGAGGGCATCATATTGACCGGTGCCAACCAGATGCAGCGCGGACTCGTCATCCACCGCGACTTCTATGCCAATTACGGCCCTGCCCAGTTTTGGCTGCTGTCGAAATTCTTCGACATACTCGGCACCAGCGTGCTGATCGAACGGATCTACGACATTCTCATTCGGTCTGCATTGGCGTTGATGGCCTATGTCGCGCTTCTCGCATATGCCCGCAAATCCGTCGCTCGTCTTGCGGCCGCACTCATCGTAGCCTGGCTGGGCACCGCGGGCAGCAGTGCCTATCCGATGTATCCCGCCCTCGCACTTGTCTTGGCGAGCACATCCCTGCTTCCCCTCGCACTGGCAGGGAGTGGCCGCACCACCGCTATTGGCTTCGCTTGCGGCTTGTTTTCGGGCTGCGCCTTTCTTTTCAAATATGACGTTGGTATCTACGGAATCCTGGCGCAATTCGCATTTATTTTCTTTGCCGCCATATTCATCAACGGGGAAAATCAACGTCTCAGCCAGAAGACCATACTGATCGCCGCGGCTTATTTCACAGGCGTTGCGCTGACCATATTCGCGCTACTCGGCTATTTTCAGGCCAACGGCGCGATGCCAGGATTCATTCACGACATATTCTCATTTTCTGCAAGGAACTATAGCCAAACCCGAGGGCTGCCAATGCCCTCTGTCTGGAGCATTGTTGTTAATGCCGATGGATCAGGGCTTGCCATCTATCTGCCATTACTGACCATCGGATTGGTTATTGCCTCGCTCTGGATGACTCGTTCACAGCAATGCACGATCGACAGATCGGAGCAGAGGCGGTATCTTTTCATATGGATCCTCGTCTTCCTGACCGTGGTCTTTTTCATGCGGGGCATCGTTAGGGCGAGCGTGGATCATATCCAGGTTTCCCTGATCCCCAGTATATTGCTGCTGTTCATTGCCTGGCCCACTGGTCGCAGTGGCAGACCTGCCTTGCTCTCGCTTTGGTTGGTAGCGGCAGTGCTTTTTCTGCTGAGCACCGCCTCTTCGGCATTCCAGCGCATCATCTATTATCCGACCCTTGGACAAGCCATCATTTCCGGAGTCTCTAGCACGGACTACTGGTTTTTTATAGACCCCCAGCGCGTGAATGCCATGCAATTCATTCTTCAGAATACCAGCGAAGAAGAGCCCATATTCATCGGAGCAGGTCGTCACGACAAGATATTTGCAAACGATGTCTCCATGTATTTCTTGGCGCAGCGCAAGCCGGCTACGCATTGGTATCAATTCGATCCCGGACTTCAAAGCAGCCAAGAGATCCAGGAAAAGATGGTGAACGACCTCGAAGAGAGCAAGCCGAGACTTGTATGGCGGGAATCCACCTGGGACAATATGAACGAGCCCAACACCAGCGCACTCAGCCAAGGCGTATTATTACTGGACAGATACCTTGCTGAGCATTATGTAGCGACCGCCACGTTCGGAACCATCACTATCCTGCTTCGAAGGTGACAGGCCAAGGATGCCGAAAATTGGAGCGCCCTGAGTCTGAAATCAATACATGTACATCAGATGCGCCTTGCGCACAAGACGTACTGCAGGGGCAGCACTGCATCTGCAAGGTTTTCGGGGTCAATACCCTGGTGCATTGCCAAAGGCTCCAAGAACTCCACCACTTCCCTCCCCCGATCCTCCTGGAATATGCGGGACACCACGGCTTCGATCGACAGTAGCGGATGTGTGAAAAGGGCATGTATGTCCTGAAGGGCGAACCAGCGGATATGGGTTCGATCAAAGATCCCCGAATCCTGCTTGGGCCAGCTTCCCCGGATCAGTTGCAAAAAAACGCTCCAATGCTGGACATTGGGTATGGAGGCGATCACACATCCTCCCGGCCGCAGCCATCGAGCGGCTTGGTCGACAGCGATTTCAGGGGAGTACAGATGCTCGAGAACATCCCCGAAGATGATGCAATCGAAGCCTTCTGCGGGTCGACAAGCCTGCAGCAGAGGATTCTCATCCCACCGGGGACAGGTATCGATGTTCAATAGAACAGCATGATCAAGGGCTTGGCGAGCTTCCTCGAGCTCAGCCGCTGCAATATCCACTCCGGTATAGACAGCTCCCGGATTTCTTTCTTTGACGGCCCGCGCCAAGGCTCCCGCACCGCATCCGAACTCGCAGAAGGTTGTGGCATCAGCTTCCACGAGCTCGAGAATGGCGGGGTTAAAGTTAGTGTAGTAGCCAGTCATGAGAGTTCGGCCCTTTATGAACAGGGCATTCCATTGAATGCCGCGGCCAATCACTGGCCCCATTTTTCGAGATAGCGCTCCCAGTTGGCCTGCCACTTCGGGTCACCAAGGTTGCCCTTGCTAGCGTGAAGCAGATGGATGGGCCATGTACCCACCTTCAGTCCATCCTGCCGTGCAGTCCTGGAAAAATCCAAATCATAGAAATGGAAATCGAATCTCTCATCAAAATGCAGACCGGTACGCCGCAGCGTGGATGCGCGCGACGCGAGGAAGACACCGTCCAGCAATTCGCATGCTGCGGGCCAAGGGCCGAACTGGTTCAATTCCGTCTTGAATATCTGCCCATAGTGAACCGCACCCGACAGATGGGGCATGTCCAGCACCGGACCGCCTCTGGGCAGCTGCCGTAAGTACCATGCGAACTGACCCGGCATCCTGCGGGTGTTGCCGGCGATTCCCACCACATCGAACCTGCGGAGACTTCGCCAGATATCCGCCAGGGAATCCTTGTGCAACAGCCAGGCATCGTCGTGGATGAAAACCAGCACATCCGAAGCGTCTGCGCTGGCTATGGCTTCGTTGTAAACGGCAGGCAAGCCCCGACGATTTTCAAATGCGATGCGCGTCTTGACCCGTGGCATGTCCCGCCATTCCCTGAGACGCTTGCCGAGCAGCGATTTTTGCCAGAACTCTTCCTCGCGCATGCGGGTGGCCGCCACGAAGCAGATGCTTCCGTGCCTGTCCCGCCGTTCGAAATATGCCTGGGTAAAAATCTTCCCGATGAACAATCGATCCAGGGTTGTCCGAAAAAGCCCGGCGGTGCGATGTAAAAGAAGGCCTGCGCGCATGGGTTTTCAGGAATGGAAAGCAGCAAGATGAAGTTCGTCGGGGCCGCCCAGGGTGAATGCATGAAGCACCGAGACAGCTTGATTGGCAGAAGGAAGCGAAACAGACCAGACGGTATTTTCCTCGTGGGGAAACAGCCAAGGATCGAGCTTCAGAGCCTCCGCAATGAAAATCCGTGCAGGCCCCAGATAGCGATCATCCAGCGGGACACGCCAGTCGAGCGAGATGCCAAGACGAGCGCTGGCTCCTACCCGCATGCCAGCGCGGGCGGCACAGTGGCTGAAATACTCCTCCAGTAACGGTCCCGCCTCTTCCAGTTCTGCCACGAACTCCAGGTTCCCTGCCAGAGGCAGCGCCCGGAGATTGATGGCAAGAAAGCAACCGTCCACGACCTGCAATCCGCGCCCCAGGCCCTCCGCATCTCTGCTCAATGCAGAGACTTCCCAGAAGCCGGCCTTTTCGCCGGATGGGATGAGATAGCCGCCAGCCTTGTCCACCTGTGCACAGGTGCGCCAGTCCAGCCGATCCCATCGTTTGGCTCCATGGCATCCCACGATATCGCACTGCGCGAACGCGGACAGCAATTGCGACCAGAAGTCGCTGCGCCAGAAATCGACATTGGCATGCACACACACGAGCCAATCCGTTTCGCCGTCCTGAACGATCTGCTGATAGGTTTGCGATTTGGCGCTGGAAACGCATTGCAGAATGCGCAATTCCGTACCCGGCAGTGGGTCGAGCTGGCGCAGGCGGGTCGAGATCGCTTCGAAAACAGAGTTGTCCTCCGTCACCACGCACGCCGTGATCCGCTGAGGCCCAGGAATCTGCAAGGTAACAGGAGCGTTTCCATCCTTTTCCGTCCCTCCGAGCACAGCGGTCGCGCACCGAAGCAGATGCCGCTGGCTCCTCTGCGACGAATTCAGGTTTCGAAATTCGTAGAGGGCTTGAATTGCTTCGTTCGCGAGTTCTGAATGGCCGTCAATGATCAGAAAGCGAGCTTCATTAACAAGAGCCTTTATCTGGTCGGCCTCTTCGGCGAACCCTGCCCGGCGCTCTCTCAGGTAACACGCAGCATCACCGAAGCGCCCCTGGCTGGTCAGGCGCTCCGTCCACAGGACATGCGCCGCCCCGCAGTCCGGATGCAATTCGAGGCAGTAATCCACGATGCGCCGTGCAACCGAGAACTGCCCGTACTGCAGCGTGATCAGGGCACGTCGAACCAATTCCTGGGCCGGCAACACGTAAGACGGCCGGTCTACCACGGGGTTGGGTGGAGACTCCAGCCAGGATCGGTACAACGCCTCCACGTCGCGGGCGAACATGCCTCCATTTCCAAGAGAAGAGTCTTGATACCTCTGGCGAGCTTCGCGGCGGAACCGAGAGAGCCCCTCGATATCCCGGGCACCTCGCACCGCCTGCTCCACATAGGCCTGAGCAGTATTGACCACCCAAGCGTCGCCACCGAGGTTTTTCATGATCGACTCTCCCATGCGGGAAGCCAAGGCACGCCCTTTGCGGGTCACCACTGGCACGCCGGAATAGGTAGCGAAGCAGGTCGTCGTACCGCCGTTGAACGGATAAGTGTCCAGCACGATATCGATGTCGTCATAGGCTGTGAACAGGTCACGCGGCAACGTGGGAGGCAACAGATTGATACGATCCTCCGGGATTCCGGCCCGCGACAGGGACTGCGCAAACGTGGACTGTCTCAGCGGGTCGCCAAAATTTACGGAACGGATCACCAGCCGGCTGCCAGGCACCCGCGCGAGCACCTCGCCCCAGCAACGCATGGTCTCCGGGGACACCTTGCCGATGTTTCCGAAACACCCGAATGTGATGTATCCCTTGGAAAGAACCGGAGGTTCCGCTGGCGAAGGAATTTGTGTTTTGGGGTCGAAACACCAGAAGGACTGGGGCAGGATGGCCGGCATTTCGCTGTAGAGGGCCGGCATGTCGGGATCGACCAGATGCCTGTCCAGGAATTTGGCATCGATGCTCGGCAGGCCGGTTGTGGGAGGGTAGCCAAGCCCCGTCACCTGCAGTGTTGCGAACCTGTAGCGCAGCATATCAAGGCGGTTGGCGGAGGTGTGGCCCGCCAGCTCCACCAGGACATCTAATTGGTGACTGTACAAAAGCTCGGCCAACTGGTCGTCGCTAAGCGTAGAGACCTCAAAGAAATGGTCTGCGTTCGCCTTGATCAGGTCCGTCTGGTCGTCGTGGGTGTAATGGTCGTGATAGAGAAATATCTCATGCCGGCTGCGATCGTGCCCTTCCAGCAGTGGCCGGAAAAAGTAGCGCACCGAATGCTCCCGCAGATCTGGCGACCAGTAGCCCACCCGCAGCCTGCGGCTATTCAAAGGAACAGGTGCGGACGGCTTGGCAGGGGGCTTCGGACCTATCTCGTGCGACCTCGGCAGCAGCGTGCTGGCCCAAAACTTGTGTTCCGCAGCCAGCCGCACCTCGTCCTGCTCGACATATGTGGCGGTGAAAAGATAAAGATCTGAGGCACGCGGACTGTCGAAGTCACCCAGCCATGCATGCAGCGTATGCTCAATGGCCGACTCTGACTCACCCAGGGAGAAAAGGAGTGAGGCATAGTTGGCACGGATGCCTGCCAGTCCAGGGGATTGGATACGCGCCTTTGCAAGCAAATCCAATGCTTCTGCACTCCGATTCCGGCTTTTGAGGACATTGGCATAGTTGGCGATCGAAGGCAGATGGCTGTCGTCGAGCGAATAGGCTAGATCGAAGTAACGGATGGACTCGAGTTCTTGGCCGACCGTCGCGAGCGCTGCCCCGAGATTGTTGAGTGCGTCTACATCGTGCGGACGGTGCTCGAGATATGCTTTCCAAGCTTCGACTGACTCGCGGAGACGGCGCTCTTCAGCAAGCTTTACTGCATTGCTCAGCAGGGCCTCCGCCTCAGGGGCAACGGAGGAACGAGAGGTACGGCGCAACAAGCGCTTGGCAAAGTCCATCAACATGGGGAACCGGGGCCGTGTTGTCAGCGTTCGCTGGGTTTGCGGCGTGAAGCCTCGACGATCAGGCCTTCCACAGCGATATCAATGAACTCTTTCGGATAGCCCACATCCTTCAGGGCCCAACGGAAATTGTTCGCCAGCACAGCCCTGCCCCAGAAACCCCGACCAGTTTCCTCATCTTGGCTGAGCTTCCCGAACGCCTGCTCAAGCACACGCGTGATCCGGTTTGCCGACAGTGTATGGATGCGCTCGCTGATGGTCTTTGGAGGAAGACTCTTGACCAGATGCTCCGCCAAACCTGCCGCCATCTGTTTCTCGCGCTGGAAGGAAAATCTCTGGAATATGGACATTCTTGGGGCCTAGTTGGTATCCACTATTGTGTATCAGCCTTTGCAGGAAGCTGGCAGATAGCGCACAGGTGCTCCAGAGCAGGTCCACGAAAGTACCTTGCCGCCTGGCTCGAGGGCTCCAGACAAGACGACTGTTACCGCAGCCCCTACCAAGCTGGAATTGCCGATCACCGTGATACCGGCCCCTGCCCCGCCCTCGACTAACACCTGGGAAACCTTGCCAACAGCAGGCACGCTGCAGTTGGCGCTGATATTGTCAGGAACAGCGGTACCGCCCTGTGACATAGCTTCTGCAGCACAAGTCTTCGCAAAGCTGCCTGCCAGAATCAGTTCCGACACGCGGGCGCGGATGGTGTAGTCCCGATAGACCGGCAGCGCGACAGCGGCCAGGATGCCAATGATCGCGACCACGATCATCAGTTCGATGAGGGTGAACCCCTTCTGGATGGCAATCATCATCGAACCCCGCGACTGGGCACATGCCCAGGAAAAAAGGTAAAAAAAAGCCTGGCCGGGTAAACAGCCAGGCATACGGGCTCTCCAAACAGTACGTTCGGAAAGTAGCCCGCCTTCGCAGGCGGCATTAGCCGCGGCAGGAAGAGGGCAGGTACTTGGTGGGGGTGCCGCTGCAGGTCCAGGTGATCGTGCCACCGGTCGTCACACCGCTGAGGGACACAGTGACCTGCGAAGGGCTGCCCAACGCCGACGTTGCACCGACGACATTGATCTGGGCGCCGTTGGTTGCAGTGGCGACCGTAGCAGACAGCACCTTGCCCACCTGAGCAATGGAGCAGTCAGAGGAAATGCCAGCAGGCACGGCGCCATTGGACTGGAAGGACTCCGTCACGCAGGTGCGTGCCGAGCTAGCAGCCAGCACCAGTTCCGACACCTTGGCGCGGACCGTGTAGTCCTGGTAGGCCGGCAGGGCCACAGCAGCCAGAATACCGATGATCGCGACCACGATCATCAGTTCGATCAAGGTAAAACCTTGTTGAACAGCACGCTTCATAAATCTCTCCTGGGAAAACAGTTGCATGTCACCTGCAGAAGGATTTCGCAGGCCGACTCCTTCAAAGCAGGTTGCATGCCAAGGAGGCAGGGCAGTCGGCTACTGCTTCGCAGGCTCGTACAGCGCTTCGTCCGTTGCACCCTGACATTTCTGTCACCCATCCCTGTCAACATACGTTGCAGGCACTACGAGACGTACCTGCCGCCCCACCCCATCACCGCTGCCGAAACTCCATCTCCGTCCCCGCGAGCCCCAGGCGGTCGCCATCCTTGAGCAGCACCGGCTCGGCGGTGATCGGCTGGCCGTTGAGGCGCGGAGGCTCGGCGCCTTCCACATGCGCCAGGACGAAGCCGTGGTGGCGCTTGGTGATGGAGGCCACGGCCACGCCGGGCTTGCCGATGGTGGTGACGACCTTGACCAGGTCCACCTCGCGGCCGGTGGCGGCGCCGGACATGACGCGGATGGCGGCATTCAGCGGCACGCTGGCCGGGGGCGGCAGCGGGGCGGGCCGCGATGCGGGCACGCGCGGGGGCAGCATGCCGGGGGAGAAGACCATGGTCTTTTCGTAGTTCTCGCCCGCGCCATCACCCAGGAAACGGATCTTGTACTTGCCCACCTCGACCAGGTCGCCGTTGCGCAATGGCTGGCGCTTGACGGGCTGGCCGTTCACATAGGTGCCGTTGGTGCTGCCGATGTCTTCGATCTCCACCGCGTCGCCGGCCATGTGGAGCACGGCGTGCTCGCCGCTGACGGCCAGGTTGTCGATGACGATGTCGTTATAGGGGCGGCGCCCCAGCGTCGTGCGCTCCTTGGCGAGCGCCACTTCCTTGATGACCACTCCGTCGATCGACACGATCATTTTGGGCATGAACCGTTCCTCGTCTGTCTGTCTGGGCTAGCTGGCTGGTAGGTGACTGCGCTGGTTCCGGTCCACGCCGCGCGGGTGGCGGCGAACCGGTATCTCAATCGGTACGTAGCAACAATCGTGACACCAGGCCGCGCTTCTTCTCGCCGGCGCCGGCCCGTACCAGCAGGACGCTGATATTGTCGCGCCCGCCGCGCTCGTTGGCGGCCTCGATCATGCGCGCCGCCCGTTCGGCCAGCGGGTCGGAGGACGCAGCCAGGGCCCGCAGTTCCTCGTCGTCGAGCATGTCCGTGAGCCCGTCGGAGCACAGGATGAAGAGGTCGTCGGGCCGCACCTGGAATTCGTTGACCTCCAGTGCCGCCGTGGATTCGACGCCCATCGCCCGGGTCACGAGGTTGCGGAACCCCGACAGTGCGGCCTCCTCGGGCGTGAGCAGCCCGGCGTCGATCTGCTCCTGCAGCCAGGAATGGTCCCGGGTGATCTGCTGCAGGTCGCTGTCGCGCAGGCGGTAGCAGCGCGAATCGCCGATGTGCCCGAGCACGAGCCGGTCGTCCCGGAAGGCGGCGACCACGACGGTGGTGCCCATGCCGGCGTATTGCGCGTTGGAATGCGACGCGTCGTAGATGGCACGGTTGGCGGAATCCACGCAGGCTTCCATGGCCTGCCGCAGGTCCGCGAGGGAGGCATCGCGTCCGGCGCCGGCCAGCCATTCGGCCATGCCCTGCCGGATCAGTTCGGTGGCCATGCGGCTGGCGACCTCGCCCGCGTTGTAGCCGCCCATGCCGTCGGCCAGCACGGCCACCTGGCCGGCCACATCGACCGTCACGGCATCTTCATTGTTGGAGCGGACGCGCCCCTGGTCGGTGAGGGCGCAGAACTCGTACGCCAGCGGGGACGATGCACTCATGCCCGGACCACCTCCGGGATGGGCGGCAGCGGGCGCGCGCGCCCCTGGCGGCTGGAGCGCACCGGCACCGGCGTCATCCCTTGCGTTGCGGACATATGCATTTCCCCATACTTTTTCCCTATGTACTCCGTGCCGCATCATAGACGAGGCACCGGGGCCGGGAGCGGGCCGGGTCACCCGCCGGGTACAGGGTCAGACGGTGGCGCCGCGCTGGGAACGCAGCTGCATGAACTTGCCCACGCCGACCACGAAGGCCGCGCCCAGGGCGGCGGCGACGTAGTGGAGCGACGGGTGCGCCTCGGCGAAGTCGTGCAGGGAAGCATCGCTGGCGATGGTTTCGCCGCCCACCCAGCCGATCAGGCCCGCGCCCAGCAGCACGATGATGGGGAAGCGCTCCATGAGCTTGATCATGAGGGTGCTGCCGAAGATCACGAGCGGGATGCTGATGGCCAGGCCCAGGATGAGCAGGACCATGTTGCCGTGGGCAGCTGCCGCCACGGCGATGACGTTGTCCAGGCTCATCACCAGGTCGGCGATGAGGATGGTGCGCACCGCCGCCATGAGGCCCGCGTTGGCGCCGCTGGATTCCTCCTCGTCATCGCCGTCGGTCATGAGCTGCAGGCCGATCCACAGCAGCAGGCAGCCGCCGATGATCTGCAGGAAGGACAGTTCGAGCAGCTTGGCGGCCACCACGGTGAGCGCGATCCGCAGCACCACGGCGGCGCCGGAACCCCAGAAAATGGCCTGCTTCTGCTGGTGCGGCGGCAGCGAACGGGCCGCCAGGGCGATGACGACGGCGTTGTCGCCCGAGAGGATGATGTTGATCCAGACGATCTTCACCAGGCCGATCCAGAAGTCGGCGGAATTCAGGAATTCCATTGCGTGTGCTCCACTGTTATGAATGCAAGAAGCGCCCGAAACATGCGTTTCGGGCGCTTCTTTTTTGGGAACTTTCAGTGTAACGGCGAAGCCACGCACTGGCGTGCGTAGTTTTGCTTAGCGCCGGCCCGGTCCGCCGCCCTTCCGGGCAGCGGAACCCGGAGCCATCACTTCAGCTGGGCCTTGAGCAGCTTGCCCAGTTCGGACGGGTTGCGCGTCACGACGAAGCCGCACTCTTCCATGATGGCGAGCTTGGCATCGGCCGTGTCGGCGCCGCCGGAGATCAGCGCGCCGGCGTGGCCCATGCGCTTGCCGGGAGGGGCGGTGACGCCGGCGATGAAGCCGACGATCGGCTTCTTCATGTTGGCCTTGCACCATTGGGCGGCTTCGGCTTCGTCCGGACCGCCGATTTCACCGATCATGATGACGGCGTCGGTGTCGGGATCGTCGTTGAAGGCCTTCATCACGTCGATGTGCTTGAGGCCGTTGATCGGGTCGCCACCGATGCCCACGGCGCTCGACTGGCCCAGGCCGACTTCGGTCAGCATGGCCACGGCTTCATAGGTCAGCGTGCCGGAGCGCGAGACCACGCCGATGCGGCCCTTGCGGTGGATATGGCCGGGCATGATGCCGATCTTGATCTCGTCGGGCGTGATCAGGCCGGGGCAGTTGGGGCCCAGCAGCAGCGTCTTCTTGCCGCCGGCGGCTTCCTTGGCCTTCATCTTGTTGCGCACTTCGAGCATGTCGCGCACCGGAATGCCTTCGGTGATGCAGATGGCCATGTCCAGGTCGGCCTCGACGGCTTCCCAGATGGCGGCCGCGGCGCCGGCGGGGGGAACGTAGATCACCGACACGGTGGCGCCGGTCTGCTGGGCGGCTTCCTTGACGCTGCCGTAGATCGGGATGTTGAAGATCGATTCGCCGGCCTTCTTCGGGTTCACGCCGGCCACGAAGCAGTTCTTGCCGTTCGCGTATTCCTGGCACTTCTCGGTGTGGAACTGGCCCGTCTTGCCCGTGATGCCTTGGGTGATGACCTTGGTGTCTTTGTTGATGTAGATCGACATGAATGTTCTCCGGGCTTACTTGACGGCAGCAACGATCTTCGTCGCGGCTTCGGCCATGGTGTCTGCGGCGATGATGGGCAGGCCGGATTCGGCCAGCATCTTCTTGCCCAGCTCTTCGTTGGTGCCCTTCATGCGCACGACCAGCGGCACGTTCAGGTTCACGGCCTTGCAGGCGGTGATGACGCCGGTGGCGATGGTGTCGCACTTCATGATGCCGCCGAAGATGTTGACCAGGATGCCTTCGACCTTGGGGTTCTTCAGCATGATCTTGAAGGCTTCGGTGACCTTCTCGGGGGTGGCGCCGCCGCCCACGTCCAGGAAGTTGGCCGGCTCGCCGCCGAACAGCTTGATGGTGTCCATGGTGGCCATGGCCAGGCCCGCGCCGTTCACCAGGCAGCCGATGTTGCCGTCCAGGCTGATGTAGGCCAGGTCGAACTTGGAGGCTTCCACTTCGGCCGGATCTTCCTCGTCCAGGTCGCGCAGGGCCACGATCTCGGGGTGGCGGAACAGGGCGTTGGCGTCGAAGTTGAACTTGGCGTCCAGGGCCATCAGGTCGCCCTTGGAGTCGCAGTTCAGGGGGTTGATCTCCACCAGGGACGCGTCGGTGTCCATGTAGCACTTGTAGAGCTTGGCGAAGATGTCCAGCGCCTGGTCCACGGACTTGCCGGACAGGCCGATGGCTTCGGCGACCTTGCGGCCCTGCTCGGGCGTGATGCCGGTCAGCGGGTCGATCATCTCGGTGACGATCTTGTCGGGTGTGGAGTGGGCCACTTCCTCGATGTCCATGCCGCCTTCGCTGGAGGCGATCAGGGCGACCTTCTGCGTGGCGCGGTCGGTGACCAGCGAGACGTAGAGTTCGTTCTTGATGTCGGCGCCGTCCTCGATGTAGAGGCGGCGGACCTTCTGGCCTTCGGGGCCGGTCTGGTGCGTCTTGAGCTGCATGCCCAGGATGTCGCCGGCGAGCTTCTTCACGTCGTCGATGGTCTTGGCAACCTTGACGCCGCCGCCCTTGCCACGGCCGCCGGCGTGGATCTGGGCCTTGACCACCCACACGGGGCCGCCGAGCTTCTGGGCGGCTTCCACGGCTTCCTGCACCGTGAACGCGGGAATGCCGCGGGGAACGGGCACACCGAAACTGCGCAAGATTTCCTTGCCTTGGTATTCGTGAATCTTCATGAGGTCTCTCTCAGGGGAAGGATGGTGGTAACCCGTCTGCCATGACCGGATGTCTGGCCGCGGGCGGGTGACATGGCAGCCGGCGACTGTATCATGCTGCGACGCACCATCCCCTGCGGCAGTCACGTACCCTGCTGGCTTTCCGCGCCTTCCCTTTCCAGGAGACCTCCATGGCCAAGATCTTCATCGACGGCGAAGCCGGCACCACGGGATTGCAGATCCGCGAGCGCCTGCAGGACATGCCGCAGGTGGAGCTGGTGAGCATCGCGCCGGAACTGCGCAAGGATCCCGCGGCCAAGCGGGACCTGATCGCCGGCGTGGACCTCGTGGTGCTGTGCCTGCACGACGATGCGGCGCGCGAGACCGTGGCGCTGGTGGATTCCATCGAGGCTGCCACCGGCCGCACGATCAAGGTGATCGACGCCAGCACGGCCCACCGCACGGCGCCCGGCTGGGTCTTCGGCTTTCCCGAGCTGGCGCAGGGGCAGCGCGACGCCGTGGCGGGCGCCACGCGCGTGGCCAATCCCGGCTGCTATGCGACCGGCGCCATCGCGCTGCTGCGCCCCCTGGTGGATGCCGGCCTGGTGCCGGCCGACTTCCCCGTGGCGCTGCCGTCGGTCAGCGGCTACACCGGCGGCGGGCGCACCATGATCGAGGCCTACGAAAAGGGCGATGCCGCGCCGTTCGAACTCTATGCGCTGGGCCTGTCGCACAAGCACCTGCCCGAGATCATGAAGTACACCGGCCTCACGCGCCGGCCGATCTTCGTGCCGTCGGTGGGGAACTTTGCGCAGGGCATGCTGGTGCAGCTGCCCCTGCACCTGGACCTGCTGCCGGGCGCACCCAAGGGAGCCGACCTGCACGAGGCGCTGGCCGCGCACTACGCCCGCAGCAATACGCCGGAACAGTGGGTGCGGGTCGTGCCGCCATCCGAGGACGGCAAGCTCGAACCGATGGCACTCAACGACACCAATGCACTGGAGATCCGCGTCTTCGCGAACGAAACGCACCGCCATGCCGTACTCGTGGCCCGGCTGGACAACCTCGGCAAGGGCGCCAGCGGCGCCGCGGTGCAGAACCTGCGGCTGATGCTGGATCTCTAAGCTGCGAGGCCCGCCGCCGGGCCCCGGAGCGATCCGGGGCTGCCTTCAGGCCAGGGCCATGCGCTGGAACAGCCCGCCCGGCAGCCGGGCGACCTGTCCTTCCAGTTCCAGTTCGAGCAGGGCCACCTGCAGACGGGATGCATCGAGGCCCGTGCGCGCCACCAGGGCATCCAGCCCCATCGGGTCGAATCCGAGCGCTTCCAGCACGTCGGCGTGCGAGCCGGAGGCGGTACGGTCCGGCGGTTCGCCTCCGCCCTGCACCGCGCTACCGGCCGCGGCTGGTACAGCTGGCACACGCAACTCTTCCAGCACATCCTGGGCGGATTCCACCAGCTTAGCGCCCTGGCGGATGAGCGCATGGCAGCCACGCGACTGCGGCGCATGGATGGAACCCGGGATGGCGAACACCTCACGTCCCTGCTCCGACGCCAGCCGCGCCGTGACGAGCGAACCGGAGGCCAGCGCGGCCTCCACCACCAGCGTGCCCTGCGAAAGCCCGGCGATGATGCGGTTGCGCCGGGGGAAGTTCGCGGCCAGGGGCGGCGTGCCGAGCGGATACTCGCTGACCACCACGCCCTGGCGGGCGATGCGGTGGGCCAGGTCGCGGTGGCGGGCCGGATAGACACGGTCCAGCCCGGTTCCGACCACGGCGATGGTGCTGGGAGCAGAGGCGCCTCCGTCCGGGGCCGGGCCGGCCTCCAGGGCCCCTTCGTGCGCGGCGGCATCGATGCCGAGCGCCAGCCCGGAGACGATGCACAGGCCCGCGCCGCGCAGCGCCCGCCCGAACTGCCGGGCGTTTTCTGCGCCCTGCGCGGTCGGGTTGCGGCTACCCACGATGGCCAGGCAGCGCTCCAGCGGCCAACGCGATGGGCCCTCCCCGTCCAGCCAGCGCGGGGCGCCGAGCAGGTGCAGCAGCAGCGGGGGGTCTTCGGTGGCGAGCAGGGCCGCGGGGTAGGCCGCATCGCCCAGCGACACGATGCGCCGCACGGGCGCACCCTCATCGCCGGCGGGCTCCGCCGTGTTGAGCCATTGCCAGGTGGTTTCTTCCAGCGTGGCCAGGCCCGGCGGGACGGCGCACAGCGCTTTCGCCTGCGCAGATGTGGCGAGCGCCGCCAGGGCACCCTCCTGTTGCTGGAAGATCTGCTGCGGCAGGCCGAAGGCGGCCAGCAGCCGCCGCGCCGTGCCCGGGCCCACGCCGGGGGTGAGCATGAGGCGCAGCCATGCGGAGAGTTCGTCGCGTTGCATGCGGCGAGCATAGCGGCGCGACGCCACGGCCGCGTTACTTTGGCCGCCCACCGGGCCGCCAGGGCCCATGCCGGGCCTGGAGCCGTCCTTACTGCGGGTTCACGAGGCGGTCGCCCACGCGCACGCCCTGGCGCACCTGCAGGAGCAGCGCGTACGAGACCCGGTCGAAGGTGCGGAAGACCATGGCCGTGCCATTGGCCTCGCTGGGCAGCTTGATGGTGCTGCGGTCCGGGTCGGTCTTGTCCAGGATGCGCTCGCCCTTGGTGAGCACGGTCAGCACGAGGCCAGGCTGCATGCCGTCACGGGTGCCGCGGTTGATCGCGACCACCTGGTTCTGCGCCGCATAGGCGACGGCCGCGCTGCCGTAGATGGACACCACGCGCGCATCCACGGGGAACTGGGGCGCCTGCGGCGTGTAGCTCGTGTAGCCGCGCTCCGGGGCAGGCAGCAGGCGGTCGCCGAAACGGATCTCTTCCTTCGCACCGGACAGGTCGATGGTGGCGGGGACGGGGTCCGTACGGGTGCCGCCGTCGGGCGAGCGGGTCTCTTCCGTGGCCTCGCCGCGCACCAGGTCCGCCCGGGCGACGTACTGGGCCTCGTAGCCGAGGATTTCGCCGGTCTCGGGGTCCTTCATCGGGACGGCATTGCGGAACACGCGGTACTGGCGCGGCACGCCCGGATCGAGGTGCAGGGGCCGTCCGGCCGGGCCCCGCGCATAGGCGCGGTCGCCGTTGGCCATGAGCACGCGCTCGTCCACCGTGGCCACGATGCGCGGGGTCTGGGACAGGGTCAGCTCGTCCACGACCAGGGGCTCGACCAGGAAGGGCTCGATGAGGTGTGGAGGCAGCGTGGGCAGTGCCGTGCCGGCAAGGCTGTCCGTGCGGGTGCGGGGCGAGACGCGGACGGTCTCCGGGTCGCCGTCCGTGCCGCCGCGGGCGGTGCGCAGGCGTGCATAGCCGTCCACCTTCTCGAGGTAGAGGGTCTGGCCCGGGAAGATGAGGTGCGGATTGGGGATGGACTGCAGGTTCATGCCCCAGAGTTCGGGCCAGCGCCAGGGACGCAGCAGGTACATGCCGGAGATGCCCCAGAGCGTGTCGCCACGCTTGACGACGTAGGTGTCGGGCGCGTTGGGCGCCAGTTCGGCGAGCGGCACACCGCGCGAGGCCACCTGCTGGGCCGTGGCACGCTGCCCGGCCGTGACGGGATAGTTCTGCGCATGCCCGGCCAGCGGGGCCGCGATGGCCGCGGCGGCGAGCGCGAGCGCGCCCAGGGCCGGTGCCCGCAGGCGGTTGGATGCATTCATGTTCTGGATCCCGTTGCTCTTGCTCTTGTCAGCACACATCGCTAAGCGCCCCTCGCTGGCAGCGGGCCGTCTTGCTGGTGACAAAACTTGCCGGCCGATACGTTACAAATCAACAAGGATTCTGGCCTCAAGCCCCGGATCGGGCAATGATTATTGCCACCGCCCCCAGCGGCGCGACGCGAAAGTGGCGAAAATAGCGACATCTTCGTCCGTTGTCCCATGGCCCTTCTTCCCATCCTCTGCTATCCCGATCCCCGCCTGCACAAGGTGGCCCAGCCCGTCCAGGTAGTGGACGACCGCGTGCGCGCGCTGCTGGACGACATGCTTGAGACCATGTACGACGCGCAGGGCATCGGGCTGGCGGCCACGCAGGTGGACGTCCACGAGCGGATCATCACCATCGACGTGTCCGAGGACCGCGACACGCCCCTGGTGCTGATCAACCCGGAGATCCTCTGGGCCAGCGAGGACAAGCAGGTCGGCGAGGAAGGCTGCCTGTCCGTCCCCGGCATCTACGACGGCGTGGAGCGCTCCACCGCCGTGCGCGTGCAGGCCCTCGACGCGCAGGGGCAGTCCCGCGTCATCGAGGCCGAAGGCCTGCTGGCCATCTGCATCCAGCACGAGATGGACCACCTCCTGGGCAAGGTGTTCGTCGAATACCTCTCCCCCCTCAAGCGCACGCGCATCAAGACCAAGATGCTCAAGCAGCAGCGGGGTGCCCGGGCATGATCGCCCGCACGGCCACGTTCTGGCGCCGCGCCGCGGCGGCCTGCCTGGCCGTGCTGCTGGCCGCCTGCGCGTCGCCCGACTTCCTGCGGCCGGGCGCGCAGCGCAGCGAGGTGCTGCGCGAACTGGGCCAGCCCTACTTTTCCTCGACGCTGCCCGGTGGCGGCGAGCGCATGGTCTATACCACCCAGCCCATAGGGCGGCAGGTCTTCCATCTCGATTTCGACGCCCAGGGCCGCCTCGTGCACCGCGAGCAGGTCCTCACGTTCCAGAACCTCGCCGGCATTCCCGCCGGCACGCCGCTCGAGGAAGTGCGCCGCTTCTTCGGCCCGCCGATGCGCGTGGAGCAGGTGGCCCGTTTCGACGGCGACATCTGGACCTACCGTTTTCTCGACGACATCAACACGCGCCGCTTCGCGCACGTGCACATCGACCGCCAGGGCGTGGTGCGCAAGGTGATGTTCACCGACGAGCCCGATCCGCGCGAGTGGCGCGCTTTCTGACCGACCGGCGTCCCCGCGGGCGCGCCTTTTTCCGTTGCCATGAAGATCATTTTTGCGGGCACGCCCGAGTTCGCCCGGGTGGCCCTGGAGCGCCTGCTCGCCGCGGGCGCCGAAGTCCCCCTCGTGCTCACCCAGCCCGACCGTCCCGCCGGCCGGGGCATGAAGCTGCAGGCGTCGCCCGTCAAGCAGTGCGCACTGGCCCACGGCATCGCAGTGGCGCAGCCGCGCGGGCTGCGGCTGGACGGCAAATATGCCGAGGACGCCGCCGCGGCGCGCACCGCGCTGGAGGCGGCCGACGCCGACGCCATGGTGGTCGCGGCCTACGGCCTGATCCTGCCGCAGTGGGTGCTGGACCTGCCCCGGCTGGGCTGCCTGAACATCCATGCGAGCCTGCTGCCGCGCTGGCGTGGCGCGGCGCCCATCCACCGCGCCATCGAGGCGGGCGACGCCGAGACGGGCGTGACCATCATGCAGATGGATGCCGGCCTGGACACGGGGGCCATGCTGCTCATTGAAAAAACCGCCATTGCGCCGCGCGAAACCACGGCCACGCTGCATGACCGGCTGGCCGGCCTGGGCGGCCGGCTGATCGTGGAGGCCATGGAACTGGCCGCCTGCGGCGGGCTGGCGGCCACGCCCCAGCCGGCCGAGGGCGTGACCTACGCGCACAAGATCGAGAAGGCCGAGAGCGCGATCGACTGGAAGTTGCCCGCCGCGGCGATCGACCGGCGCGTGCGCGCGTTCGATCCGTTCCCCGGCGCCTCGACGCAGTGCGGCGCCGAGACCATCAAGGTCTGGGGGTGCGAGCCGCTGCAAACGCCGCCGCCGGAGGGCTCGCGGCCCGGGGAGATCCTGCAGGTGGATGATGCCGGCGTGGCCGTGGCCTGCGGAGAGCCGGAAGCGCCCGGCGGCGTGCTGCGCCTCACGGTGCTGCAGCGCGCGGGCGGCAAGCGGCTGCCGGTGGGTGATTTCCTGCGCGGCCATCCGCTGGTGCCGGGCATGGTGCTCGGCGGCGAGGCCGGCGCATGAACATGCCCGGGGACGCGCCCTCCAGCGAACCATCCGGCACCGTGCCGAGGTCGGCGGGGGAGATGGTGCGGCATCCGTTTTTCCGCACCGGGATGACCGACATGATCGGCACCAGCGTGGGCATCGGCGCCTGGGGACTGGTGACCGGGGTGGCGATGGTCAAGAGCGGCATGCCCGTGGGACTGGCGATCTTCATGTCGCTCACCGTCTATGCAGGCAGCGCCCAGCTCACCGTGCTGCCGCTGCTCACCGCGGGGGCGCCGCTGTGGGTGATGTGGCTCGCCGCCTCGTGCGTGAACCTGCGGTTCGTCATCTTCAGCAGCATGTGGCGCAGCTATTTCGCCTGGCTGCCGCGCCGCCAGCGGCTGGCGGTGGGGTATTTCAGCGGCGACGTGATCTTCGTGGCGTTCATGAAGCGCTTTCCGCGGCCCGCGCCGCAGGCCGAGCAGGTGCCCTATTTCTGGGGAGCGGCGGTGCTGAACTGGCTGTCGTGGCAGGTGCCGTCCATCGCCGGCATCCTGCTGGCGAACGTGGTGCCGCTGTCCTGGGGGCTGGGCTTCGCGGGCGTGCTGGCGCTGCTGGGGGTGCTGCTGTCCATGCTCTTCGACCGCGCCACCTGGATCGCCACGGGCGTGGCCATGACGGCGGCGATCGCTGCGTTCTCTCTGCCGCTCAAGCTCAACATCCTGGTCGCGATCGCCGCTGCCGTGGCCGCCGGGCTGCTGATCGAGGCGGCGGACCGCCACCTGCGGCGCAGGCCCGAGGTACGGCTCGTGCCGGCGCACGGCACGCTGCGGCCGGACGAGAAGAAGCACGTGCAGGACGGCGACGTGGTGCCGCTGCGCGAGGAGGACCATCCATGAGCAGCGCATGGCAACGCGCGGGGGAGGCGGCATGGATGCCTCGGTGACGGAGATCGTGGTGGCGACCGTGGGACTGGCGTTGATCACGCTCATCACGCGTGCCTTCTTCATGATTCCCGAGAAGGAAGTCCCGATGCCCGACTGGCTCAAGCGGGGGCTGAAGTACGCCCCGCTCGCGGCGCTGGCGGCCGTGCTGGCGCCGGAGCTTTTCATGGCGGGCGGTGAATTCATCGGGACCCTGCAGGACGCCCGGCTGCCGGCCATGGCCTGCGCCGCGGCCTACTATTTCTGGCGCCGCGGCATCCTGGGCACGATCTGCGTGGGCATGGCGGTCTATCTGCCGCTGCACATCGGCCTGGGCTGGTAGCGCCCGCGCTCTGCGCGCCTACAATCCCTCGCAGTTTTTTCGCACCAGCCGCCTGCCCGCCACTCCCGGTGGCCGGCCAGGCTTTTCCACACCCTTCCAGCCCATGCAAATCCTTCGCTTTTCCGACCTCTGCGCCCAAGGCCAGGCCCGCGGCCAGCGCGTGTTCATCCGCGCCGATCTGAACGTGCCCCAGGACGACGACGGCCGCATCACCGAAGACACGCGCATCCGCGCATCCGTGCCGTGCATCCGGATGGCGCTGGACGCAGGCGCCGCGGTGATGGTGACGAGCCACCTCGGCCGTCCCACGGAAGGCACGCTCACGCCCGCGGACTCGCTCGCACCCGTGGCGGCGCGCCTGTCGGAACTGCTCGGCTGCGAAGTGCCACTGGTAGCCGACTGGGTGGACGGCGTGCAGGTGCAGCCCGGCCAGGTCGTGCTGCTGGAGAACTGCCGCGTGAACGTGGGCGAAAAGAAGAACAAGCCGGAGCTGGCGCAGAAGATGGCCAAGCTCTGCGACATCTATGTGAACGATGCCTTCGGCACCGCGCACCGTGCCGAGGGCACGACCTACGGCATCGCCGAGTACGCGAAGGTGGCCTGCGCCGGCCCGCTGCTGTCCGCCGAGATCGATGCCATCGGCAAGGCGCTGGCCCAGCCCGAGCGGCCGCTGGCCGCCATCGTGGCGGGCAGCAAGGTGTCCACCAAGCTGACCATCCTCAAGAGCCTGTCCGACAAGGTGGACCAGCTCATCGTGGGCGGGGGCATCGCCAATACCTTCATGCTGGCCGCAGGCCTGTCGATCGGCAAGAGCCTGGCCGAGCCCGACCTGGTGGAAGAGGCCCGGGCCGTGATCGAAGCCATGAAGGCGCGCGGCGCCGAGGTGCCGATTCCCACCGACGTGGTGGTCGCCAAGACCTTCTCGGCCGATGCGCCCGCCACCGTCAAGGCCGCCACCGACGTCGCCGAGGACGACCTGATCCTGGACATCGGCCCGCAGACGGCCGCGAAGCTGGCCGCCCAGCTCAAGGCCGCCGGCACCATCGTCTGGAACGGCCCGGTGGGCGTGTTCGAGTTCGCGGCCTTCGAGAACGGGACCAAGGCCATCGCCCAGGCCATCGCCGAGTCGCCGGCCTTCAGCATCGCCGGCGGCGGAGACACGCTCGCCGCGATCGCGAAATACGGCATCGAGAAGAACGTGGGCTACATCTCCACGGGCGGCGGAGCCTTCCTGGAAGTGCTGGAGGGCAAGACGCTGCCGGCCTTCGAGATCCTGCAGAAGCGCGCCCAGGGCTGATCTGCAGTTTTCAGGCATCAGGACGCAAGCCCGCTGGCGCACTGCCTGCGGGCTTTTGCTTTGGAGCCCTTCAGCGCACCGTGGAAGGCAGGTAGCCGAATCGGCCGCGGAAGCGCTCGGCAAAGCGCGCACGGGACTGGTAGCCGCAGGCCAGCGCGATGCGCGGAATGCTCCAGCCGGTGGTCTGCAGCAGCATCAGCGCGTGCTGCATGCGCACGTCGGCCAGCAGGGCATCGAAGCGTTGCTGCTCGGCCGCCAGGCGCCGGCGCAGGGTGGCTTCGCTCATCGCGAGGGCGTGACCGGCCAGCGCCGCCGTCCAGCGCTGTTCGGGCGCGGCGCCCAGCAGCGCGCGCAGGCGCCGGGTGGTGGCATGGTGAAACGCGGGCCGGAAGGCATGTCCACGCTCGTGCAGCGCGCACAGCAGGTCCAGCAGACGGTAGTGCAGGCGCTCGTCGCCGATGTGCGCGGCGCCCACGCCGTCCACGGCATGGCCGAGGGTGCGGGCCAGATCGTCGTCCAGCGGCAGCGCCCGGAAAGGCGCCTGCGGCGCGGCGGCCGGCACACCCCCAGCCCGGCCGCGCTGGAACGACTCCAGCAGGCCGGCATCCAGCACGAGCAGCACGGAGCGGAACCGCCGGGCGGTGCCGCACGGCGTCTTGTGCAGGTCTGCACAGGTGCCGGGATCGACCAGCAGCAGCGTGGGGCCACCGGTGACGGACAGGCGCTGCGTGCCGGCCACCAGATCGAGCCGGCCGTCCTGCACCTGCAACAGAGTGGCGTCCTGGAACGCGAATCGCGGCGTGTGCTGCACCGTGGCCAGGGTCGGACGGGCGAGCTGGCACAGACTGCGCCGCAGTACGGGCGCACCGGAGGGCGCTGCCGCGGCAGGTGCCGGCACCACTCCCGTCACGGCAGGGCGACGGCCGGGTTGAGTGTGTACAGGCCGGTCAGGCGGGCCTCGGCCAGCACGGGTGCCCTGGCCAGCGCGGCGCGCACGTTGGCGCCGGTCAGCGGCCCTTCGACCTGCAGCGTGGGGGTGCCGAGCGCGTACACCGTGAAGACGTAGTGGTGCACGATGGCGTCGTTCCAGGGCGGGCAGGGGCCGTCGTAGCCGTAGTAGTCGCCCCGCATGTCCTGGTCGCCCGCGAACCAGCCCGTGTAGTCGTTGATGCCGTGGCGCAGGCCCTCCGGCGCGGCGGGGCCGGGCTTGCCGCGCGGCGTGACGACGCTGGAATGGGAGCCGGCGGCGATCTCGGTGCGGTCGGCGGGAATGTCGAGCAGCAGCCAGTGGAAGAAATCCACGCGGGGCAGGCTGGCGGGCACGGTGCGGCCCTCCTGGTTCACATCGTCGCCCTGGCTGGGCACGTCCGGGTCATGGCAGACGATGGCGAACGACTGCGTGCCGGCCGGTGCGCCGCTCCACGCCAGGTGCGGGTTGCGGTTGCCGGACAGCGCGACGTGCGCCGCCGTATCGGGCACGGCGAAGGCGAATTCGCCGGGAATGGCCTGCCCGTCCTGGAAGCTGTGGCTGGTGAGTTGCATGCGTGAAGGCTCCTGTGCGGTGTAGGAACGAGGAAGGAAGACACGGCCCCGGCAAGCCGGAGGCATGGCCGCATTCTAGGAACCGTGGGCGGCAGCGAACGCATCGCATCCGATCACATCGTGCCTTGATCCCGTCAATCTGGCGGGATCTGTGTCTTCACGCTCTCTTGTCCGGCCACAGCACCGAGGCGATGGCGGCCACCATCAGCGCCACGGCCGCCCAGTCCTGCCAGTGCAACCGCTCGCCCAGCCACAACGCGCCGCCGAACACGCCAAGCACGGGGATGAACATCACGGACAGAGTAGAGGCCACGGGCGGCAGAGTGCGTGCCAGGTAGAACCAGGCCGGCTGCGCGAAGCCGAAGGCCAGCACAGCGTTGTAGAGCACGGCACCCCACACGACCGGCGTGGGCATCGCCCAGCGGTCACGCTCGAACACCACCGACAGCACGACCAGCACCGCCAGCGTCTGCACCGTCATCCAGAACGACATCGTGAGCGTGGGCAGGGGGATGGTGCTGCGCCGCAGCAGCTGCGTGCCCAACCCCCAGGCGGCCGCGGCCGAAAGCATCAGCAGCACGCCGTAGGGCCGACCGCCCAGGGCGCTCAGTTCGTGCCACAGCAGCAGCAACACGCCACCGGCCGCCGCCGCGACGCCGCCCCAGGCCCGCGGTGCGAGGCGTTCGCCGAAGCAGGCGGCACCCAGCACCGCCGAGAAGATCGGCATGGTGTAGCCCAGGATGGCCGCCCGTCCGCTCGAGAGCTCGGGGATGGCCAGGATGGCCAGCACGTACCACACCACCATGTTCGCGAGACCCAGGCCCGCGAGGGGCCACCAGTAGGCGCGCGGCACGGCGAAGGGCAGGCGCAGGGCCGCCAGCACCGCGCCGAGCAGCGGCAGGCCCAGGCCGAGCACCAGCACGCGGAAGGTCAGCGGCGGAAATCCCGTCACGCCCAGCTTCATCACCGGCCAGTTCAGCCCCCACACCAGGGTCAGGACAACGAGCACGGCGAGCTGGCGGCAAGTGAGTACGGGCATGGAAGCGGATCGTATCGGGGAGGCGCAACCCATGCAGTCGTGCGCGGCACCCGGCCCGGCGGCGCGGGGGGCGCCTTCTACAATCCCGGCCATGACCTTCATCGACATGCTGCGCGGCGCCACCGCGCGCAACGACTCCCTGCTCTGCGTGGGCCTGGACCCCGAACCATCGCGCTTTCCCGCCGGCCTGCGCGGCGATGCCAGCCGGATCTATGACTTCTGCGCGGCGATCGTGGACGCCACGGCCGACCTCGCCTGCGCCTTCAAGCCGCAGATCGCGTATTTCGCCGCCCATCGCGCGGAAGAGCAGCTCGAACGCCTCATGCGGCACATGCGCGCCACCGCTCCGCACGTGCCCGTGATCCTGGACGCCAAGCGCGGCGACATCGGCTCCACGGCCCAGCAGTACGCGATCGAGGCCTTCGAGCGCTACGGTGCCGACGCGGTGACGCTCTCGCCCTTCATGGGCTTCGACTCCATCGAGCCCTACCTGGCCTACCACGGCAAGGGTGCCTTCCTGCTGTGCCGCACCTCCAACCCGGGCGGCGACGACCTGCAGAGCCAGCGCCTGGCGAGCGTGGACGGACAGCCGCTGCTGTTCGAACACATCGCGCGGCAGGCCCAGGGCCCATGGAACCGCAACGGCCAGTTGGGCCTGGTGGTGGGCGCCACCTACCCGGCCGAGATCGAGCGCGTGCGCGCCCTCGCCCCGACGCTGCCGCTGCTCATCCCCGGCGTGGGCGCCCAGGGCGGTGACGCGGCGGCCACGGTGCGCGCCGGCCTGCGGCCGGACGGCCCGATCGTCGTGAACTCCTCGCGCGCCATCCTGTATGCGAGCGCGGATGAAGGCTTCGCCGCTGCGGCGCGGCAGGCGGCGCAGGCCACGCGCGCTGCGTTGAACGCGGCGCGGGGCTGAGGCCGGGCCAACCAGCCATCACCGCCAACCCATCCACCCTCTGCATGCAGCTCAAATGGGTGGAAGACTTCATCGCGCTGGCGCGCGAGCGCAGCTTCACGCGTGCTGCCGAGCAGCGGCATGTCACGCATCCCGCGTTCGGGCGGCGCATCCGTGCGCTGGAGGCCTGGGCCGGCACGGCCCTGGTAGAACGCGGCAGTCCGGAGGCGGAGCAGGACACGGGCCCGCTCCGTAGCCGCAGCGGTGCGGGTGGGCCGGTGCGCCTCACCGCAGCGGGGACGGCCTTTCTCGCGACGGCCGAGCAGTTGGCGCGCGAGCTTTCGCAATCGCAGGAAGAGCTGCGCGCCATCGCCGGCCGGCAGGGGCGGTCGGTCACCATCGCCACGGGCCGCACGCTCGCACGCACGGCGCTGGCAGACGCCCTGCCGCGCCTGCGCGCTGTGCTGCAGTCGGCGGAACTGCGGGTGGTGACGAACGGGCTGGCACAGACGGTGGAGATGCTGGAGCGCGGGGAAGCGGACTTCTGGCTGGGCTACCACCACGCCGCGCTCGAAGTGCGTCTGGACGGGCGCTCGTACGCGCACGCCACGCTCGCGTCCGACCGGCTGGTGCCCGTATCGCGCACGGATGCCCAGGGCCTGCCGCGGCACGCGCTGGCCTCGTCGGGCCCGGCCGTGCCCTACCTCGCCTATGCCGACACGCTGGCGCTCGGCCGCCTGGTGGAAGACCTGCTGGCCCGGCACCCGCTGGCACCACGGCTGCGCCGCATCATCGAATGCGACTCGGCCGATGCGCAGTACGAGTACGTGCACCGCGGGCTGGGCGTGGCCTGGCTGCCGTGGTCCATGGTGCGGGCCGACTGCCAGGCCGGACGGCTCGCGCCGGCCGGCGAGCGCCGCCTGGAGCTGCGGTTCGACGTGCGCCTGGTGCGGCCCAAGCGCCGGCTCACCGATGCCGCCGAGGCGGTCTGGCAGGCCCTCGCACGCGCCTGACAGCCGAGCCCCTGCGGCGTGGCGGTGCCGGATCAGCACGCAATCGTGCCCATTCGGCACCACGCATCGGCACACGGCTCCCACAATCGGCCCACCCTCTGCACATCCCTACCGCCCACGGAGATCGTCCCATGTCCTCATTCCACCCCTTCCAGGCCAGTGGCCCGGGCCGCCGGCGCGCGCTCGCCCTGCTCGCCCCGCTGGCGCTGGCCGCCGCCATGGCCGGCCCCCAGTCCGCCCTTGCGCAGGACGCCTGGCCCGCGCGGCCGATCACGCTGGTCGTGGGCTATCCGCCCGGCGGCAGCACGGATCTGACGGCCCGCACCCTGGGGCCGGAACTCTCTTCGCGCCTGGGCGTGCCGGTCGTGATCGAGAACCTCGGCGGGGCCGGCGGCGCGATCGGCGCGCAGAAGGTGGCCAGCAGCGCGCCCGACGGCTACACGCTGCTGCTGGGCGCGAGCAACGAGATCGCCATCAACCGGCTCGTCACGAAGAAGGTCAAGTACGACGTCAAGGATTTCACCGCTCTGGCGCTGGTGGCATCGCAGCCGCTGGTGCTGGTGGCGTCCACCGGCTCGGGCGTGAAGAATGCTGCCGAGTTCGTGCAGCGCGTGCGCTCGCAGCCGGGCAAGACCAGCTACGGCAGTTCGGGCGTGGGCACTTCACTGCACCTGGCCGGCGAAATGGTCAAGGAGCAGGGCCAGCTCTTCATGACGCACATTCCCTACCGCGGCGTGGCGCCGCTGACCAGCGACCTGATGGGCAACAACATCGAGTTCGGCGTGTTCGTGCTCTCCAGCGCGCTGCCGCACATCCGCAGCGGCAAGGTGGTCGCGCTGGGCACGACCGAAGCGCACCGCTCGGCGATCACGCCCGACATCCCGGCCCTGGCCGAACTGCCGCAGTTCAAGAACGTGGACATCAACGTGTGGTTCGCGCTCATGGGCCCCGCAAACCTGCCGCGTCCGGTCGCGGACAAGCTGCGCAAGGCGACGCGCGAAGCCCTGCAGTCGCCGGAATTCCGCAAGAAGATGGAAGCCGGTGGATCGGTCGTAGCCTCTCCAACCGTGGACCTCGACGCCTATCTGGCCGCCGAAGTGGCCAAGTACCGCAAGATCGTCCAGTTCGCCAAGATCGAAGAGTGATGCCTGTGCCACCCCATACCGCTGATTCCTCCCTGCGTTTCGAGCTTCCGCAGCCCGACCTCGGCGCATGGCGCGCCGGCAACACCGGCACCGAAGGCGTCTGGCGCTTCGATGCCGGCGTGCCCGGCCCGGACGTGCTGATCACCGCGCTCGTGCACGGCAACGAGCTGTGCGGCGCCTGGGCGCTGCGCGACCTGCTGGAGGCCGGCATCCGCCCCGGGGCGGGCCGGCTCACCCTGGCGTTCTGCAACCTGGCGGCCTTCGACCGCTTCGACCCGCGGGACCACGACGCTTCGCGCTTCGTGGACCAGGACATGAACCGCCAGTGGAGCGACGACCGCCTGGATGCCGCGGACACGCAGGAGCGCCGCCGCGCCGCCGCGCTGCGCCCGTTCGTGCGCGAGGCCGGCTGGCTGCTCGACCTGCACTCCATGCACGAACCCGGCGCGCCGCTGCTGCTCACCGGCATGCATGCGCGCAACCAGGATCTGGCCCGGCGCATGGGCGCCCCCGAACACGTGGTGGCGGATGCCGGCCACCAGGACGGCGTGCGCATGCGCGACTACGGCCGCTTCGGCCGGCCGGATGCCGAGGAAGCAGGCGCCGACGGCACGCGCTCGCTGCTCATCGAGTGCGGCTTCCACGGCGACCCGGCCAGCCGTACGGTGGCACGCGACCAGTGCGTGCGGTTCCTGGAGGCGGCAGGCTCGCTGGACGCGGCCACGCTGGCGCGGGCGCTGCCCGGCTGGCGGCAGCCCGATGCGCCGCGGCAGTGGGTGCTGGAAGTGACCGGCCCGGTCGTGGCGCGCAGCAACCGCTTCCGCTTCACGCGGCCCGTGGCGGCCCTGGAGGTGATCCCCCGGGCCGGCACGGTGATCGGCGACAACGACGGCGAGCCCGTCGCCACGCCCTACGACGACTGCGTGCTGGTGATGCCCTCCACGCGCCAGGCCCGCGCGGGCGTGACCGTGGTGCGCTTCGCGCGGCGGCGGTCGCTGTAGTCGCTGCGCCGCCTCATACGGGTTTGCAATCCAGGCGAGAACAAGGCGACGCGGTTATCGCTTTGATTGCGAACTCGTATCAATGGCCGGCCGTGCGGGAGAACAGGTTGATCACCAGCACGCCCGCCAGAATCAGCCCCATGCCGGCCAGCGCGGGGCCGTCCAGCCGCTGGCCGTAGGCCAGCCAGCCGATGGTCGAGACGAGCACGATGCCCACGCCGGACCAGATGGCGTAGGCGATGCCCGTGGGAATCGCCTGCAGGGTGAGCGACAGGAAGTAGAACGACACGCCGTAGCCGGCCACGGTGACCAGGCTCGGCACGGGCCGGGTGAAGCCGTCCGAGGCCTTGAGGAAGGAGGTCGCGAGGACCTCGGCGCCGATCGCTATCGCAAGGTAGAGGTGGTGGATGCCCATGGCACCGATTGGACACCGGCCCGGTAAGACGCGCGGGCCTGGGGCCTATCGCCGCCGTGCCGCGGCCCAGCGCGGCCCCAGCACCACGCAGGCGAGTGCGGCCACGATCGCCGCGATACCGGCCCACTGCCATGGCGAGACGGTTTCGCCGAGCACGAGCATGCCCGCGGACAGGCCGACCACCGGCACGGCGAGGCTGAACGGCGCCACGCGGTTGGCCGGGTAGCGCGTCAGCAGCCCGGTCCAGAGGCCGTAGCCCAGGATGGTGGCCGCCCAGCCGAGGTAGGCGACAGAGCCCCAGGCCAGCCAGGGCAGCGCGGCCCAGGCATCGGCCTGCATCCAGCGTGGAGCATCGGCATCGAAGACGGCGGACAGCGCCATGAAGGGCAGGATGGGCACGAGGCTGCTCCAGGCCACGAAGGCCAGGGGCCGGTAGCCCGGCGACTCCTGCTGGGCTTTGCGCGCCACGATGTTCGATGCGGCCCAGGACGCGGCGCCGCACAGCGCGAGCCCCACGCCTGCCAGGGTCACGTCGTCCGAGACCACGCCGGGCGCGACGAAATGCATGCCGAAACAGGCCAGGCCCAGCGCGGCCAGGCCCAGCCCGACGAGCAGCGGCCGGCCCGGCCGCTCGTGCAGCAGCAGGAAGGCCCAGAAGGCGGTGAAGAAGACCTGGGTCTGCAACAGCACGCTCGCCAGCGCCGCGGTCAGCCCCACGCGCAAGGCGAGGAAGACCATGCCGAACTGCCCCACCCCCTGGAAAAGCCCGTAAAGCACCACCCAGCGCCAGCGCACGGCGGGCGGCCGCAGGAAGAACACGAGTGGCAGGGCCGCGAACACGTAGCGCATGGCGCCCAGCTGGAAGGGGGTGAAGGAACGCAACCCCCATTTCATGGCGACGAAGTTGACGCCCCAGAGCACGACGACCACGAGCGCCGCCAGCAGATCGCGCGGGGCCAGCGGCGCGGATTGCGGGCCGGCGCTCACCGGTGGCTCCCGCGACCGCCGCCGGCAGTGCGGGCCTTCGCGGACGTGGCGTGGAGCCGCGCCGGAAGCGGTGTGGCGAGGAAAGACGCAGGCAGAAAAGACATGGGAAACCGGGGAAGCATGGGAAGGAGGAAGAGGCACGTACGGCATGGCGGAGAAGTACCCGCCAGGGAGCCCGCGACTGTCGCGTTGCAAGGTCGCCGACCTCAGGGATTATGAAGATGGCGCCGACTTGATGTCGGTCAATTTTTCCATCTCCCGGCATACCATTTGCTTGGGCCGTGTTTCACAATTGCTTACGCACGGTGGCGAATCGCCGGCAACCGCGCGCGGGGGGAGGGGCCGCCGCGCAAGCCCTTTCACCCCCACAGACCGCCAACACATGTCCATGCTGCATCGATTGAGCCTGCTCCACAAATTTCTGATCCTCGGGGTGATCGCATTGCTCATGGGCGCGCTGCCCACCGTGCTGTACGTGGGTGGCGCGCTCCAGCAGATCGGCGCTGCCCGTTTTGAAAGCCAGGGTGCGCCGGCGCTGATCGCGGTGAACAAGGCGGTCCAGCGTCTGCAGGTGCACCGAGGGCTGTCCGCGGCCATGCTGGGTGGCGACGAGGTGCTGGCGGCGCGCCGGCCCGCCGCGCGCGATGCGCTCAACCAGGCTTTCGCGGAGGCCGGAAAGGTTTTCGCCCAGGCCCGGGTGCCACAGGCCCAGATGCAGGCCTGGAGCGCCGCCGCGCAGACGTGGCAGAGCCTGGAGCAGGCCGTCTCCGCACGCTCGCTGCAGCCACCGCAGAGCCTCGCCCGGCACACGCAGCTCGTGGCGACGCTGATGCAGATCGGGGAAGAACTGCTGCACCACTACGGTTTCCAGACCGACCCGGACATGGCCACGCAGGACCTGATCCAGGCCGCCGTGGTGAACTCGCCCCTGCTCGGGGAAAAGCTCGGCCTGCTGCGCGGGCAGGGCTCCGGCTACCTCGCACGCCAGGCCCTGCCGCCGGAAGGCAAGGGCGCGCTGCAGGCGCTGCAGCAGCGCGTGGGCGAGCTGGAGGCGGATACCTTCCGCAACTTCGAGCGCGCGCTGGTGGACGATGACCTGCGCAAGGCCCTGGCCGGCCCGGTGCAGGACGTGCGCACGCGCGTGACGGCATCGCGCCAGCTGGTGGACCGCAGCCTGCTGTCGGCCAGCGAGATCACCATGCCCGCCAAGGACTATTTCGACCAGCTCACCGGCACGCTGGAAGCACTGAACCAGCTCAATACCACCGCCATGGCCAGCCTGGATGCCGCGCTGCAACAGCGCGTGTCCGCCGACCAGCGCAAGCTGGGCGCCGCCTCGGCCGCGCTGCTGCTCGCGCTGGCGCTGGGCGTGGGCCTGGGCGTGGTGTTCATGCGCTCGATCACCCAGCCCCTCGCGCAGGCGGTGCGGCTGGCCAGCGCGGTGGCCGACGGCGACCTGAGCGGCGACGACGTGCCGCACGGCACCAACGAGGTCGGCCGGCTCATCGCGGCGCAGCAGCGGATGCGCGCACGCCTCAAGCCCATGGTGGCCCAGGTGCGGGGCGGTGCCGAGGGCGTGGCCACGGCCAGCGCGGAGATCGCCCAGGGCAACATGGATCTCTCGGCCCGCACGGAAAGCCAGGCCAGCGCCCTGGAGGAAACCGCCGCCTCGATGGAGCAGATGACGGCCACCGTGCGGCAGAACGCGGACAACGCGCGCCAGGCCAACCAGCTCGCCATGAATGCCAGCCTGGTCGCCGCCCAGGGCGGGGAGGTGGTGACGCAGGTAGTGCAGACCATGCAGGGCATCCGCACCGCGTCCGGCAAGATCGCCGACATCATCGGGGTGATCGATTCCATTGCGTTCCAGACCAACATCCTGGCGCTGAACGCGGCCGTGGAAGCGGCCCGCGCCGGCGAGCAGGGCCGGGGTTTCGCCGTGGTGGCAGGCGAGGTGCGGGCCCTGGCGGGCCGCAGCGCCCAGGCCGCCAAGGAAATCAAGGCGCTTATCGGCGACAGCGTGCAGCGCGTGCAGCAGGGCGGCGAACTCGCCGACCAGGCGGGTGCCACCATGGCCGAGGTGGTGCAGGCCATCCAGCGCGTGACGGGCATCATGGGCGAGATCAGCGAAGCCAGCCAGGAACAGAGCCAGGGCGTCGCGCAGGTGGGCGAGGCCGTCACGCAGATGGACCAGGCCACCCAGCAGAACGCGGCGCTGGTCGAGGAGATGGCCGCTGCGGCCAATGGCCTGCGCGCGCAGGCGGACGAACTGGTGCGCGCGGCGGCGGTCTTCCGGCTCGCGGCGGGCGACGAGCCCGGCGCAGGCGGTGCGCTGCGCATCGGCCAGGGCCGGACCGCCTGACCGCCACCTGACCAGCCACGCCATGGCAGGCGTGGTGACTCGGCCGCACAACACCACCCAGCCCGCATAACATTTGGTCACGATTTTTCCGCAAACCGGCGTGCATGCTGACAACCGGGAACAGCGCATTGCGTTAGGCACGGGTTCCCGGATCCGGCGGTCCTTGCCGCCTCCGCTGAAACGGAAGCTGACCCATGCACCCCACATCCACGGCCACCGCCGAGGTGCCGCCCGCTGAACCGGCGCGGCCCGGTTCCTCCCCCGGACTGGCGTCCCCCGCCCCCTCCGCCCTGGCGGCCTTCACCGCCGCCGGCCTGCTGGCCGCGTGCGGCGGAGGCAGCAGCGGCGATCCGGCGGTTTATGCGGAAGCCACCGCCGTCAACTCCGGTGGAACGACCTCGGCGGCGCCCGCCACCGATGCGGAAGCGGTGCGCTTCCTGCTCCAGGCCCAGTTCTCCGCCACCGACGAGGAAACCTCCGCCGTGCGTACCAAAGGCTACGCCGCCTGGCTGGCCGAACAGTTCGCGCAGCCCATCGGCACGACGGGTACCGACTGGCTGGCGCAGCGCGGCTATGGCGTGGCGAACGCGGACACGCGCTACCACAACGCATCCTATCCCGCCGACTACATGCTGTGGAGCCAGCTGTTCACCGAGCGCGATGCCGTGCGCAAGCGCGTGGCGCTGGCGCTCTCGGAGATCATGGTGGTGTCCACCAACGGGCTGAACCAGCCCTGGCCCGCCTTCCTCGCGGCCGGCTACTGGGACGTGCTCAACCGGCATGCCTTCGGCAATTTCCGCGCGCTGCTGGAGGCCGTGACGCTCAACCCCGCCATGGGCGTGTACCTCAACGCCCTGGGCAGCCAGAAGGAGGATGCGCGCACCGGCCGCCAGCCGGACGAGAACTACGCCCGCGAAGTGATGCAGCTCTTCACCCTGGGGCTGTACCGGCTGAACGCCGACGGCACCGAGCAGCGCGACGCGAACGGCAACCGGATGGATACCTACGGGGCTTCCGACGTGAGCAACCTCGCGCGGGTGTTCACCGGCTACGACTACGACCGCAGCCAGAACCAGTCCTTCATCGTGGGCAGCAGCACCGTGCCGGGGCCCCAGCAGGCCGGGCGGCCGATGGTGCTGGTTGCCAGCCGGCACTCGGCGCTGGCCGCCACCTTCCTGGGCACGACGATCGCCGCGGGCACCCCGGGCGACGCGGCCCTGAAGACCGCGCTGGACACGCTTTTCAACCATCCCAACGTCGCGCCGTTCATCGGCCGGCAACTCATCCAGCGGCTGGTGACGAGCAACCCCAGTCCCGCCTACGTGGCGCGGGTGGCGGCCGCCTTCGCGGACAACGGCAGCGGCGTGCGCGGCGATCTGCGCGCCGTGGTGGCCGCGATCCTGCTCGACAGCGAGGCACGGGGTGCTGCCGGCCTCTCCAGCGCCTCCTTCGGCCGGCTCCGCGAGCCCATGGTGCGCTTCGTGCAGTGGGGCCGCACGTTCGGCCTGCGGTCGGCCCGGGGCAGCTGGAAGCTCGGCGACCTGAGCGATCCGGCCTCGCGGCTGGGACAGAGCCCGCTGCGCTCGCCGTCGGTGTTCAACTTCTTCCGTCCGGGCTACGTTCCGCCCTCCACGGCCATGGCGTCCGCCGGGCAGGTGGCGCCGGAGTTCCAGATCGTCACCGAATCCAGCGTGGGCGGCTACCTGAACTTCATGCAGAACGCGATCCGCAACGGCCTCTACGTGAACGCGCCCGACCTGCCGCAGAACAATGCGAGCAACGGCAACAACGGATTCGACATCACCTGCGACTATGCCGCCCTGCTCCCGCTGGTGACCGATCCGGCCGCGCTGGTGCGCAAGGCGGCGCTGCTGCTGTCGGGGGGGCAGATCTCCGATGTCACGCAGGCGCGCATCGCCAACGCGCTGGCAGCCACGCCGGTCACGGCCTCGAGCAGCGCGGCGGTCAAGCTCAACCGCGTCGCCGCAGCCGTTTTCCTGGTCATGGCCTGCCCGGCCTATCTCGTGCAGAAGTGAGCGGCCCGCGCCGTCCCCCCACCGGAGCCCATTCCATGCCGTTCATCGACCCCGCACGCCACACGCGCCGCGCCTTCCTGCGCCGCTCTGCCCAGCTCGCCGCCACCGGCGCTGCGCTGCCCATGGCGCTCAACCTCGCCGCGATGGGCGAAGCCGCCGCCTTCGATGCGCAGGACTACAAGGCGCTGGTCTGCGTCTTCCTGTTCGGCGGCTGCGACTACGCCAACACCGTCGTGCCGTACGACAGCACCCGCTACGCGCAGTACGCCGCCATCCGCGGCGGAGGCTCCGACGGCGCGGCCGGCGGCATCGCGCTCGGGCGCGCGGCGCTGGGCGCCACGCTGCTGCAGCCCGCCACGCCGCTGGCAGGTGGCCTGCAGTACGCGCTGCATCCGGCCATGACCGGCATGGCCGGCCTTTTCAACGCCGGCCACGCGGCCGTGCAGCTCAACGTGGGCCCGCTGCTGCTGCCGCTCACACGCGCGCAGTATGCGAGCGGCGACCGGCGCAACTATCCGCTGCCGCCCAAGCTCTTCTCGCACAACGACCAGCAATCGGTGTGGCAGTCGCAGGGCGCAGAGGGCTCCACAGTGGGCTGGGGCGGCAACCTGGGCGACCTCGCGCTGTCGTCCAACGCCACCTCGCTCTTCACCTGCATCTCGGCCAGCGGCAATGCCGTGTTCCTGGCGGGCGACCAGGCACTGCAATACCAGATCAGCCCCAGCGGCGCCGTGCCCATCAACGGCGTGAAGAACAATGTCTATGGCTCCAGCGCGGTACGCAGCGTGCTCGGCGAACTGGTGCAGGCCGCCAGCAGCCACGTGCTGGAGGCGGAATACGCGCGCGTCACGCAGCGCTCCATCGGCGCGGAAGTGCAGATTTCCGCGGCCCTGGCCGGCACGAGCCTGTCCACCGCCTTTCCCACGAACAACGCCCTTGCCGACCAGCTCAAGGTGGTGGCACGGCTGATCGCGGCGCGGGGCACGCTCGGCACGAAGCGGCAGGTGTTTTTCGTCTCGCTGGGCGGCTTCGACCTGCATGACAACCTCATCGCCACCCAGCAGGTACTGCTGGACAAGGTGAGCAGCGCCATGACCGCTTTCTACAACGCCACGGTGGAACTGGGCGTGGCGGACAAGGTCACAGCCTTCACTGCGTCGGACTTCGGCCGCACGCTCACGTCGAACGGCGACGGCTCCGACCACGGCTGGGGCAGCCACCACTTCGTCGTGGGCGGTGCGGTGCGCGGTGCGGCCTTCTACGGCACGCCCCCGCCCATCAGCGTGGGCAACGGCAGCGGCAGCGAGGACCAGTGGCACGTGGGCCAGGGTCGCCTGCTGCCCAGCACCGCCGTGGACCAATACGCCGCCACGCTCGCGCGCTGGTTCGGCGTGGCGAACACCGAGATGGCGGGCGTGCTGCCGCGCATCGGCAATTTCGGAGGGTCGGCGTACCCGGTGAACCTGGGGTTCATGGGCTGAAGCCTCCCGCGCGGAGCGCCACCGCTTTGCCGGCCTGGAGGGGGCCTATTCGCGGCCTGGACCGGGCGTATCGCTGTGGACAGGCCGCAGGGGCACCGCGATGCGCGCCCGCAACCCCTGCCCCGGGTCCCCACGCAGGTCGAGCCGTCCGCCGTGCAGTCGGGCCACGCGGTTGGCGATGGCCAGGCCCAGGCCGGCGCCCGGCGTGCCGGCGCGGGCGGTGCCGCTGCCGCGCGCAAATGGACGGCGCAGGCGCTCCAGATCGGCCGGGTCGATGCCGGCACCACTGTCGGCCACCTCGATCCAGGCGATGGCGCCGTCCGCATCCTCGCCCGTGCGCAGCACCACGGGAGGCAGGCCATGGCGCCAGGCGTTCTCGACGAGGTTCTCCACCGCGCGGCGCAATGCCTGGGGCTGCACGGCCACAGGCGTGGGCGCGCCGCACTCCAGCGCGAGCGTGCGGCCGTGATCGGCCTGGGCCTGCGCCAGGGCCTCGGCCAGCGCATCCAGGGGCGCGGCGTGCGCGGCCTCGCGCACTTCCGGGCCTGCATCCAGCCGCGCGAAATCCATGAACTGCACCACCACGGCATCCATCTCGTCCACGCTGCGCTCCATGCTCGCGGCCAGGGCCGGCTCCATGCGGGGGCGGGCGATCTCCGCCGCCAGGCGCAGCTTGGTGAGCGGCGTGCGCAGGTCGTGCGAGATGCCGGCGAGCATCAGCGCGCGCTCGCGGTCGGTCGCCTGCAGGGCATCGGCCATGTGGTTGATGCTGTGCGCGAGCGCGGCGATCTCCTGCGGACCATCCTCGGGCAAGGGCATGTGGTCCTGTCCGCGCGCGATGGCCTGCGCCGCCGCCACCACGCGCCGCAGCGGCCGGTGCAGTTGCCGCTGCAGCCAGGCAGCGCCGGCCAGCGCCAGCAGTCCGCCAGCCAGCGTGGCCGCCAGCCAGGCTCCCGTGAAAGCGCGGAACGTGCCGCTGACCGGCAGCGCGACCCAGGCCGCCGCCGGATCGTCTCCCGCATCCGGCAGCGGCTGCAGGCGCAGCCAGAACACGCCACGGCCCTCGCGCGACCAGACAGGCGCGGTGCCGGGCGCCAGCCACCCGGTGGCGCCCAGGCGGTCCGACAGGGCCTGCTGGAAGCGGCGCTCCAGCGGCGTCATCGCAGGGCCGCCCTGGGCGGGGGGCGCGCCCGGCCCCTGCACCCGGCCCTGCACGCCGGCCACCTGGCGGTTGAACGCTTCCAGGAAGGCCTGCCGCTGCGCGGGCGGCAGGCCCTGCAGGCCGGCACGCAGCGCGGCCAGCTGGCGCGCGGCGCCCTCGGCCGCCGTGGCGATGCGCGGCTCCACGATGAGACGGCGCGCGATCCAGGCCGCGCACAGCTGCCCGGCCACGACCAGGGCCACGATCAGCAGCAGATGGCGGCCGAACAGGCTGCGCGGCCAGCCGCGGCCGGAAGGCACGCCGGGCGTCGCATCGCTCACGGCAGCGCTCCCGGCATGCCGGAAGCATCCGGCGCCGGGGCCGGCCCGTCGGGCAGGAAGACATACCCCACGCCCCACACGGTGCGCAGGTGGCGCGGGTGCGCGGGATCCGGTTCGATGAGCTTGCGCAGGCGCATGACCTGCACGTCGATGCTGCGGTCGGTGGCCACGTGGCCGGGGCCGTAGGCCAGCGCGATGAGCCTGTCACGCCCCAGCGGCCGGCGCGGCTGGCGGGCGAAGGCCAGCAGCAGCGCGAATTCGGTGCTGGACAGGTCCACCTCCTGGCCCGCCCGCTGCAGCCGGCGGGCGCCGGGCCAGAGAGTGCAATCGCCGAACTCGATGCGCTCGGGCGCGGCGGCAGCGGCCGCGGGCCCGTGGTGCGCGCCCAGCAGGCGCTGGCGCCGCACGAGGGCCTGGATGCGGGCGAGCAGCTCGCGCGGCTGGAACGGCTTGGGCAGGTAGTCGTCGGCCCCCATCTCCAGGCCCACCACGCGGTCCACCGGATCGCCACGCGCAGTCAGCATGAGGATGGGAATGGTCTCGCCCTGTGCACGCAGGCGGCGGCACAGCGAAAGGCCGTCCTCGCCGGGCATCATCACGTCCAGCACCAGTACATCGAAGCGTTCGCGCGCGAGCAGCCGCTCCAGGGGCGCCGCGCCATCGACGGCGCGCACGGCATATCCCTGGTCGCCCAGGTAGCGCTGCAGCAGGGCACGCAGGTCGGGCTCGTCGTCGGCCACGAGGATCTTGGCGAGCGGTTCGGTCATGGCGCGATGATGACAGGCGGTGACGGCCCCCGGACGGCCTGTCATGCCTTGTCATGATTTGCCGCGCGCGCTTCATCCGGGCGGCGTCGGGCTGGCGCACCATGCGTGCATTCCCGTTCCGCCACGAAGGAGCCGCCATGTCCCGTCACCGTTCGCTGCCTTCCGCCCTGCCCCCCACGCTGTCCCTGGCGCTGTGCGCCGCCCTGCTGGCCGCGGGCACAGCGCAAGCCGAAAGCGCCCGAGTACTGCGGCGCAATGCCGAAGGTGGCACCACGGCCGCCGCCGGCGTGGCGCGCTCGGGGCCCGGCGGCGGCGAACGCATGCGCGGCCACCGCCTGGTGACCGACGGCGAAGGCAACGCCACCCGCACCCGCCACGCCGCCACCGAAGGGCCGGGCGGCAGAACCCTGGAGCGCCAAAGTTCGACCACCCGCCAGGCGGATGGCACGACCGAGAGCACCCGCTCGGCCAGCGCCCAGGGGACCGCCGGCAGCTCGCAGACCCAGGCCCAGCGCAGTCACGCGGCGGACGGCAGCGTGACGCAGCAGCGCAACACCACGGCCACCAGCGCCGCCACCGGCCAGAGCGTGCAGTCCAGCACCAGCTACAGCAGCGCCACGGGCGCCACGCACACGGTGAACTGCTTCGACGCCAGCGGCGCGGCCATGGCCTGCCCCAGCCGCCCATGATCCGATCACAACGCCTGAAGGAGGACCGTTCCATGCCCCGTACCCTCTGGTGGACCGCCTCCACCGCCCTGCTGCTGGCGGGCATCTTCTCCAGCTGCCATGCCCAGCAACGGCTGCGCGACGACGGCAGCCGCGAGTCCCTGCGCAGCCGGTGGGCCGAGCGCGCGCAAGGTGCGACGGCCGCCCTGCCGGCCGGGGTGCGCAAGATCGCGAACCAGCCCTACGGCAACGATGCACGCCAGCGCATGGACGTGTACCTTCCGCCCGCCGGCGCCCTGCCCCCCGGCCTGCGCGCACCGGTGATCTTCATGGTGCATGGCGGCGCCTGGCGCACCGGCGACAAAGCCATGCCCAAGGTGGTGGAACACAAGGTCGCCCGCTGGGTGCCGCAGGGCTTCGTGCTGGTGTCGATCAACTACCGCATGCTGCCCGACACGCCCGTGGCGCAGCAGGCGCAGGACGTGGCCCTGGCGCTGGCCACCGCCCAGCAGCACGCGGGCGAATGGGGCGCGGACGCGGGGCGGTTCATCCTCATGGGGCACTCGGCCGGGGCGCACCTGGTGGCCCTGCTCAACGCCCGGCCGGACGCCGCGGTGCAATGGGGGGCATGGCCCTGGCTCGGCACGGTCGTTCTCGACAGCGCCGTGCTCGACGTGCCGCGGTTCATGGCCGCGCCGCACCTGCCGCTCTACGACGCGGCCTTCGGCACCGACCCGGCCCTGTGGGCCCAGCTGTCGCCCTACGATCAACTGGTGGCCGGCACGCCGCCCTGGCAGTTCGTCTGCTCCACGGAGCGGCCCGACCAGCCCTGCCTGCAGGCCGAATCCATGGCCCGCAAGGTGCACGCCCGAGGCAGCCGCGCCACGGTGCTGCCGCAGCCCCTGGACCACGGCGAGATCAACGGCGACCTGGGGCTGGACGGCGGCTACACCCAGGCGGTGGAAGACTTCATGGCCTCGCTGGACCCGCTGGTGGCGCGGCTGCTGCGGCGATAGAGCCGGGCGGCTGCCCCGCCAGGGGCTGCTTCACGACAGATACCGCTGCAGGTAGCGCCCGGTGTGGCTGGCCGGGTTCGCCGCCACCTCCTCGGGCGTGCCCTCGGCCACCACGGTGCCGCCGCCCGCCCCGCCTTCGGGCCCCATGTCGATGATCCAGTCGGCCGTCTTGATGACGTCCAGGTTGTGCTCGATCACCACGATGGTGTTGCCGGCGTCGCGCAACTGGTGCAGCACCTTCAGCAGCAGGTCGATGTCCGCGAAGTGCAGGCCCGTGGTGGGCTCGTCGAGGATGTAGAGCGTGCGGCCCGTGTCGCGCTTGGACAGCTCTTGCGCCAGCTTCACGCGCTGGGCCTCGCCGCCCGAGAGCGTGGTGGCGGCCTGCCCCAGGCGGATATACGACAGGCCCACGTCGAGCAGCGTCTGCAGTTTGCGCGCGATCGCCGGCACGTCCTGGAAGAAGGCGTGGGCATCCTCCACCGTCAGGTCCAAAATCTGCGCGATGTTCCGGCCCTTCCACTGCACCTCGAGCGTCTCGCGGTTGTAGCGCTGCCCATGGCAGACGTCGCAGGGCACGTACACGTCGGGCAGGAAGTGCATCTCCACCTTCACGACGCCGTCGCCCTGGCAGGCCTCGCAGCGCCCGCCGGCCACGTTGAAGCTGAAGCGCCCCGGACCGTAGCCGCGCTCGCGGGCGGTGTTGGTTTCCGCCATCAATTCGCGGATCGGCGTGAACAGGCCCGTGTAGGTGGCCGGATTGCTGCGCGGCGTGCGGCCGATGGGCGACTGATCGACGTTGATGACCTTGTCGAAGTATTCGATGCCCTCGATCGCTTCATGCGGCGCGGGCTCGTCGTGGGACCGGTAGAGCTGGCGCGCCACGGCGGCGTAGAGCGTATCGTTGACCAGCGTGCTCTTGCCCGAGCCGGACACGCCTGTCACGCAGGTGAGCAGCCCCACGGGGAACTCCACGCTCACGTTCTTCAGGCTGTGGCCCGTGGCGCCCACCACGCGCAGCGCCTGCAGGCGCCCCTGGGTGGCGCGGTGCTCGGCCATGCGCTCCGCGCGGCGGCGGCTCGCGTCGGTCTCCGGGAAACGCGACTTGCCCTTCTTCGGAGCCTCGGGCACGGCCTGCGCCTCCAGCACCGGCAGCCAGGGCGTGCGGCGCGCCGGCACGGGAATGGAGCGCGCGCCCGAGAGGTACTGGCCGGTGAGCGATTCGGGGTGGGCGCTCAGCTCGTCGCTCGTGCCCTGCGCCATCACGCGGCCGCCGTGCACGCCCGCGCCCGGGCCCATGTCCACGCAGTGGTCGGCGGCGCGGATCATGTCCTCGTCGTGCTCCACCACGATCACGCTGTTGCCGATGTCGCGCAGGTGCTGCAGCGTGGCGATCAGCCGGTCGTTGTCGCGCTGGTGCAGGCCGATGCTGGGCTCGTCGAGCACGTACATCACGCCCGTCAGGCCCGAGCCGATCTGGCTGGCCAGGCGGATGCGCTGCGCCTCGCCGCCCGAGAGCGTCTCCGCGCTGCGGTCCAGGCTCAGGTAGTTCAGGCCCACGTCGTTCAGGAAGGTGAGGCGCGTGGCGATCTCGCGCACCACCTTGCCGGCGATCTCGGCCTTGGCGCCGCTCAGCTGCAGCGTCTCGAACCAGGCCCGGGCCTCGGCCAGGGTGGCGCGGCTCACCTCGTAGATGGCGCGGGACTGCTCGCCCTCGCCCACGCGCACGTGGCGCGCTTCCAGCCGCAGGCGCGTGCCGTGGCAGTCGGGGCAGGGCTGGGTGCTGCGCAGGCGGGCGAGGTCTTCGCGCACGACGGTGGAATCGGTCTCGCGGTAGCGCCGCGCCATGTTCGGCAGGATGCCTTCGAACGGGTGCTTCCTGACGACGGCCTTGCCCTTGTTGGCGCCGCTGTCCAGGATGTAGCTGAAGGCGATCTCTTCCTCGCCGGAGCCGTACAGAACGGCGCTGCGCACGCGTTCGGGCAGCGACTCGAACGGGGCCTCGACATCGAAGCCGTAGTGCCGGGCCAGGCTCTCCAGCATGGCGAAGTAGTAGCCGTTGCGCCGGTCCCAACCCTTGATGGCGCCGCTGGCCAGGCTTAAAGACGGGAAAGCCACGACCCGCACAGGATCGAACACCTCCTGCTGGCCCAGGCCGTCGCAGGTGGGGCAGGCGCCGATCGGCGAGTTGAACGAGAACAGGCGCGGCTCCAGTTCGGGCAGCGAGAAGCCGCAGACCGGGCAGGCGAACTTGCTGGAAAACAGGTGCTCCCGCTCCGAATCCATCTCCAGCGCCAGCACGCGGCCGTTGCCGTCGGCGCCGGCTGCTTCCTGGCCCACGCGCAGCGCGGCCTCGAAGCTCTCGGCCAGGCGCTGCTGCGCATCGGAACGCACCTTCAGCCGGTCGATCACCACGTCGATGTCGTGCTTCTCGGTCTTCTTGAGCTGGGGGAGGTTCTCCACCTCGTGGATCGTTCCATCCACCCGGAAGCGCACGTAGCCCAGCGCCTGCATCTGCGCGAACAGTTCGGTGAACTCGCCCTTGCGGCCGCGCGCCACCGGGGCCAGCACCATGAGGCGCGTGTCCTCGGGCAGCGCCAGCACGGTGTCCACCATCTGGCTCACCGTCTGCGCGGCCAGCGGCAGGCCGTGCTCGGGACAATAGGGCGTGCCGGCGCGGGCGTAGAGCAGGCGCAGGTAGTCATGGATCTCGGTCACCGTGCCCACGGTGGAGCGCGGGTTGTGGCTGGTGGCTTTCTGCTCGATCGAAATCGCGGGCGACAGGCCCTCGATCAGGTCCACGTCCGGCTTGTCCAGCCGGCCCAGGAACTGCCGCGCATAGGCCGACAGGCTCTCCACGTAGCGCCGCTGGCCCTCCGCATAGAGCGTGTCGAAGGCCAGGCTGGACTTGCCCGAACCCGACAGCCCGGTGATGACCACCAGCTGGTTGCGCGGCAGGTCCAGGTCGATGTTCTTGAGGTTGTGCGTGCGCGCGCCGCGGATGCTGATGCGCTGCTCGCGCAGGGCGCGGGCCAGGTAGGCCCCTTCGCCAGGGCGCGGATCATCGGAGGCGGTGGGCTCGGTCACTTAAGGGCGTCGGCATGCGGGAAACCCACCATGATAGGTGAGGCCGGCCGGCAGCGCCCGTGCCCATAATCGAAGCCCGTTCCACCGGCGCCCGCGCCATGCCCCTCCCGCCGCCAGCCGCCTCCACCGCCATCACCCGCCAGGACCGCGAACGCCTGCAGGGCCACCCCGCCCGGGCCGTCTGGCTCACGGGTCTCTCGGGCGCGGGCAAGACCACCCTCGCGCACGCGCTGGAGGCCTCGCTGCACCGCGACGGCCTGCGCACTTTCGTGATCGACGGCGACCGCCTGCGCGCCGGGCTCAGCAGCGACCTGGGCTTCACCGACGCGGACCGGGCCGAGAGCATCCGCCGGGCCGCGCAGGTGGCGCGGCTGTTCGTGGACGCGGGGATGGTCGCCATCGTCGCGCTGATCTCGCCGTTCCGGGCCGAGCGTGCGGCGGCGCAGGCGCTGTTCGCGCCCGGGGATTTCCTCGAGGTGTACGTGAACGTGCCGCTGGCAGTGGCGGAAGAGCGCGATCCCAAGGGCCTGTACCGGCGCGCCCGCAGCGGCGCACTGCCGCGCTTCACGGGGATCGATTCGCCCTACGAGCCGCCGGAGGCCCCCGCATTGGAATTGCGCACCGACGCGCTTTCCGTGGCGCAATGCGTGCAGCGCCTGCGCGCGCAACTGGGCCTGCCGTCGGCATAGGCGCCCGTTTTCCGCTCCATCCCGACCGTGGGCAACGGAAATTGCGCAGAGCGCACTTCACACAGCAGCGGTGTTCCGTCATGATGCAGGGTTACGCTTTTGTATCCAAAGGTTACGCCCGTCGTTTCAGCCTTTTGCCGCCGGTGCGCGCGGCCAGGTCCCGTTGCCCCATGACTTCCGGTTTTTCCCACACCTTCCCGCTTCCCGCCCGCCTTTCCCTGCGCCGCGCCTTCGCGCAACTGGCGCTGCTCTGCCTGCTCGCCTTCGGGGCGCAGGGCGCCTGGGCCATGCAGATCTTCGTGAAGATGCTCTCGGGCGAAACCTTGACGCTGGACGTGGAGCCCAGCGACTCCATCGAGAACGTGAAGGCGAAGGTCCAGGACCAGAAGGGCATTCCACCCGAGCAGCAGCGCCTCATCTTCGCGGGCAAGCAGCTGGAGGATGGCCGCACGCTCTCCGACTACAACATCCAGAAGGACTCCACGCTGCACCTCGTGCTGCGCCTGAGCCCGACCACGTTCTCGGCGGCGTCGGCCACCGGCACGGGCACCATCACGGCCACGCTGTCCGGCCCGGCCGTCACGGGCGGCTGCCAGTTCGACACCACGCAGACCGCCTTCGAGATACCCTCCGGCGGCCCGGCCGGCGCGCAGTTCCCCCACGGCGTGTTCCGCTTCGTCGCCACCAGCTGCACCGGCAGCGTGACGGTGACACTGAAATACCCCCAGGCCCTGCCCGACGGCACACGCCTCATCAAGTTCGGCCCCTCCGGTCCCGGCGCGGACCGCTACACCTGGTTCGAGTGGACGGACGCGCAGATCGCGGGCGACACGATCACCTTCACGATCACCGACAACGGCGCGGGCGACACCGACCCCACCGTGGGCGTGATCGCCGATCCGGCCGGCCCTGCACTGCTGGCCCCCGCGCCGGCACCCGCCCAGGCCACGCCGGTGCCCGCGCTCTCCCCCGCCGCGCTGGTGCTGCTGGCCTGCGCGGCGGGCGTGCTCGGCTGGCGGCAGCGACGCCGCTGACGGCCGGCCGGCGCAGGAGGCGCGCGATGGGCGAGAATCGCCGTCTTTCCATCGCCCGCAACCGATGACCTCTGCCGTGCCGGACCCCCTGCCGCCTACGCCCGCGACCGACATCCCCGCTGCTGCCTCCGCCACCACGATGACGCCGCTGGAGCGGCGCTCCAGCCTGTCGCTGGCGCTCATCTTCGCGCTGCGCATGCTGGGGCTGTTCCTGGTGCTGCCGGTGTTCGCGCTCGAAGCGCGCAAGTACCCCGGCGGCGATGACCCCGCCCTGGTGGGCCTGGCCATGGGCATCTACGGCCTCACCCAGGCCGTGCTGCAACTGCCGCTGGGCATGGCCTCCGACCGTTTCGGGCGCAAGCGCGTCATCGTGCTCGGGCTGCTGGTGTTCGCGGCCGGCAGCCTGCTGGCCGCGCTGGCCGACTCGCTCGGCGGACTGCTGCTGGGCCGCGCGCTGCAGGGCGCGGGGGCCGTCTCCGCCGCCGTCACCGCCCTGCTGGCTGACCAAACGCGCGACGGCGTGCGCACCAAGGCCATGGCCCTGGTGGGCGGCAGCATCGGGCTGATGTTCGCCGTGGCGCTCGTGGCCGCCCCGCCGCTGGCGGCCCGCTTCGGCCTGCCGGGCATTTTCGGGCTGACCTGCGCGCTGGCGCTGGCCGGCATCGCCGTGGTGCTCTGGGTGGTGCCGCCCGAGCCCGCACGCCATGCCGACGCACCGCGCGGCCGCCTGGCCGACGTGCTGAGCCACCCGGACCTGCTGCGGCTGAACCTCGGCGTCTTCGCGCTGCACACGGTGCAACTGGCCATGTGGGTGGCCGTGCCCGCCCTGCTGGTACAGGCCGGACTGCCCAAGAGCGCGCACTGGCACCTCTACCTGCCCGCCGTGGTGCTGTCCTTCCTGGCCATGGGCGGCCTGTTCGCCCTGGAGCGCGCCGGCCGGCTGCGCGGCGCCCTGCTGGGTGCCATCGGCCTCGTGCTGCTGGTGCAGCTCGGGCTGGGCTGGGCGGCATCGGCCGGCACGCCGCCGGGGTTGTGGGCCCTGGGCGGGCTGCTGTTCCTGTTCTTCTGCGGCTTCAACGCGCTCGAAGCCAGCCAGCCCAGCCTCGTCTCGCGCACCGCGCCTCCGGCCGTGCGCGGCGCGGCCCTGGGCACGTACAACACGCTGCAGTCGCTGGGCCTGTTCGCAGGCGGCGCCCTGGGTGGCGCGCTCCTGCGCTGGGGCGGCGCGCACGGCCTGTTCGTGGCGACCTCCCTGCTCTGCCTCGCCTGGCTGGCGGCGGCCTGGGGCATGCGGCCGGTGCCGCCGCAGTCCGGGCGCGCGCGGCACTAGGCAGCAGGGGGTCCGGCCCACGCGCGGGGCCGAAGGAAGGCCGGCCGCCCCGAGGCCCGGTCAGCGGTCCGGCTGCGGGCGGTCCGTCCCGGGCGTGCCGGGTACTGGCGATGCGTCCGGCCCCTCTTGCGTTTCCGCGGCCGCGCCCGGCGGCGCCTCGGGCAGCCGCGCGGCGCTCAGCATGGAGGCCGCCAGGGTCTCGTAGAGCGGCCGCGCCAGCATGCGCGACACCAGGCTGGCCAGCATCGCGGAGGCCATCAGGCTCAGCACCAGCGCATGCCCGTCCACCATCTCCATCACGATGATGAAGGCCGTGAGCGGCGCCTGCGTCACCGCCGCCAGGAAGGCCGCCATGCCCATGGCGATCAGGGCCGGCGCGATGGACGGTGCGATGTCCCCGCCGGCCAGCAGCGCCACGTTGTGGCCCACGCCCGCACCGATCGAGAGCGACGGCGCGAAGATCCCGCCCGGCACCCCCACCCAGGCCGACAGCCACGTGGCGATGAACTTGAGCGTGACGTAGAAGGCCGGCACGTCCGCCTGGCCGGCCAGCATGTGCTTGACCGCCTCCGAGCCCGCGCCGAAGGTCGCCCCGCCCGTCACGAGGCCGATCACCGCGATCGCCAGCCCGCCCGCCGCCGCGAAGCGGACCGGCCAGCGCGCGCGCCAGCGGTTGAAGCGGTCCGGCGCACCCGTGAGCGACGCCGCCATCAGCTTGGCGAACAGACCGCCCAGCACGCCGCAGGCCAGCGAGACGGCCAGGCCCGGCAGCAGCGCCTCCCAGCCCAGCCGCGGCACCTGGATGCGCCCGAAATAGCTCAGGTTGCCGAACGCCGACACCCCCATCAGGCCGGCCAGCACGATGGCCGCGATGATCAGGCCGCTGCTGCGCGACTCGAGCTTGCGCGACAGCTCCTCGATGGCGAACACCACGCCCGCCAGCGGGGCGTTGAAGGCCGCGGCGATGCCCGCCGCCCCGCCGGCCACGAGCAGCGCGTGGGCGGTGATGCCCGACCGCGGGCCGAACCAGCGGCGCGCATGGTGCATCACGCCCGCAGCCACCTGCACCGACGGCCCTTCCCGCCCGATCGACAGGCCCGCCATGAATCCCGCGCTGGCCAGCAGGATCTTGGCTGCCGACAGCCGCAGGGAGACGAAGCGGCCCCGCTGGGGCGCCGTGAGGCCGGGCTCCAGCGCCGCGATCACCTGAGGGATGCCCGACCCGGCCGCGCCCGGCACCCATCGCCGCGTGGCCCAGACCACCGCCGCGGTGATCGCGGGCGTCCACAGCAGCACGGCCCAGCCGCCGCCCCAGTGATGGACACGTTCGAACACCGCGAAGGCCCACTCCGCCAGCATGGTGAACACCACCACGCTGAGCCCGGCCGCCACGGCATAGGCCAGGACGATGCTGCGCTCCAGCCAGCGCTGGCCGTCGCGCAGTTCCGAGCGCAGGTTGTCCAGGAAGTCGGGTTCTCGTTGCATGGCGGGGCAGTGGGCAGGGGACGGACGCGGGCGGCGGGCGCCGGTCGGTGCGCGGCAGGGCGGAGGGACATTGTGGCACCCTGCCGGGCGGGAGCGGTGCGCGCAGGCATCGGCCGCTTGGGGCACAATCCCCGCTCCCTCTTCGCGGCGCCCCCGTGGCCGCCGCGCAGGCCGTAGTGCCTTTCCTCCACCATTCTCTACAGGCCCCTTCACACCATGGCATCCGTCAACAAAGTCATCATCGTCGGCAACCTCGGGCGCGACCCCGAGATGCGCACCTTCCCCAGCGGCGACCAGGTCGCCAACGTCACCATCGCCACCACCGACCGCTGGCGCGACAAGAACACCGGCGAGAACAAGGAAGCCACCGAGTGGCACCGCGTCGTCTTCAACGGCCGCCTGGCCGAGATCGTGGGCCAGTACCTGCGCAAGGGGTCCCAGGTCTATGTCGAAGGCAGCCTGCGCACCCGCAAGTGGACCGACCAGTCGGGCCAGGAAAAATTCACCACCGAAATCCGCGCCGACACCATGCAGATGCTCGGCAGCCGCCAGGGCATGGGCGGCGGCCAGGGCGGTGGCGGCGGCTATGACGACGGTGGCTACGGCGGTGGCGACGATGGCTACGGCGGCGGCAACAGCGCACCGGCGCCCGCGCGGCGCCCTGCGCCCCAGGCCGCTGCTCCGCGGCCGGCACCGGCGCCCCGGCCGGCACCAGCCCCCGTGGCCCAGGCGCCGCGTGCGGCGTCTGGGTTCGACGACATGGACGACGATATTCCGTTCTGATCCCGCAGCATCACAAGGTCGGCATTGCCGGCCGGCAGGACAGCCCCGCGTGCCAGCCGCACGCGGGGCTTTTTTCCTGGCAATTTCTCCTGGCCACTCAGTTATTGCACGGCTTCGGCGCGCAAGGCCGCCTGCACTGCAGGCCGGGCGCTGATCCGCCGCACATATTCCGGCAGCGCGGGCCAGCGGCCGAGGTCGATGGAGAAGAACCTGCACCAGCCCAGCACGGTGAACAGGTAGGCATCGGCCACGCTGAAATCAGCACCCATCAAATAGTCCTGCCGGCCCAGGGTGCCTTGCAGGAAGTCGAATCGCTTGAACAGCTTTGCGCGAAAAAGCTCCTTGGCCTCCCCGGACAGCGCCGCGTTGAACAGGGGGGCCGAACCGGCATGGATCTCGCTGGTGACGAAGTTCAGCCATTCCTGCAGGCGCACCCGCTCCCAGGTGCCCGCTGCCGGAGCCAGCCCGCTGTCCGGCTGGAGGTCGGCCAGGTACTGCACGATGGCCGGGCCCTCGGTCAGGACCTGGCCGCCGTCCAGTTCCAGTACGGCCACATAGCCTTTGGGATTGATGGCCAGGAAGTCGCGGCCGTCGGCGGTCCTCCTGGTCTTGTTGTCCACCTTGACTAGATCGAACGGCAGTCCGAGCTCGCGCAGCACGATATGAGGTGACAGCGAGCAGGTGTAGGGGGCGTAGTACAGCTTCATGGGGGCTCCGGGAAAGGTGAAAACCAGTTGCGTCACGCATGGCTTGGCGCTGCGTGGCAGTCTGCTTGCCGGATATAAAACTGTAAAATTAATGCTCAAATTTCTATGTATTAGCTGATCTACTAGCAGCCATGATGAACCTCTCTCACTGGCGCTTGCTGGTGGCCGTGGCCGATGCGGGCAACATCTCACGCGGTGCAGAACGTGTGGGCATCACGCAGTCGGGGGCGAGCCAGGCCATCGCGCAACTGGAAGGGGCGCTGGGGTTCCAGGTGTTCGCCCGCGAGCAGCGGCATATATGCGTCACGGTTCTGGGCGAGCAGGTGATCGAGCACGCCCGGGCGATGCTGGCGCGTCTGGACGCGATCCGCGTCCTGGCCGATGACAGCCGCGGCCTCAACGGCGGGCGCATCCGGCTGGCCAGCTTTCCATCGGTGATTTCGACGCTGCTGCCCGGCCTGCTGCGCGACTTCCAGCGCCGCCATCCCGGCATCGAGTTGGTGGCACTGGAAGGCACGGATGAGGAAGTGGAAGACTGGCTGGCTGCCGGAACCGTGGAATTGGGTGTCGTGCTGAACCCTGCGCTTGGCCGGGCGGCGGCGGTCCTGGGACGGGACGCCTGGGTCGCGGTACTGCCTGCCAGCCACCCGCTGGGCCGCCGTGCCAGCGAAAGCGGCATCACCCTGCAGGAACTGGCCACGCAGCCCTTCATTCTGGCCACGGGCGGATGCGCCGTGAACGGGCAAAGCCTGATGGCACAGGCGGGCCTGTCATTGCCGGACATCCGGGTCACGGTGCGCGATTGGGCGAGCGCCTGCGTGCTGGTTCGGGAAGGCATGGGCGTGTCACTGGTGCCTGAATCCACCTTGCCCGGCGAACGGCGTGGCCTGCGCGTGATGTCGCTGCGTCCGGCGGTGCATCGGGAGTTCGGGCTGGTGTGCTCGGAGGTGGGGAAGGCGTCACGGCCGGTACAGGCGCTGCTGGAAGGTCTGCGCAAGCACACCGGTGCTACCACCGGATGATGCGGAACGCATCACCCGGTCCGTAGCCCCTCCGCATGCGCCAGCAACCGCTCGCGCATCGCCTGCGCGGCCGGGCTGAGCGACCGGCCCGCCAGACGCAAAATGCCCAGCTGGCGCTCGCGCCGGGGCGCCACGAGCGGCACGAAGGCCAGCCGGTCGGCCAGCATGGCCGGCATGCCGAGGCGGGCCAGCACGGTCACGCCCACGTTGGCATCCAGCAGCGCCAGCATGGTCAGCATGGTGCTGACCTGCATCACCGGCGCCTGCAGCCAGCGCGCCTCCTCCGGCCAGGAGGCCAGTTGGTGGTGGGCGGTCGTGCCCAGCAGGGGCAGGCCCTGCAGTTCGTCCCAGCGCAACTGTCGGCGCCGCGCCAGCGGGTGGCGGCGGCTGCACACGAGGCCGAAGGCATCGTCCACCAGCGGCTCGAATGCGATCTCCGGCGCCTCCGACACGAGGCTGCCCACGCCGAAATCCACCTCCCCGTCGCGCACCATGCGCTCCACGTTGCGCGAGTTGTCGTCCAGCAGGCGCACGGCCACGCCCGGGTGGTCCTGCAGGTAGCCGCTCACCAGGCCCGGCAGCCAGTTGCCGGCCACCGCGGCGATGGCCGCCACGGTCAGCGTGCCCCGGTCCTTGCGCACGAAGGCGGACACCGCCGCGGCCGTGCGGTCGTGGTGGAGCACCAGCTCGCGCAGGAACGGCAGGCATTGTCGGCCCAGGGGCGTCAGCACCGAGCGCCGGCCCGGCTCCAGCAGCGCGCCGCCCAGGCGCTCCTCCAGTGCCTGGATGGACTTGGTGATGGCCGGCTGCGTGCGGAAGGCCTTGTCCGCCGCTGCCTGGAAGCCGCCGTGCTCGGCCACGAGCAGGAAGTGGCGCACCTGGGTGACCGGCAGGTCGGGCAATAGCGGGTACGGAGAAGTCATGGAGTTCGATTCCTCTTGCTCATCATCAGATAAAAATTATTCCCTATCCGCATCGGCAGCAGCTACCTACGATGGCCGCCATGCCCCCGCTTCCCGCCTCCCGCCCCCACCCCGTCGATGCCCCCGGAGCGCCCCCCCTGCTGCCCGCGGCCATGGATGCGGTGGACTGGCGTGCGCTGCGCGGGCCGCTGCTCGTGGCCCTGCCCGGCGCCGGCTGCTCGCCCGCCGTGTTCGGGCGCCTGCACGCGCCGGGCTGGACGGTGCAGCCCGTGGACTGGGCCGAGCCGCCCCGCAGTCCGCATTCCTGCGAACCGCGCGCAGTGGCGCGGCGCCTGGCCGACGCCCTGCGCCCGCGCGTACAGGACGGCGATGCCGGGCCGGTGGTCCTGCTGGGCTACTCCGTGGGCGGGGTGCTGGCCCTGCTGACCGCGCTGCAGCCCGGGCTGCCGGTGGCGGGCGTGGTGGCGGGCAATACCGGCGCACACAGCAGCCGCCATGGCGATCCAGGCTTCGCCCGTAGGGTGCGCGAAGTCTGGACCACGGAGGCCCGGCGGGATTTCCTGCGCACCTGCTTCGCCCGCACGCCGCCGGCCATGCTTTTCGCGCAGCTGTGCGCCTATCTGGACAGCCTGGCACCCGAGGCGCTGCTGCAGAGCGTCGAGGGCCTGCGCGCCGTGGATCTGCGCCCCCTGCTGCCCTCGCTGCACTGCCCGGCACTCGTGTTGCACGGGGAACGGGACATGCGTCGCAGCGTGGCGGATGCCGAGGAACTGGCGGACTGCCTGCCCTCGGCGCAGCTGCAGTTGCTGCCCGGCGGCCACACGCCCATGGTGGACTGCCTGCCGCAGTACCTGCAGGCGCTGCACCCCTTCCTGGCCTCGCTCGCCCGCCTGCCGGCACAGGCGTGACGCCACACCGCCCTCCACTTGCCCCATTCCAAGACCAGCCTCCAGGAGACATTCCCATGCGCCGCACCGCCCCTTCTACCCCGCCGCTGCCCCGGCGCCGCGCCCTGCTGCGCGGCCTGGCCTGCCTGCCGCTCGCCCCGCTGTCCCTGCCCGCCGCCCGCGCGGCGGATGCTCCGTGGCCGGGCGGCCGGCCCATCAGCCTGATCGTGCCTTCCGCGGCGGGGGGTGCGGCGGATTTCGTGGCGCGCACCTTCGCCAGCCACGTGCCCCGCACGCTGCCGCAGGCCAACGTGGTGGTGGACAACCGCCCGGGTGCCGCAGGCATCCTGGGCGCGCTGGCCGCGAAAGGCGCGGCGCCGGACGGCTACACCTTCATGCTCACCAGCAACTCCACGCACGCCGCCAATGTCAGCCTCTACCGCAACCTGCGTTATGACCCGCAGAAGGATTTCGTGCAGGTCGGCATGTTCGGCCGCTTCAGCTCCGTGCTGCTGATGCGCTCCGACGCGCCCTACCGCAGCCTCGAGGAACTGGTGGCGGCGGCGCGCGCCCGCCCCGGCACGCTGAACTACGGCTACTACAGCTCTTCCTCCCAGGTGCCGGCCGAGCTGCTGCGCGTGCTCGCCCATCTGCGCTACCAGGGCGTTTCATACAAATCGGTCACGCAGATCCTGACGGACCTCATCGGCGGCCAGCTGGATTTCGTGTTCATCGACACGCTCTCGGCCGCGCCCGCGCTGCAAAACGACCGGCTGCGCCCGATCGCCGTCACCAGCCCCCGGCCGCTGCCGGCGCTGCCCCAGGTGCCGGCGGCCAGCTCTGTCGTTCCCGGACTGGAACTGCAGGGCTGGTTCGGCCTGGCTGCGCCGGCCGGCACGCCGGCTGCGGCCGTCGAGGGGATGGGTCGCGCGCTGCAGCAGGCCATGGCCGACCCCGCGGTACAGCAGGCCTACGCCGCGCGCGGCTTCGAGAACGCATGGCGCTCCGGGCCCGACCTGCAGCGCTTCATCCAGGAAGACATCCGCCGCTGGGCCCAGTGGGTGGAGATGGCGGGCATCGAGCGCATGTAGGCGAGCACTCCATTTGGTTGTACGATACAACCAAATGGAGTTGCCCATGCCCACCCACCCCGCCCTGGTCGAAGAACTCCGCGCCGCATCCCGCTCCCTGGTGCGCGCCCTCGGTTTCATGGGAGGCGATTTCGCGGGAACCGATCTGTCGCCTTCCGCGGTGCACGCACTGATCGAGATCGGGCAGGACGGCGGACCGCTGACGGCGCGCGACCTGGGCGAGCGCCTGCGGCTGGAAAAGTCGAGCGTGAGCCGCATGCTGCGCAAGCTGGTGGCTTCGGGCGACGTGCGGGAAACCGCCGGCACGGCAGACGGGCGCATGAAGCAGTTGGCCTTGACCGCACGCGGTCGGCGACGGGTGGCGGGCATCCATGCGTTCGCGCGGGCGCAGGTGGTCGGCGCCCTCGAACATCTGGGGCCGGGGGAAGACCGCGCCGTGCTCGAAGGCGTGCGCCTGTATGCCGCCGCGCTGGCCCGGATGGACCAGCGCGGGCACGCAGCGCCCCCTCAGCCGCTGCAAGCGCCGCAGCCACGGCCCACGGTAACCCTGTGCTCCGGCTACCGCCCCGGCCTGATCGCCCGCATCACCGAAATGCATGCGCTCTTCTACGCGCGGGAGGCGGGTTTCGGCCAGCGGTTCGAATCCGTGGTGGCGGGCGGCCTGGCGGATTTCTGCGGCCGGCTGGGCACCCGGGATCCGTCGCCCAACGCCGTGTGGACGGCCGAGGTGGACGGCCGGATCGCGGGCTCGGTGGCCATCGACGGCGAAGACCTCGGCCCGGACACTGCCCACCTGCGCTGGTTCATCGTGGATGACGGGGTGCGCGGCGGCGGCGTTGGCCGCCAGCTGCTGGAGGCTGCCCTCGCATTCGTGGACGCCCGGCCGGCCTTCGCCGAAACGCACCTGTGGACCTTCAGCGGCCTGCACGCCGCCCGCCGCCTGTACGAGGCGCATGGTTTCGCCTGCGAGGAGGAGCGTCCGGGAAGCCAGTGGGGGCGCGAAGTGCTGGAGCAACGCTTCGTGCGGCGGCGCCCTTACCCCTAGCCCCCCCGGGCAGCCAGGACGGCATCCTGCAGCCCCAGGGGCCGAGCCAGGTAGTAGCCCTGTACGAAGTCCACGCCCAGGCGGCCCAGGGCCTCCAGTTCGGCGGCCTCTTCCACCCCTTCGGCGACGATCTGGCTGCCGATCTCGTGCGCGAAGCTGATCAGCCCCTTGGCCAGCGCCCGCCGGTGGATGTCGCGGTCGATGGAATGCGTGATGCTCATGTCGAGCTTGATGATCTCCGGCTGCAGCTGGAGGATGTGGCGCATGCTGCAGTAGCCGGCACCCGCATCGTCCACGGCCAGGCGGGCCCCCTGGGCGCGCAGCGGCTGCAGGGCCTCGGCCAGGGCCGCGTAGTCGTTCACGGAGGCATGCTCGGTCACCTCCAGCACCACGCGCGACAGGTCGGTGCCGTCTTCCAGCAGCGACTGCAGCCTGCCCGAGAGGATGAAGTCCGGAGAGCAGTTCACGTTGAACGGGACACCGGCGGGAAAGCATCCCAGCGACGCCAGGGCCCGGCGGATGGCATGCAGTTCCAGTTCCATGCCCAGCCCCACGCTGTGGGCCGCGCTGAACCACTGGTCCGGTGGTCGCAGGGGCTCCACGTCGAACCGGGACAGGCATTCGAAACTGTGGAGGCTGCGCCGCGCCAGGTCATAGACGGGCTGGAACACGATGCGCAGGTGGCCGTCGTGCATCGCCGTGCGGATGACGCGCGCGACGGCCTCCTGCTCCTTCTCGCGCCGGGCTGCCGCGTCGAAATAGAAGCCCAGGAACTCGGCGAAGGCGCGCAGCACGTCCATGTCGCGCTCGGCCAGCGACGCGACGGGCGCGTAGCTGAAGCAGCACAGCGTACCGAACAGGCGCTTGTCCTCCAGCACGATGGGCGTGCTGAGGTGCGAACCGATGGGAATGGACTTCGTCTCCGGAATCTCCATGGCCGCGGGCACGCGGGACGTGTCGGGGATGTATTCCGGCAATTCGCCCCGGATCACCTTCAGGCAGTACCCGCTGCCGAGCGGGATCACCTGCCCGGGCCGGAGCACGCAGGGGTCGTCGCCATCCACGTAGTCGAGCACGCGGTCGCTCTCCTGGAAGCGGGAGATGAACGCGACGTCCATCGACAGATGCCTGCGGACGACCTGCAGGACGCGCTCGAGCCCGGTGGCGCTGACGGAGTGCTCGAAGAACGGTGCCAGCGGATCGGAGTAGTTGGTCGTTGCCATATACCTCCTTGTTTGCCTGCACAGCCCGTTGCGGCGCTGCCCAGCCCTCTCTCGTGCGTAGTTTACGGGCGAACCTTGTCCGATAGCCATCCTGGATTCATGGAGAGGCAGGGCGACAGGGCGGATTCCTGCCGGCAGGTGCCAGTTCGGCGACCAGGTGGTCGATCAGCGCCCGCAACTTGGGCGCGGTATGGCGGGACGCGGGAAACACCAGGTAGGCAGTGCCCTGGTAATCGCTGTCCACGGTCCAGCCGGGCAGCACGCGCACCACCCGCCCGGCCTGCAGCGCATCGCGCGCCACGAAATCCGGCACGCAACCCACGCCCAGCCCCGACTCGATCGCCGCGAGGCGCATCTCGCTGTGGTTGACCGTGTAGCGGCCGGCAACCTGCACCTCCACCACGCCATCGCCGTGATGTCCGTCGCCGTCACGGACGAAGCGCCAGCGGCTGTCGCCCGCCTGCTCGCCGAGCGGCAGGCAGCTCTGGGTTGCCAGGTCCTCGGGGCGCCGCACGTCCCCCCGCGCGGCGAGATAGTCCGGGCTGGCGAGCACCCATTGACGCACCGGCATCAGCGCACGGGCCACCATGCCCTGCGGCGGGTCGTCGGTCATGCGCACGACGAGGTCGATGTCCTCGCGCAGGGCATCCACCGGCCGGTCGAGCACCAGCAGGTGCAGGTCCACCTCCGGATGCAGGCGCAGGAAGGACAGCAGGGGCCCGTGCAGCACATGGCGCGCGAAGGCCTTGGGCGCGCTGAGGCGCACCAGTCCCCGGGGCGTGCCGACATGGCCTTCGGCGGCCTGCAGGGTGGCCCGGGCCGCGGCCACCATGGCGCGCCCGCGTTCCAGCACCTCCAGCCCGGCCTCCGTCAGCCGCAGCTGCCGGGTCGTGCGCTGCAGCAGGGAGACGCCCAGGGTCTTTTCCAGGCGCGCCACCTGCCGGCTCACGGCGGACGGCGTCAGCCCATGCCGGCGCGCGGCCGCGGAGAAGCTGCCGGCCTCCGCCACGCGGACGAAGGCCACGAGTTCCACCATCACCTCCAGGGCATCATCTGTTCTCACCGGGCACAGCTCCTGTTCTGCCACCCAGTCTAGTCAATGCCCGGCGGCGCGGCGAACAATCCCGGCACACCAGTACCCCAGGAGCACAGGCATGCAGGCACGCGGCATCCGCGTTGGCGGAGACATCGGCACGCGGCGCCTGCCGTCGTTCGGCGCTACCGAGGCGCTGCTGCTCCTGGTGGCCGTGATCTGGGGCGGCAGCTACAGCGCTGCCAAGACCGCCACCGCGCAGGTGCCCGTGCTGCAGTTCCTGGTGCTGCGCTTCGGCCTCACCTTCCTGCTCCTGCTGCCGGCACTGCGCGGGCTCGCCGTGCGGGACTGGCGTGCAGCGCTCGCCGGCGCATCGGTACTGGGACTGAACCTGCTGGCGATTTTCGTGTGCGAGACCTTCGGCGTCTCGCTGACCACGGCGTCGAACGCGGCCTTCCTGATCAGCCTCTGCGTGGCCTTCACGCCGCTGTGCGAATGGTGGCTGCTCAGGGAACGGCCCGGCCGCGCCGTGCTGTCGGCCGCCGCGCTGTCGCTGCTGGGCGCCGGGTTGCTGGCTTTCCAGCACGGCGGGGCATCCGGCCTCGCCTGGGGAGACGGCCTGATGGTGCTCGCGGCCTTCCTGCGCGGCGCGATGGTCTGCCTCACGCGCCGCCACGGCCAGCGGCACGGGCTGCCCGCGCTCACCGTGACCGCGGTGCAGATGGGCGTGATGGCCCTGGGCTCGGCAGCCCTGATGCTCGCGGTGCAGGGCCCCGGCTGGCCGCCGCTGCCGCGCACCGTGCCGTTCTGGGGGGCCATGGCCTTCCTGGTGCTGTTGTGCACGCTGTTCGCGTTTTTCGTGCAGAACCACGCGGCATCACGCACCAGCCCCTCGCGCGTGGCCCTGCTCATGGGCAGCGAGCCGCTGTGGGGCGCCCTCATCGCCATGCTGTGGATGGGCGAGCGCATGACGGCCCAGGGCTGGCTCGGCGGACTGCTGGTCGTCGGGGCGGCCTGGTGGGTCGCGCGGAGGACCGCTGGCGGGGCCTGCCCTGCACCGGCAACGAAAGCATGACATCGCGGCACAATGGGTCTCCAGGCCAGGAGCACCCTTTTTGCCCCATGCAACGCATTTCGTCCCTGAACATCGTGGACCTGCTGCTCGATGCGGTGTGTATCGTCGAGGCGGACAGCACCATCATCTTCGTCAGCCCGGCCTTCGAGCGCATCTTCGGCTACGCGCCGAAGGAAGTGGCGGGCAAGCGCATGCTCGACATGGTGCACCCCGAAGACCTGCCCGCCACCCAGGACCAGGTGCAGCGCATCACCGGCGGCCAGCTCCAGCTCCACTTCGAGAACCGGTACATCCGCAAGGACGGGCGCATCGCCCACATCCGCTGGACGGCGCGCCTGCTGGAAGAGCACAACGTGCGCCTGGCCGTGGCGCACGACATCACCGAGCGCAAGTCCACCGAGGCACTGCAGGCGGCCATCTACGGCATTTCGGAGGCGACCCACGCCGAGCAGACGCTGGAGTCGCTGTTCAGCTGCATCCACCGGATCATCGGCAGGCTGCTGCCGGCCGCCAACCTTTCCGTGGCGCTATACGACGCTTCGGCGCAAACACTGAGCTTTCCGTACCACGCCAATGAGCACCGTCACGCCCCGCCCCCCCTGCCGCTGGCCGAAGCGCCGCTGCACGCCGAGGTGATCCGCACCGGCCGCACGCTGCTGCTCGCCCCCGACGCTGCCGAAGCGCACGCACCGCACCAGCCCCATTCGTGGCTGGGCGTGCCGCTGCAGACGTCCAACGGCGTCCTGGGCGTGCTGGTGCTGCAGGGGTCGCACTACACCGACAAGGACAAGGACCTGCTGCAGTTCGTCTCCACCCAGGTGGCGGCGGCCGTGGAACGCAAGCAGACGCTTGAGCGCCTGCGGCAGATGGCCCAGTACGACCAGCTCACCCAGCTGCCCAACCGCCAGTTGTTCCTGGACCGCCTCAGGACCGCGCTGGCGCGGGCCCGCCGCGACAACCAGCGGCTGTCGTTGCTGTTCATCGACCTGGACCGTTTCAAGGAGGTGAACGACACGCTGGGCCATGCCATGGGCGACCTGCTGCTGCAGCGGGTGGCTCAGCGCCTGCTGGCATGCGTGCGCGCATCCGACACGGTGGCCCGGCTGGGTGGAGACGAATTCGTCGTGCTGATCGAAGGCTTCCATTTCGCCGGACATGCCACGAGCGCGGCCGAGAAAATCCTGGCCGCATTCGGCGAGCCATTCGACCTGGAGGGCCATCGCCTGAGCATCCTGCCCAGCATCGGCGTTTCCATTTATCCCGACCACGGCGATGAGGAGCACAGCCTGCTGGTTCACGCCGACGGAGCGATGTACCGGTCGAAGAAAAGCGGCGGCAACCGCATCAGCGTTGCTCCCCCACCGTGAGCCAACCTGGCGACGGGCACGCCTCGCACGACGCCACGGCGGTTCGCCCGTTCGGCGGATACCCCTGAGCCTGCGTGTGAACCCTCAGCAAATGTGGCCAGCCTGGCTCCTGCCGCTTAACTGCCATTCTTCGTCGGCAGCGAGGACTGCCCCACAGAAAAGCGCAATAGAAAGCAGAGGCGATAGCCTCCCGAAGGATCGGATCATCCATGTACCTCGATATGCAGATGGTCGTCGTGTCCCGCGAGGGGGTGGACCGGGCGATGCAATGCGTCAGCGGCGGTGGTACAGCCGCTCCAGCAGTTCGAACAGCGCCATGCCGGCCAGCATGGCCGTCACGAAGACAAACGCTCCGCGCAGGCCCATGCCCATCCCCACCAGGGCCGGGCCCGGGCAGAAGCCCGCCAGGCCCCAGCCCGCACCGAACAGCAGCGCGCCGCCGATCAGCCGCGCATCCAGTCCCCGTGCCGTAGGCCACTGCAGCAGCGCCCCGCCCGGCAGTGTGCGGCCCCTGCGCCGCGCGATGGCGAACACCACCAGGCCGACGGCGATGGCGCCGGCCATCACGAAGGCCAGCGAGGGGTTCCACAGGCCCGCCACGTCCAGGAACCCCAGCACGCGCGCCGGATCGGCCATGCCCGAGACGATCAGCCCCAGGCCGAAAACCAGGCCCACGCACAGGGCCGCCAGGATATTCGCCATCATCCGCTCCTTGACCGGTGATTGATAGGATGGATCAGGCCGCCCACGCCGCCCCGTGCCGCAGCACATACACCGTCGCCATGCCCGCGGCCATGAACACCAGGGTGGCCGCCAGCGAGCGGCCCGACAGCCGCGAGAGCCCGCAGACCCCGTGCCCGCTGGTGCACCCCGCGCCGTAGCGCGTGCCCAGTCCCACGAGCAGTCCTGCCACCACCAGGGTGCCGGTAGCCGCGTCGATGCGCGGTACCGGCAGCGGGGCGAACAGCGCATGGAGCCAGGGCGAGGCCACCAGGCCCGCCACGAAGGCCACGCGCCACGCCAAGTCGCCACGCGCAGGGCGCAACAGCCCGCCCAGCACGCCACTGATGCCGGCGATGCGGCCCGACAACAGCATGAAGGCGCCGGCCGCCAGGCCGATGAGCGCGCCGCCGGCCAGGGCCGCGCCCGGCGTGAAGGAAGGCCAGTCGATGGCAGCCATGGGAATCACTCCTTGGGACAGTAGAGGCGGTAGAGCACCGCGAGCACTTCGAGCAGCGCGGGATCGGCCACCCGGTAATGGATGTTCTTGCCCTCGCGCCGCGTGGCCACCACGCCCTGCCGGCGCAGCACGCCGAGCTGCTGCGACAGCGTGGGCTGGCGGATGTCCAGGCAGGCCTCCAGCTCGCTCACGCACATTTCCCCCTGGGAGAGCTGGCACAGCAGCAGGAGCCTGTCTTCGTTGGCGAGCACCTTGAGCCTGGCGACGGCCTGGACGGCGGCCTGCCGCAGTACCTGGGGATCGAGCGGTGGCTGCGCGGTGGAGGAAAGGGACGGCATGGAGGGGATTTCGGACGGCGTTGACATCAATATATCAAAAAACATAATATTTAAAAGCATACTGATGGACGGAGCCACCATGACCTCCCTTTCCCTGCCCTCTGCCACCGGAGCGACCTCCACGGTGCAGCCGTTCTACGATGGCGCGACCGGAACCGTGTCCTACGTGGTCTGGGACCATGCCACCCGCCAGGCGGCGGTGATCGACCCGGTGCTGGACTACGACCCCGATGCCGGCCGCACGCACGACGCTTCCGCGCGGCGGCTGCTGGACTACCTGCAGGCCGAGCGCCTGGTCGTGGAATGGATCCTGGAAACACATGCCCATGCGGACCACCTCTCCGCCGCCCGCCACATCCAGGCGGCCGCGGGCGGCAAGGTGGCCATCGGGGCCGCCATCCGCACGGTGCAGCGCACTTTTGGCCCGCTGTTCGGTATGGAGCCTGCCGGGGAGGGCGACGACTTTGACCACCTGTTCGAAGACGGCGAGGCGTTCCGCATCGGCGCCACCCGGGCGGAGGCGATCGGCGTGCCGGGCCATACGCCGGCGGACATGGCCTACCGCATCGACGGAGCGGTGTTCGTGGGCGACACGCTGTTCCTGCCCGACGTGGGCACGGCCCGGGCGGACTTCCCCGGCGGTGATGCGGCGGCCCTCTACCGATCCATCCAGCGCCTGCTGGCACTGCCAGGGGACACACGCATGTTCGTGTGCCACGACTATCCGCCCGCGGGCCGGGCCCCGGCCTGCGAGACGACGGTGGAGGCCCAGCGGAGGAACAACATCCACGTGGGCCGGCAGGCCGGCGAGCGCGCTTTCGTGGCGCTGCGCCAGGCGCGCGACGCCACCCTGGCCGTGCCGCGCCTGCTGCTGCCGTCGATCCAGGTGAACGTCCGCGGCGGCCGGCTGCCGGACCCGGGGCCGGAAGGCATCGCATACCTGCGCATACCGCTGAACGTATTCGGCCGTGCGGCTGCCCTGCACGGCGCCCCACCCGCCTCCTGAGGAGGCATGGCAGCTCTCCTACCCGCGTTCAGGCAGGGTGCCCACCGCCTGCGCGCCGCACCTGCGCGAAGCTGCAGGCATCGCGGCCCGGCTTGCCAGCAGGGCCCCTTCCACCCAGGAGACTGCCATGCGCACACCCCCCATCGACGACGAACCCGGCATCGACCCCAGCGACGACCCCACGGCGGATCTGCCCGAGGGCGACGACCTCAACGACCACCTGAACGCGGAGCGTGATGTCTCCGATGGCATCGACGAAATCTCGGCCCAGCCCTTCGACGATCCGCGCGAGGGTGGACCGCTCAACTTCGACGACGGCACCACCATGGGCTATCCGCGCGGCAAGACCGGCCGCGAGGGCGGCACCTGGGAGGCCGAGGGCGGCGACAGCGGCGACCTGGAGCCACCCGCGGAAGTGCTGTCCGACCGCAACGGGCCCAGCGATCCGGACGCCCGCCGCGGCTGATCCGCTCAGGCAGCGTTGCCGGCGCAGGGATGCCCGTCGCCCGCCGGCCGGCTCTCTTCGTGGACGACGACACGGTTGCGCCCCGCGCGCTTGGCCTGGTAGAGGGCCTCGTCCGCGCGGCGCAGCACCTCGCCGACCGTTTCACCGGGGCGCACCAGTGCGACGCCTGCGGAGCAGCTGTAGCGGAACTCCGGCGCCTCGGGCAGCGGCGAGGCCGCATCCAGGCTGGCGCCCAGGCGACGCAGCACGCTGTCGGCGCCCACGGTGCGAGCGCCCTGCAGCACGAGCAGGAACTCCTCTCCGCCGATCCGGGCGACCATGTCGTCGCGGCTGGCGGCCTCCGCCAGTCGCGCCGAGAAATCCTTGAGGACCAGGTCGCCGCCCGCGTGCCCGAAGCGGTCGTTCACCGCCTTGAAATGATCGATGTCGATGACCGCGACGGCCATGGCCTGCGCCTTGTTGGGCCCGAGCTTCTGCTGAAGGAAGTCCATGGCATAGCGGCGGTTGCTCAGGCCGGTCAGCTCGTCGCTGAGGGCGGACTTCATGGCCTTGTCGCGCTCCTGCCGCAGGTCGCGCAGGCCGATGCCCAGTTCGGAGACATCGGTGACCACGCACAGCATCCAGCCCCCGGGCAGCGTGGTTTCCGTGGTCAGCACCCAGCGCCCGTCGTTCAGGCTCGTCTCGATGGTGCGGTAGGGCAGCTTGCCGCGCCGGCTCCTGGCGGAGCGCAGCCAGACCTCGAAATCGCTGGTCTCGACCACCGTGCCGGTGGAAGAACGGTAGCTCTTGCGCATGAGTTCCTCCCAGGGGAGGAATTCGCCCTCGCCCACGCCGAGCGCGGACCGGAAGGCCGCATTGGCGTAGCGCAGGCAGTCGTCGCCGTCGAACAGGGCGTACCCCTGCTGCGAGACCTCCACGAGCGCCATCCACTGCCGCATCAGGGGATCGCCGATGCCGCCGGTGTCCGGGGCGTCGGCCAGGGCCTTGGTGGAGGAGTTGGGCATGGTCCGGTGGCAGGCTGTGGCAGGTCGGCAGTGCCGACGGATGAGCCGGCAGGCCCACAGTATCCACAACCCCGCCCCGGAAAGCCAACCCGCGCGGCGGGATACCCCTGCGCGCGCGAGGGCCCGTCTGGCCCGGAGCCGGCCCTCAGGCGTATTTGCCCGTCAGCCCGCCGTCCACCACCAGTTCCGTGCCGGTGACATAGGCGGCCGCGTCGGAGGCGAGGAAGGCGCAGGCATGCGCCACCTCCCAGGCCGTGCCCATGCGGCCCATCGGCACCTGCCGCGCGCGGGCGGCGCGGGCTTCGTCCAGGCTGCCCTCCGAGAACATCCTGGCCACCGTGGTGGCGATGCGCGGCGTGTCGATCAGGCCGGGCACCACGGTATTGGCGCGGATGCCGTGGGGTGCATACTGCTGCGCCACCATGCGCGTGAACTGCGTCACCGCGGCCTTGGTGACGCTGTAGGCCAGGTGCGGGTAGCCCACGTAGCGCATGCCGGCCACGGACGATATCGCGATGAGCGATCCGCGCCCACGCTCCACCATGTCCGGCAGCACCTGCCGGCTGCACAGCAGCAGGCTGCGCACGTTCACGGCATGGATGCGGTCCAGGTCGTCGGCGCTCGTGTCCATGGGGCCGCCGGTCTTGCCGATGCCCACGTTGTGGTGCAGCACGTCGATGGCTCCGAACCGCGCCCGGGCCTCGCCGAACAGCCGCTGCACGTCGGCCTCGTCGGCCACGTCTCCCACCAAGGTGGCGGCCGTTCCACCCTCGGCGTGGATGAGTGCGGTCGTTTCTTCGGCCGACGCCGCATCGCGGTCGGCCACGCAGACGGACGCGCCCAGCCGCGCGTAGGTCACGCAGGCGGCGCGGCCGATGCTCCAGCCCGGGCCGGCCGAGCCCCCGCCGGCGACGAAGACCACGCGGCCGGACAGGTCCAGCGGCAGCGCGGGCGGGCGTCTTTCGCCGGGGATGGCGTTGCCGCCGCTCATGCAGGCTCCCCGGCATTGGAAGGCTTGCCGCCCTCGCCGACGTAGGGAATGGCATGCTCCACGGTATCCCAGATGAAGCGGCCCGACGGGCTCTGCTGCTCCTCCACGATGTGGGCCACCAGCCCTGCGGCGCGCGAGATCACGGCGAAGCCGCGCATCACGGCCGTGGGCACGCCGATCTCGCCCAGCAGCGCGGCCACCGCCCCCGTGGCATTGATGGTGACGGGCCGGCCGGCCACCGCGTCCACGGCTTTCGACAGTGTTTCCAGCGCCCGGATGTGCCTGCCGGACAGGTCGGGCTCGGCGCGGGCCAGCTCCAGCAGCTTGTAGGCGCGCGGATCGACGGGCTTGTGCAGGTGGTGGCCGAAGCCGGGCACGGCGCTCTTGTTCGCCTTGCACTCCCGCGCAATGGCCAGCGCCTCGGCATCGGGGTCCTGGGCGGCCATGATGCGGTCGAGCAGGCGCGAGCAGTTCTCCATGGTGCCCACGAAGGAACTGCCCACGGCCAGCAGGCCCGCGCTGACGGCGCCCTGCAGGTTCTCCGGCGCGCTCATGTAGATCAGGCGCGTGGCGATGGCGCTGGGCGTGAGGCCGTGTTCCATCAGGACGATGAGCACCACGTCGGTGATGCGCAGGTCCACCGGGCGCGGCGTGCGGCCCAGGATCTGCATCAGCATCACCTCGGTGAAGGTCTTGCGGCCCATCAGGTCCTCGACCAGGTCGGCGTCGCGGTAGTGCAGGCTGGTAAGGGTGTGCGTGCACAGGCGGGTGACGGGGGCGTCGTTGCGGACGGATGTCATGGAGGTTCTCCGGTTCAGGGGGTGGCGAGCGCTTGCTCGCGCACGGCGTTCTTGAGCACCTTGCCCACGGGCGAGCGCGGCAGGTTGGCGTGGAAGTGGATGCGCTTGGGCGTCTGCACGGGGCCCAGGCGCTCGCGCACGAAAGCGATCAGCTCCGCCTCCCCGGCCTGCTGGCCGGGGCGCAGCTGGACGGCCGCCTGCACGGCCTCGCCCCATTTGTCGTCGGGAATGCCGAACACGGCGCACTCGTGCACCGCCGGGTGCTGGCCCAGGGCGTTCTCCACGTCCACCGGATAGACGTTGAACCCGCCGGTGATGACCATGTCCTTGAGCCGGTCCTTCAGGTAGAGGTAGCCCCGCTCGTCGATCAGGCCACGGTCACCCGTGTGCAGCCAGCCGTCCACCAGGGTCTCGGCCGTCTTCTCGGGCAGGCGCCAGTAGCCAGTCATGAGCAGGTCGCCGCGCGCCACCACTTCGCCGACCTCGCCCGTGGGCAGCAGGCGGCCGTCCGGCGCCATGATGGCCACGTCGCTGAACCAGGTGGTGCGGCCCACCGCGGCCCAGTTGCGCTCGTCCTCGAAATCCTCCGGACGCATCACGGTGAGGATCTGCGGCGCCTCGGTCTGGCCGTAGGTGGTGCCCAGGACGGGGCCGAAGAATGCACGCACCTCGCGGATCTTCTCGGGCGGCATGGGGGCGCCGCCGTAGATCAGCCGGCGCAGGCGGGGAAAGTCCGCGCGGCTGGCGCCGGGCAGGGCCATCAGCATGTACACCAGCGTGGGCGGCATGAAGCACACGGTGCCGCCGCGCTCGCGGAAGGCAGTGCGCACCGCCTCGGCGCCTGCGCCCTGCAGCACCACGTGGCAGCCGCCCTGCGCCAGGATGGGCAGGAGGTAGGTGGACGTGCCGTGCGTGATCGGCGCGGCGACGATGTAGCGTTCGTGCTCGTCGAAGCCCCAGGCGTGGATCTGGTTGGCGATGTTGGCCATCCACGCGCGGTAGGGCTGCATCACGCCCTTGGGCGCGCCCGTGGTGCCGCCCGTGAACTTGATGGCCTGCGTGGCGGAGTCCGGCAGCTCGAACACCGGGCGTGGCGCGCCGGCATGCCGCTGCACCAGTGCCGCCACGCTGGGCACTGCCTCGCCGTGCGGCCCGTGGGCATGGATGCGGTCGCCCGGCACGCCCTCCAGCAGCGGGGCGCAATCGGCGTCCAGCACCAGGATGCTGGGCGTGGTGGCGTCGGTGATGCGGCGGATCTCCGGCGCGGTGCTCTTGGGGTTCAGCGGCACCCAGACCTTGCCGCAGGCCAGCACCGCCAGCAACGCGGCGATGTGGTCGGCGCTGTTGTGCGCGCAGATGCCGACGCGGCTCTGCGGCGCCGGGTCTCGCGCCACCAGCGCCGCCGCCAGGGCGGACACGCGCGCGGCGAGCACGTCGTAGCGGATGGCGCCCTCCGGCGCATCGATGGCGATGCGGTCGGGCCAGCGCGTGGCGGCACGCCAGAAGAAATCGATCGGGAACATGGGCTCGGGAACTCCTGCGAAAAAGGGATCGGTTCAGCGGACCGGAAACCAGCCGCGGCTCACTCGGCCTTCGCGCCGGACGCCTTCACCACCTCTCTCCAGCGCTGGATCTCGGCGGTGGCGAAGCTGCGCATCTGCGCCGGCGTGCCGGGCTCCGGCGTGGCGGCGAGGTCCTGCAGGCGCTGGCGCACATCGGGCATGTTCAGCACCTTGACCAGTTCGGCATTCACGCGCTCGATGACGGGCTTCGGCGTGCCCGCGGGCGCGGCCAGGCCGAACCACGACTGCACGTCGAAGCCCGGGAAGCCCGACTCGGCCACCGTGGGCACGTCGGGCAGCAGCGGCGAGCGCTGCGCGCTGGTGATGGCGATGGCACGCAGGCGGCCCGCCTGCACGTGCGGCAGGGCCGAAGGCGTGTTGTCGAACATCGACTGCACCTGGCCACCCAGCAGGTCGGTCATGGCCGGCGCGCTGCCCTTGTAGGGCACGTGCAGCATGTTCAGCTTCGTCTGCATCTTGAACATCTCGCCCGACAGGTGGATGGACGATCCGCTGCCCGACGACGCGAAGGTGATGCCGTCCTTCGACTCCCGGGCGAAGCGGATGTAGTCGGCCACGCTCCTGATCGGCAGCTGGTTGTTCACCACCAGGATGTTGGGAATCTTGGCGATCAGGCCGATGGGCTCGAAATCCTTCTGCGGGTCGTACCCCAGCCGGCCGTAGAGCGAGGCATTGATGGTGTTGGCGATGGTGAAAACATAGAGCGTGTAGCCGTCCGGTGGCGACTTGGCCACCACCTCGGCGCCCACGTTGCTGTTGGCCCCCGCCCGGTTGTCCACCATCATGGGTTGCCCCAGGCGTTCGCCCAGCTTCACGGCCACGATGCGCGCGATCACGTCAGTCGCGCCGCCCGCCGCATAGCCGACGACGAGCCGGATCGGCCGGGCCGGCCATGTTCCGGAAGATGGTGTCTCCGCACGCGCGGCGGGCGCATGCAGGGCCGCGCAGGCCACGGCGCACAGGGCGGCACCCAGGGCCGCGATGCGGCGGCGCGCGAGGCGATGCAGGAAGGCGCAGGCGCGAGGGCCGGCGGAAAAAACAGGCAGGGGGGCAGCGGTCATGGTCTTGTCTCCTGGGGTGGGCACGGGGCAATCGCGGTCCGGGTCGCGCGGCCTGGGGCACACTGCGCACGGACTTCATCGACACCTGGATTCTTCGCAATGCCCCCACGCACCACGAATCGAAACGTCCGCCAGCCGGACGATCCATCGCGCCATGCCGTGGAGGCGGAAGCGGACGACCCCGGCAGCCGCACGCTGCGCCGCGGCCTGCAGGTGCTCGATGCGGTGCTGGCCGGCGGCCCGGAAGGCGTGCGCGTGGTGGACCTGTGCCGCGGCGTGGCGCTGGAGCGGGCCACGGTGTACCGGCTGCTGTCCACGCTGCTCGAGGCCGGACACGTCGCGCGGCAGGGCCGCTTCCGCTACGTGCCCGGGCCGCGCATGGCGGCGCTCGCGCCGGCCGGCGCGCTGCCCAACCGCGCGGTGCACCTGCAGCCGCTGCTCGCGCGCATCAGCGCCGCGTGCGGCGACGCGGCCTTCGCCATCGTGCGCGAGGGGCCGCAGTCGCACTGCATCGCGCGGCAGGTGGGCACGCACCCGGTGCAGATCCTGGTGATCGAAGTGGGTACGCGACAGCCGCTGGGCGTGGGCGCGGCAGGCCTGGCCCTGCTCGCCGCCCTGCCGGACGCGGAAGTGGAAGCCATCATCGCGGCGAACGCGCCGCGCCTGGCAGCCTACGGCGGCATGACGCCGGAGCGCATGCGCCTGCTGGTGCGCGCCACGCGCGAGCGCGGCTGGTCCGTCATCGGCAACCACGCCACCCGCGGCGTGCTGGCCGTGGGCATGGCGGTGCGCGACGCGCGCGGCCGGCCGGTGGCGGCCGTCAGCGTGGCCACCACCCTGGCGCGCATGCCGCGCGAACGGCAGCAACTGGTCGCGCGCACGATCCGCGATGCGTTGAAGGAGCTGCCACCAGGCTCCATGTGAACCTTTCTAATGAGCGGATGGCACGGCCCAGCGAAGCGGTCCCGGCGAGGCGCTGCATCGCAGGCAGTACGGACAGTACGACAAGATGCAGCAACGACGCCGGAAGGGCCGTGCCGGCCGCTCGCTCAATGCACCACCATCAGCGTGAACGGCCAGACATACGCCTGCATCGTCACGTACAGCCCCACCAGGCAGGCCAGCGCGATGGAGTGGAAGAACACATAGCGCAGGATCTCGCCCTCGCGGTCGAACCAGCGCGTGGCGGTGGAGGCCACCACGATCGACTGCGCGTCGATCATCTTGCCCATCACCCCGCCCGAACTGTTGGCCGCGCCCATCAGGTTGGGCGACAGTCCCAGCTGCTCGGCCGCCACCTTCTGCATGCCGCCGAACAGCACGTTGGAAGCCGTGTCGGACCCCGTGAGCGCCACGCCCAGCCAGCCCATCAGCGTGCCGAAGAACGGGTACAGCACGCCCGTGTTGGCGAAGGCCAGGCCCAGCGTGGTGTCCGTGCCCGAATAGCGGGTGAGCGTGCCCAGCGCCAGCATCAGCACGATGGTGAGCAGCGAGAACTTCACCAGCCAGATCGTCTTGAAGAAGGTGCGCACGATGGCCACCGGGTTGTATTTCATGAACAGCGCGCTGACGATGGCCGACAGCAAAATCGCCGTGCCGGTGGCCGACAGCAGGTTCAGGGTATAGACCGCGCCCTCCTTGGTGGGCACGGGCACCACGGGTGGCACCTTCTCGATCAGGTTGTGCAGCCCCGCCATGGGGAAGGACGGTGCGAACAGGCCGTTGAGCCAGGCCTTGACGGGCGGCAGCCCCCAGATGAACACGAACACCGACAGGATGGCCCAGGGCATCCAGGCCGCCACCAGCTCGGCGCGGGTGTGGCGCGCCACGGGCTGGGGCGGCTTGGCCTCGGCCGCGCTCACGTCGTTGCCGCGCAGCGAGGGCGAGGTCCATACCGACTTCGGCTTCCAGACACGCAGGAAGGCGATCAGGCAGACCATGGACACGATGGCCGCGATGATGTCCACCAGTTCCGGCCCGATGAAGTTGGAGACCAGGAACTGCGGCACCGCGAACGAGACGCCCGTGACCAGGATGGCCGGCCAGATCTCCATCATGCCCTTGCGCCCCGCGAAGGCCCAGATCAGCCAGAACGGCACCAGCAGCGAGAAGAACGGCAACTGCCGGCCCACCATGGCCGTCACCGCCATCACGTCGTAGCCATGCACCTTGGCCAGCGTGAGGATGGGCGTGCCCAGCGCGCCGAAGGCCACCGGAGCCGTGTTGGCGATGAGCGAGAGCCCCGATGCCGCAAGCGGCGAGAAGCCCAGCCCGATGAGGATGGCCGCCGTCACCGCCACCGGCGTGCCGAAGCCCGCCGCCCCTTCGAAGAACGCGCCGAAGCAGAAAGCGATCAGCAGCAGCTGGATGCGCCGGTCCTCCGTGATGCCCGAGAGCGAGTCCTGCAGCACCTTGAAGCTGCCGTTCTGCTCCGTGAGCTGGTGCAGGAAGATGATGTTGAGCACGATCCAGCCGATCGGCAGCAGGCCCGTGAAGCCCCCCAGCAGCGCGGCCCGGCCGGCCATGTCCGCCGGCATGCCGTAGGCGAAGACGGCCACGAGCAGGGCCGCGACGAGCCCCATGCCCGCGGCGATGTGCGCCTTGATGTGGAAGAAGCCGAGGGCCGCCAGCATGACCACCACCGGAACCGCCGCGAGGGCGGTGGAGAGGACCATGCTGCCGAACGGGTCGTAGATTTGCTGCCAGGCCATGCGCTTGTCTCCGTTGGATGAACGATGTTTTCTTTCTCTCGGGCGCAAAGACGGGCGCGTGCAGCGCCCGGCACGGCGCCGGGCGCCGCGGAAAACATGATCAACGCAGTAAGGGATTTTTCAAAGCGCGGCAGCACCGCGGGAAGCGATCTTTCCCGCAAAAGCCCCAGGGACAAACCCTCTGGTCCCGGCCCGGCGTCTTGCGCTAAGCCGCGCCGTTCGCAGGCCCGGCCGCCGTGATCACCCCGCCTCCCAGGCACACTTCGCCGTCGTACAGCACCGCACTCTGCCCCGGCGTCACCGCCCATTGCGCCTCGGGAAATGAGAGCGCGAAATCCCCCCCCTCCGCCTGCGTGACGCTGCAGGCCGCATCCTGCTGGCGGTAGCGCGTCTTGGCCGCACAGGCGCCAGCGGCCGGCGGCCGGCCCGCCACCCAGCTCGCGTCAGTGGCCTGCAGCGTGTGCGAGAGCAGCCAGGGGTGGTCGTGCCCCTGCACCACGCGCAGCACGTTGCGCTCGACCTCCTTGCGCGCGACGAACCAGGGCGCGTGCTCGCCGCCGCCGCGCTGCGCGCCTTTGTCCTTCACGCCGCCGATGCCCAGGCCCTGGCGCTGGCCCAGCGTGTAGAACGAGAGACCCACGTGCTGCCCCAGCCTGCGCCCCCGGTCATCCAGGATCGGGCCCGGCGCGTGCTGGATGTAGCGGTTCAGGAATTCGCGGAACGGCCGCTCGCCGATGAAGCAGATGCCGGTGGAGTCCTTCTTCTTCGCGTTGGGCAGGCCGATCTCTTCCGCGATGCGTCGCACCTCGGTCTTGCGCAGCTCGCCCACGGGAAACAGCGTGCGCGAGAGCTGCGCCTGGTTCAGGCGGTGCAGGAAATAGCTCTGGTCCTTGGCCGGGTCCAGCCCCTTGAGCAACTCGTGCAGGCCCGTGGCAGGGTTGTGGCGCACGCGGGCGTAATGGCCGGTGGCGATCTTTTCCGCGCCCACGCGCATGGCGTGGTCCAGGAAGGCCTTGAACTTGATCTCGGCATTGCAGAGCACGTCGGGGTTGGGCGTGCGGCCGGCCTCGTACTCGCGCAGGAACTCGGCGAACACGCGGTCCTTGTACTCGGCCGCGAAGTTGACGTGCTCGATCTCGATGCCGATCACGTCGGCCACGGCCGCGGCATCGACGAAATCGACGTTGGAGGAACAGTACTCGCTGTCGTCGTCGTCCTCCCAGTTCTTCATGAAGATGCCCACGACTTCGTGGCCCTGCTGCTTCAGGAGGTGGGCGGTCACCGCGGAATCCACGCCGCCGGAGAGTCCGACGACGATGCGCTGCTTGGGGGAGGCTGTCATCCCCGGGATTGTATTTTTCGGGCGGGGGGCCTGCTCGCGGCGCGCGCCAAAGGCCTGCTGCCCGCAGGCCGTCCACGCGACTGCTGCCGCTTCAGCTCCCGCGCAGCACGCTCGCGTCGGTGTGGATCATGTCCACCGGATGCCGCTGCCCGGCGAGGTAGTCCTCGATGCAGCGCATCACCAGCGGGCTGCGGTGGCGGTCGGCGCAGGAGCGCAGTTCATCGGGCGTCATCCACACGGTGCGCACGATGCCGTCGTCGAGCGAGCGCCAGGCGTGGTGCGCGCCCAGCGTGCCCGTGAAGGCGAACCGCAGGTAGGTGATGTCGTCGCCCGTGCGGGTGCGCGTGAAACGGTTGAGGTAGATCCCGACCAGCGCGGTGGCGGTGAAGTCGTAGGCCGTTTCTTCCAGCACCTCGCGCACGCAGGCCTGTTCGGGCGACTCCCCTGGGTCGAGATGCCCGGCGGGATTGTTGAGCCGCAGCCCGTCGGCCGTGTCCTCTTCCACGAGGAGGAAGCGGCCTCCCTGCTCGATGACGGCGGCCACGGTGACGTTGGGTTTCCAGCGGTTGGGCATGGCGCGCATTATGACCATACGGCGGCGGAGCGAGCCAGTCCCGGCACGGCCCCGTCAGGGCCGCGCGGGTGCCGGCCGCAGCACCAGCCAGAGCGCCACCGCGATCAAGGCGCCGCCCGCGGCGTGCGCAACGGTCACGGTTTCGTCCAGCAGCAGCCAGCCCCAGGCCACGCCGAACGCCGGCACCAGGAACGTCACGGAGAGCGCCTTGAGCGGCCCCACGTCCGCGATCAGCCGGAAATACAGCACGTAGGCCCAGGCGGTGCAGAGCAGCCCCATGGCCAGCAGCGCCGCCCAGACCTGCACGGGCGCCGTGGACCACTGGCTTGCAAGGCCCGGCTGGTTCCAGGCCTGCCATGCCGCCCACGGCGCCAGCGCCAGCACGGCGCCCCACTGGCTGCCCAGCGCGACCAGGCGGCTGTCCAGCCCGCCGCGTGCGGTGATCCAGCGGCGCGTCAGGAAGCCCGCGAGGCCGTAGCAGGCCGTGGCCGCCAGGCACGCCGCGATGCCCGCCGCGACCGGCATGGTGAGGGCGACCGGCCCGGCCTGGGCCAGCACCGCCACGCCGGCCATGCCGAGCAGCACGCCCGCGGCGCCCGCGCCGGTGATGCGCTCGCCGAAGGCCGCAGCGCCGATGAGCACACCCATGAGCGGCGTGGTGGCGTTCAGCATCGCGCTGTAGCCGGCGGGCAGCACCCGCGCGGCCAGCGCGAACATGCAGAACGGAATGCCCGAGTTGACCACCCCGAGCACGAGCACCGCCCCCTGGCGCCCCCGGAACGCCAGGCGCTGCCGCGTCAACACCACCAGCGCCATCAGCCCCAGGGCGGCGAGCAGCACGCGCCCGAAAGCCGTGGGCACGGCACCCAGCGCCGGGACGGTGTAACGGGTGAAAAGAAAGCTCCCGCCCCACAGGGCGGCGAGCAGGAAAAGGCGCAGCAGGCTGGCGGAAGACATGGCGGAACGCAATCCTGGCAGGTTGTATGGACAAGGAGTACGGCCGCAGTGCAGCCGCGGGGTCATTCTCGGCAGGAGGTTGCAGTGCAGGCAAACGATTTATCCTCTCGTACCGTTTAGCTGAAGTGAACAGTCATGCGCCTGCCTCCCCTCGTTTCCGTGCGCTTCTTCGAAGCGGCGGCCCGCCACCTGAGCGTGCGCGCCGCCGCCGCGGAACTGCACGTGACACCGGGCGCGGTATCGCAGCAGCTGCGCCGGCTGGAAGGCTTCCTGGGCTGCGCGCTGTTCGAGCGGCTGCCGCGCGGGCTCGCGCTCACCCCGGCGGGACGCGACTACCTTGCGGCCTGCGCCGAGGCGCTGGCACTCGTCGGCCACGCCACGGCACGCCTGCAGGCGCTGGGGCAGCGGCGCGTGGTGCGGCTCAGCTGCACCGCCGGCTTCGCGGTGCAGTGGCTGGTGCCGCGGCTGGAGGATTTCTCGCGCCTGGCACCGGACGTCGATGTGCACGTGAGCACCAGCGACCGCGTGGTCGATCTGGCGTCCGAAGACATCCATTTCGCGGTACGCCATGGCCTGGGCGTGGCACCGGGGCTGCAGGCCGAGGTGCTGGTGGCCGACGACCTGGTGCCGGTCTGCAGCCCGCGCCTGATCGCGCCCCGGCGCGTGCCCCGCGTCACCGACATCACCGGCGCCCGGCTGCTGCACGACGGGCACCGTGGCGACTGGCGGCTCTGGTGCGAGGCGAACGGGGCCTTGGGCGTGGACTGCAACCAGGGCGTGGTGTTCACGCACTCCAACGGCTCGATCGAGGCTGCCCTGGCAGGCCGGGGCTTCGCCCTGGCGCGGCAGGGCTTCGTGGCGCAGGAGATCGCGGCGCGCGCGCTCGTGGCCGTGCGGTCGGCCGCGCTGGCAACGCCGCTGGCCTACCGGCTGGTGCACCGGCCCGAAGTGCTGGTGGACCCGGCGCTGCGCGGCTTTCGCGACTGGATCACCGCACAGGCCACCGCCTCCTGAGCCGGGCGCACCGGCATGTCGGCCCGCCGCCACCGGCTTCGCGCCTGCGGGCACGCATTCGCGCACCTGCTTACAGAAGGTTTTCCGCCCTCCAGACTCCGGTTTATTTTTCCCGATAAATCCAATGTCTGCGATCAACAGTTCCTCCGTTTCCACTGCAGCCGCGCAGCGGCCCGCATCCCCGCCGGACGCAGCCGCGTCCCCGGCCAGTCCGCCGCGTGAATCCTTGCGCGCCCGGTTGCCGGCGGGGATGCCCTCCCCGGCCCAGCGGCCCGGCCGCACCGAAGGCGGCGCCACGCCGCCACGCGCCCCCCTGCCAGTGCCACCCTCGCCATCCGAGGCCTCGGCCGCATCTGCGGCCGGGAGCCCGGCCCGGCTCGCGGAGATCGCTCCGGAGGACGCGGGCGGCCCCCCGCCCGGCCCCGCCGGGACGCGGCAGCGCCTGGGGCAATTCCTCAAGACCATGGGGAGCATGGTCGACGCCCGAACGGCCGTGATGCGCGGCGACGACGCGGAATTCATGCAGGAGTTCAAGGGCCGCGCAGACCCGGAGCGCGGCGTGCTTCCCGCTGGCAGCACGCTGCCGGAACTGCGAAACGCCGCGCAGGCGCTGCGTACGCAGTTGCTGGCGCGGGACGTCCCCGACGAGCTCCAGACGCGATTCGAGGGGCGGCTCGCGCACCTGGATTCCACGCTGGAGGCGCTGGAGACCGAGCAGCCGCTGGCACGCCGCGCCGCGGTCTATCTCGGCATGAACGCGCTGCTGCCCGTCCTGCCTGTCGCCGTCGCCTTCCGCGGCCACCAGAACCAGTTCGAGGCCGAACTGGCGGGCCTCTACGCCAAGACCGCCCTGATGGCGATCGGCTCGGCACGCTCGCCCACGGGGGCGAACTGGCACAGCGCCATGGACCATTTCATGTCGCGCCACTACATCAACGTGGTGCAGGCGGTGATCTTCGCGTTGCCCACGTTCGTGCCGCAGCTGCAAAAGCTCAACAGTCACCCTGCCTTCAACGTGGGCGCCGGCATGGTGTCCACCGCGGCGCTGTTCCTCGGGTTCCTGGGCAAGGAGACGCGGGAGATCGCCAACCGCATGCGCCACGGCGTGCCGGACCCGGAGCTCGCGGAGGTGGGCACCCGCCTGCAGGAGGCGACCATGTTCCCTGACACGCCCCGGGAGCCGGCCACCGAAGGCTCGGACGAGGCCGTGCAGGCCGCCCGCGAAGCCGCCGTCCAGGCGCGCACCGCCCTCTCGCAGGCGCTGGACCTGGCCCGCGCCGACCAGAGGGCCGTCACCGACGCCAAGGCCAGCTTCCTGGCCCAGGGCGACGGCAAGGAGCTCAGCCCGGTCACCAGCAAGCAGCTGACGCTGGTCGCGGATGCATTCCTGTCCATCGCCACCGACCTGGAGCGCGTGCTGCACCCCGCGGGCCTGCCCGAGCAGGCCGCCTCGGCCGCCAACGAAGCCCAGCAGGAAGCCGAGAAAGCCGAACGCATCGCGAAATACGCCCTGGCGGCCTTCACCGGTGCCGTCTGCGCGACCACGACCGGCCTGATGTACCCCGACCAGATCGGGATGGTGGATCTGGCGTCCGACGCGGCGTTCACCGTGGCCCTGATGGTCGCCAACGCCCGCAATCCCAACGTCACGCGCCGCGATGCGCTCGACGAGTTCAAGTCGTTCGCGGGGCTCAGCCTCGTGATGATCGCGGTGCTGACGGCCAACCACGCCGCGGACGATTTCATCGAGAAGAACACCACCGGCATGCTGGCGGGGGCAGCGGCCATGGCCCTGCTCAACGTTTCCATTCCCGGACCGGTGGGCCACCTGGCCGGCGCGGGCCTGGAAAAGATGTACGCGGGACTGCAGTCGATGCGGCCCGCGGAACTCTCCCAGGCGCTGCGCGGCATCGGGCACAACGCGATGGAGTGGCTGCGGGAGCGGTTCATGGGCGCGGCACCGGCACCGGTACCGTCGAGCGTCGAGATCCACGAGATCCAGGAGCCGGAGACTCCGCGCCACGCGCCTGTGGCCCACTGAGCAGGCAGGGGGCATGCCCCCTGCCTACAGCAGGCGCTCCATGTACACCGCCTGCACGCCATAACCCGCCAGGCGTTCGTGCGCCTCGGCCGATGCAGGCTCGCGCGCCGCATAGCCCTGGCGCTCCCAGTAGGCACGCGAGCCCTGCACCGAGACGAGGGCGGTGTGCCGCAGCCCGGCAACGCGGGCTTCGTGCCACAGGGTCTCCAGCAGCGCGCGGGCCAGTCCGCGCCCTGCACATTCCGGCAGCACGGCCATGTCGTGCAGGTAGAGCGTGTCGGGCGGTCCGTCCGGGGTCTCGAAATCACCGTGCAGCGCGGTCACCTTGCCCCGCACGGTGCGGTAGGCGGCCAGGTAGGCCTGCACGGAGCCGGGCGCCCCGGCGACCAGCGAACAGTTCACGGGACTGGACAGCCGCCGCGCGAAAACGTCGGCACTTTCGAGGAATCCCTCCCCATAGCAGGCCCGCTGCACTGCGAGCAGGCCGGGCAGGTCCTGCACGCCCAATCGGCGTATGAGCGGCGCGGGAACCGTGGAAGGGGCGGGCGTGGCGGTCGGATCGGCAGGAGAGCGCATGAATCCATGTGTTCCGGTCGGGTTCGGGAGGCAACCCGGCCGTGGAGAGGCACCGTATGTAATAGAGTGCAGACAGTACATCACAACGCGATCAGTGCTCCGGCGGGCGGGTGGGCCCGGGCCGGTGGCGGCCACGTGCCTTCATGTCCCTGAACCATTTCCTGCGCCTCATCGGCATCGTGCTGGCCACCGTGACGGCCCTGCTGGCCGCGCATGCCAGCTGGGGGCAATGGCGCTCGTGGCGCGCGGCAGACGCCGGATCGCGCGCGCTCGCGGACCTCGGCCTGGGCCTGGTGGCGACCGAGCGGGTGTCGCGCGAGCGGGGCCCGACGAACGCACGCCTCGGCGCACCCGATGGAACGCCCGATCCGCAGGCCGTCGCCGCCCTGGCGCAGGCGCGGGAAAACACCGACCAGGCCATGGCGCAGCTGCGCGCCATGCTGGCCGCACGGACGCAGGTGCCGCACATGGACGCCCTGCTGGCCGGAGCGGACGACACCGCACAGGCACTCGCCCGCGCACGGGCGGCGGCCGACAGGGTCATCGCCCTCCCCCATGCCCTGCGCACGCCCGAGGCCGTGCGCGCCAGCGTCTATGGCCTGGTGGCCATCGTGCCGCAGCTCGCGCCGGTCAACAGCGCCCTGATCCAGGCCGTGCGGACGGCCCAGCCTTCCATGGACGGCGACACGCAGGTGCTTCGCATCACGGCGGAGCTGCGCGAGCACGCGGGCCTGCTCGGATCGCACTTCACCGCCGCGCTGGCGAAGCAGCGGCCGTTCACGGCCGAAGAACGCAATGCCATCGAACAGACCCGCGGACGCATCATGGCGCTGCAGTTCCTGCTGGAGCAGCGCCTGGCCCGCCAGGACGCCCCGCCCGACATCGCCCAGGCCTGGGAAGCCGTGGACAGCGGCTACTTCGGCCATGCGGCGCGGGACATCGTCGCGCCCGTGCTGGCGGCCGGCGAGCAGGACGGGCGCTATGGCATCACCACCGCGCAGTTCGCGGAGCGCTATGTGCCCGAACTGGGCAAGGTGGTGGCACTGCGCGACCGGCTGATGGCGCGGCTGCAGGCCGACGCGCTCGCCGCCCGGGAGCGCGCCCTGCACAGCCTCGTGGAGGTGGTGGGCGCATCGGTCCTGCTCTGGGCCATCCTCGCGGGCACGCTGGCCGTGCTGCACGCCCGCGTGCTGCGCCCCCTGGCCCAGACGACCCAGGCCCTGCAGGATCTGGCCCGCAACCGCCTGGACGCCCCGCTGCCCCGGCCCGCGGCCAACGACGAGATCGCCGCGGTGATCGGCGCCGTGCGGGCATTGCAGGAGCACACGCAGGCCCGGCAGGTGCTCGAGCGCGAGCGCGACGGCCTCATCGCGCAGCTGCGCGAGCAATCGCTCACCGATTTCCTCACGGGGCTGCCCAACCGGCGCGCGTTTTTCGCGGCGGCGCGCGAACGCGTCGCGCAGGCTCGGCAGCAGCGCTTCGACGTCGCCCTGATGCTGCTGGACGTGGACCTCTTCAAGAGCTTCAACGACCGCGCGGGGCATGCCGCCGGGGACGAGGCGCTGCGGGCCGTGGCACGCGCGGTGCGCAACACCCTGCGCCCGGGCGACCTCGTGGCACGGTATGGAGGCGAGGAATTCGTGGTGCTGCTCGGCCCCTGCGCGGGCCGCGAGGGCGCAGCCTGCGCCGAGCGCCTGCGCCACGCCATCGAGACGGCGCCGGTCGTCCTGCCCTCGGGTGAGCACTTCCGGCTCACGGCCAGCGTCGGCGTGGCCGTCTCCCAGCGACACGGCCTGGTGCTGGACCACCTGCTTTCGGAAGCGGACACCGCCCTCTACCGGGCCAAGGACCGGGGCCGCAACCGGGTCGAGGAAGCCGCCTGAAGGCGGGCCGGCGGCGCGCCGCGCTTCAGCGCTGCAGGGCGGCCGGAGGGCGCACGAAGTCGTCCAGCGACAGGCCCTTCTCCCGCAGCAGCGCTTCCAGCACCGGGCGCAGCTCGCCGAGGCTTTCCTCCACCGCCTCGCGCACCGTGTCCACCACGACCTGGGTGCTGCGCTCGATCTCCACGTTGAGCGTGTCGCCCGCGCGCAGGTCTTCGAACACCGTGGCACGGCGCGTCTCGGGAATCAGCCAGACCTCGAACCATCCTTCGGCACGGTTCACCTCCGCCACGGTCAGGCTGGCGCCGTGCAGGGCGATGTAGCCCTTGGCGAAGACATAGCGGCGGAACGGGGCCGGCACCGCCACGCGCCACACGCGGTTGTTCTCGGAATCGCGCACGCTCTGCAGGGTGGCCGCGAAATCGATGTGTCCCGACAGCGGATGGCCGCCGATCTCCGCGCCGTCGCGGGCCGCCCGCTCCACGTTCACGCGCCGGCCGGCCGCATAGCCGCCCAGCGTGGTCACGTTCAGGCTCTGCAGCATCACGTCGAAGGCGGCCGACGTGGGCGAGACCAGGCGCGTCACCGTGAGGCACACGCCATCCACCGCGACGCTGGCGCCGATGGCGAGCCCTTCGCAGAAGCCCGGGGGAAACTCGATCACGAAGGTGCGCAGCCCTTCGCGGTCCTGCAGTTCGGCAAGGGTGGCGGTGGCTTGGACGATGCCTGTGAACATGGCGCGGATCTCTGTGGATGAAGGAAGCGGGAAGCGCCGGGCATTGTGCCACCGGGGCCCCGGCCCCGCTCCGGCAGGGGCGCTCAGGAGGAAGGCAGGCCGGAGCCCAGGGAAGCGGCCACGCGTGCCGCGAGCACGTCCAGGTCGAAAGGCTTGGTGAGCACGCCCATGCCGGGGTCCAGGTCGCGCTCGCCGATCACGGCCTGCTCCGCGTAGCCGGTGATGAACAGCACGGGCAGGCCCGGGCGCAGCGCGCGTCCGGCGTCGGCCACCTGGCGGCCGTTCATGCCGCCGGGCAGGCCCACGTCGGTGAGCAGGAGATCGAGCGGCCCGGCCTCGCGCAGCATCTCCAGCGCAGAAGGCCCGTCCTCGGCCTCGAGCACGCGGTATCCCTGTTCGCGCAGCGATTCCGCCACCGTGGAGCGCACGGCAGGCTCGTCATCCACCAGCAGGACCGCCGGCATGTCGCGGCCCGTCCCTGACACGGACGCCCGTGCCTGCCCGGAAAGCGGCGCGGCGGCGCCCGGGCCGGCTGGCAGTTCTGCATCCGCGCCGGCATGGCGCGGCAGCCAGAGCGTGATCGTTGTTCCCTGCCCGGCCGTCGAAGCGATGCGGGCGGAACCGCCCGACTGCTGGGCGAAACCATAGACCATGGACAGCCCCAGGCCGGTGCCCTGCCCCAGGGGCTTGGTGGTGAAGAAGGGCTCGAAGGCCCGTGCCGCCACGTCCGGCGCCATGCCCTCGCCGGTATCGGCCACCGACAGCGCGACATACTCACCCGGCGGCAGGTCGGTGGCGCGGCGCATGTGCGCCCCGTCGCCGGGCTGGCAGGCGTCATGGTTGGCGGTGGCGATGCGCAGGGTGCCGCCGCGGGGCATCGCATCGCGGGCGTTGATGCACAGGTTCAGCAGCGAATTCTCGATCTGCCCGGCATCGGCCCGCACCATCCAGAGCCCTGCGGCAGGCTCGAAGCGCACCGCGATGGCGGGGCCCACGGTGCGCTGCACCAGCTCCAGCAGGTCCGCGACGAGCTGGTTCAGGTCCACCACGACGGGCGCCAGGGTCTGGCGCCGGGAAAACGCGAGCAGGCGGTGCGTGAGCGATGCCGCCCGCTTGGCGGAGCGGTGCGCCGTGTCGATGCAGCGCTCCATGTCGGCCACGCGTCCCTGGGACACGCGCAGCCGCAGCAGGTCCAGGCTCGCCATGATGCCCGCCAGCAGGTTGTTGAAGTCGTGCGCGATGCCGCCGGTGAGCTGCCCCACGGCCTCCATCTTCTGGGCCTGGCGCAATGCCTCCTCCGCGGCCATCAGTTCGCGCGTGCGCTCTTCGACCTTGGTTTCCAGCGTATCGGCCAGCACGCGCAACTGCTGCTCCGCGGTGCGCCGCTGCACGGCCATGCGCGTGCGGTGGGCCACGCTGCGGATCAGCGCCAGTTCATCCTCGGACCACTCCCGCGGTACCGGGTGGTTCAGGAACAGCATCGCCACGAGCCGCCCGCCCTCGATCAGCGGCAGGTTGACCAGCGCCCCCGCCTGCACCGCCCGCAGGGCGGGCACGTGGCTGGCGGTGCGCTCGTCGGTGGACACATCGTTCACGATGACGATGTGGCCGCGCAGCAGGTCCTCGTAGAACCGGCCGTAGTGGGGAAGATGGTGCCTGCCCACGGCCGTGGACATGCCCAGGGATGTCCAGTCGCGCACGATGGTGACGGTGTTCGTCTCGTCGATGTCCCCGTAGCCCGCGCGCCCCACGCCGAGGGTCTCGCCCAGCAGGCGCGCGGCGGCGTAGGCCATGTCGGCGGGGTCTTCGAGCGAGCGGAAACTGTCGTCGAGCTGCAGCAGCGCCTGGGTGCGGCGCTCGGCGAGCGTCTGTTCGGTGACGTCCTGGGCCGTGCCCGCGATGCGCAGGCTGCGGCCGGCAACACCGCCCTGCACCTGGGCCAGCACCTTGAGCCAGCGCACCTGGCCGTCCGCGCGCCGGATGCGGTGGTCGAGCGCGTACTCCTGGCGCTGCGCGATGCTGTGCCCGAAGGCGGCCCGCACGCGCGCGGCATCTTCGGGATGCACCGACGCCACCACGGCCCGCCAGCTCAGCGGCTGCTCGGCAGGCAGGCCGAAATGCTCGCGGCAGACTTCGGAACTGGTGAGCGCGAACGTCTCCAGGTCCAGCTCCCACAGGCCGATGCGTCCCGCGATTGCGGCGAAGCGCAGGTGCGCCTCCCGCTCCTCGAGCGCACGCACGCGCTGCCCCGCGACGGCGAGCGGCACCGGGGCATAGCTGCCAGGCACGGGATCGTCATCCCCCCCGGGCGTGGGTGGCTGCGGAGGAACGGGCGACAGGGTCAAAGGACGGAAGCTCCCCAAACGGGCCACCGGGCCGGCCGCGTCGGACGACCGGCACCACGATGGCGCAAACGTGGGAGATTGTGACGCAACTGCGGCCCGGCCTCGTTGCAGGGCGCAACAGCAGGCCCGCCCACATCCACCCGGGCCGGCCCTCAGCGGGCGCGCAACAGATCTCCGGCCTCGATCAGCACCAGCTCGTTGTCGTCGGCGCGGTCGGGCTCGCGGCTGGAACTGAAAGGCAGGTTGTTGTCGTTGCCCGCCACGATGTGCGTGGCATCCACGATGTCCACGTTCTCGATGGTGAAGAACGGGAAGGCGAGCACGCCGCCCGTCAGGGGCTTGCGGGCGATGCGCTTCGGGTCCTGGATGTTCAGCAGGTCGATGTAGCCCACCTTGCGCAGCGGGCCGCCCGCGTTGGCGTCGGTCAGCTCCACCTTGTACACGCGCTTGAACTTCGCCACGTCGTGGAAGCAGTCCATGCGCTTCTGGCCCTCGGGGCAGGCCTTGTCGGGCGTGCCCTCGCCGTTGTCGCGCTCGATGACGAGGCCCATGGCGGGGCCGATCATGTTGAAGTCGCCGATGGCATTCTGGTTGGCTTCCAGCACGTACTTCCAGTGGCGGCCGGTCCATTTCTCCTGCCGCACGTCGAACTCCAGCACGCGCAGGTATTGCCGGCCGCCGTCCACGGATTCATAGGCCTTGGCGGATTCGTCCCACACCGGGCCTTCGAGCAACGCGTACAGCCTGCTGCCGTCGGGGCTCGAAGCCATGCCCTCGAAGCCCTTCGAGCGCTTGATGTCGAAGGCCGGGGCCTTGGCGTCGGGCGCAGCGGCGGTGGTGACGGCGGGATGGTCGGGCGAGCGCACCACGCGGCCGTCCACCTGGGTATCGAACACCGCCAGCACCTTGCCGTCCAGGTCGGCCTTGATGAGGAACGGGCCGAACTCGTCGCCGATCCAGAGCGCGCCGCCGGCGAACTGGAAGCTCTCGGGATCGAAGTCGGCGCCGGTCAGGTAGCGCTCCTTCGTGCCCTCCTCGGCGATGCGGAACGGCACCTTCCTGTCGGGATCATGCAGGAACACGGTCTTCAGGCGCTGGAACTGCCCGGTCTTGAAGTCCACCGCGTAGTGGTTCAGGTAGAGCATGAAGTCCGGCGAATTCGCCTTGGCGCCTGCACCGTTGTCCGTCAGGATCCAGAAGGTGCCGTCGGCCATGCGCTTGATGCCCGAGTGGCCCTGCAGCGGCTGGCCCTGGAACGGCAGCGAGACACCCGTGGGCCGGCCGGCGGACATGCCTTCGACGGTGCCCACGGCATCCACGCGCCGCGGGGTGGTGAATTTGCCGCTGGTGCGCAGGTCCGCCGGTGCGTCCGGTGGCGCGGGGATGAAGGACTGCGCCGGCAGCACGGCGTGGCCGGCGAGCGTGGCGGGATAGGCGGCCGGCTCGGCATGGACGCACGGCAGTGCGGCGAAGGCGAGAGCGGCGGCCAGCGTGGCGGAGCGGAAAGCGGCAGGCATGCGGGATGTCGTGTCGATGGCGGATGAGGCCGCCACGATGCCGCCTTTCAGTGTCAGGCCGGTGACGCGGCCTGCCCGGGCCGCGTCCGGAGCCGCCAGGCCAGGTAGCCCACCACCCCCGCGTTGAACGCGATCACCAGGGCCGCGGCCCACGAAGGCCGGTGCAGCCAATGCCAGAGCTCGAACGGGATGTACAGGCCGCCCGACAGCGCTCCCAGCGCCTCGCCCCAGGCCCGGTCCTTCCACAGGCCGTACGCCTCCGTGAAGCGCAGGGCCGCGTAGGCGGTGACGGCCAGCATCAGCCACCGGAAATCCTCGTGCGCGAGCAGATCTAGCCGGGACAGCAGCATCTCCGGGTAGCGCTCGCCCGGGTTCAGGCCCACATGCCCGATCAGGGACACCGCGGCGTGGTGCAGGTCGTGGTGCAGCAGGCCGAGCAGGCCCAGGCCGGCCATGAGCGCGACCACACCCTTGACGGCTTCCAGCGTGGCGATGGTCCGCAGGGCCCGCTGCCCGGCGACATCGCCGCTGCCGTGGCGGCCCTGCGCGCCCGCGCCGGCAGGCAGGTCGGATGCGGATACGGTCACGTCGTGGGGCTGGGGCATGGAATGCTCGCGAAAGAAGGGCATGGCTGGCACGGCGCAGCCGTGCCCGGCAGTATCGCCCGGCGGGGCGTCCGGCCCTATAGGACGCGCGCCCGACCGTGCGCTTCTTCCGGAGCAGGCCGCGCTGGCGGCGGGCGGTCTTCAGTCGCCGTGCGTCTCGTGCGTGGCCGCGCTGCCCCGGCGCCAGTAGCCCGACGCCTTGATCCATTTCGGATGCACGCCGCGCTCGTCCACCAGATGCGCGCGCAGCGCCTTGGCGGCAGCAGTTTCACAGGCCACCCACGCATGCACGTCGCCCCCCGGCAGGGGCAGCGCGCGCAGGGCCTCCAGGAGCCGCAGGCCTTCACCCGGGGCCGCTCCCAGGCGGTGGACCCAATGGATGCGCGCCGCGGCCTGCGTGGGCAGGGGCTGCTCGTCGGCCGGCCCGTCCACCTCGATGAGTGCGAGGGCGGGCGTGCCCGCGGGTAGTTCGGCCAGGCGGCGGGCGATGGCGGGCAGGGCCGTGTCGTCCCCGACGAGCACGTATCCATCGAAAGCGAGCGGCACGAGCAGCGACCCGCGCGGCCCGCCGATGGCGATGCGCTGGCCGGGCGCTGCCTGCAGCGCCCAGGCCGTGGCGGGGCCCGCATCGTGCAATGCGAAATCGATGGTGAGGGTGCCGGCCTGTGCATCGTGCAGGCGCGGCGTGTAGTCGCGCATCGCCGGGCGCGGCGCACCGGGGATTGGGGCACCCTGGGCATCGAAGGCCGGCAGCACGGGTTGGCCGGTGGAGGGGTCGGGCAGGAACAGCTTCACGTGGTCGTCGAAGCCCGGGCTGTGGAAGCCGGCGAGCTCCTCGCCCTCGAGCGTCACGCGCACGCAGTGGGGCGTGATGCGTTCGGCGCGCTGCACGGTGAGGGTGCGCAGCCGCAGTTCATGGCGCACGCGCTGCAGCGCGCGGGCCTCCAGTTGGGCAGGGGATGGCTGGGGGGACGTGGAAAGGGATGTCTGGCTCATGGCGAATCCTTGGGAAGGCCGGCGTGGCCGGCCGGGGTGGAAAAGGTCTGCAGGTGTCGCATCGGGAGCGCCTCCGGGGCCGCCCAGCGCGCTCTGCGGCGCGTCCGAGGGAATGGCCGGCAGCACGGGCCGTCAGAGCCGTTCGATCCGCCGTGCGGCTTCGTCCAGCAGGTCGGCGATGGCGTGGATCTGCTCCGTATCCAGCGGAGCACCCGCCAGGCGCATGTGCAGGGCCTGGCGCAGGTTGTGCACCGCCCGCTCCACGGGCGCGGGCCGGTGGCCGCGGTGTGCCATGCCGTCGGCCATGCGCGCGAGCAGGGCATTCACCTCGTCGCGGTGGATGTCCAGGTGGGCCAGTCCCTCGGGCGTGGCGGTGTGCAGCTTGCGGCCGCCGCCTTCGGCGCTCACGGTGACGTGGCCCAGCTCCTCCAGCAGAGTGAGCGTGGGATAGACCACGCCCGGGCTCGGGCTGTAGCTGCCGCCCAGTCGCTCCTCTATCGCCTTGATGAGCTCGTAACCGTGGCGCGGCTTGTCCGCGATGAGCTGCAGCAGCACGAGGCGCAGGCCGCCGTGGCCGAAAAAACGGCCGCCGCCGCGCCGCGGACCGGACGGCGCGCCGCGGGATTCGAGCAGGTCGAGGTCTTTCATGGGGACGTACTCCGATAGAACGATTTATCTAAGATATATCGAATTCATATCGAATCACATCTCCCTACCGAAATCCCCTGATCGAGCCAGGGGATTGGCGGCGTCCGCCGCGAAGCCGTTGGGGGATCAGACAGCGGCAGCCATGCCCGCCGCATGCCCGCGCGTGAACGCTTCCTCGAATACCGAGTAGCCGGACCAGTCGGCATGCGCGAAGGCCAGGCGGGCCGTGCCGGGCACGGAAGGCGCGGCGATCCGCTCGCCGTTCGCCAGCACGTAGCGCTGCCGGGGCGCGGGCATGCGGCCGGCCTGGCTCAGGAAGGCCAGCGTTCCCGGCACGGGGATGGACATGGCGTGCCCGTAGCGGGTGATCTCCACGCGCGTCACGCGGGCCCGCAGGTCCGGGTGCGGGCCGGACAGGCTCGCGAGGATGGCGTCGCGCCAGTGGGTCCAGGGCTGTTCGGCGAGCTGTCGCTGGCCGTCGGGCACGTCGCCCAGCGCCCGGTAGTAGGTGAGCACCGTGGGACCGGGACGCGGATCCAGGCGCTGGTGGCCCGCGTCCACGTAGCCCAGGCCGCCCGGCGCCGGATCATCGTAGAGCACGTTGTCCCAGGCGGGTGCCGCGCCCTCGCGGTCCGACAGCGGCGCGTCGATGCGCAGGTTCGCCACCAGCCAGGGGGCCCACTGCAGCCGCTGTGCGGCCTGGGCGAGGAACGCGGGCGGGTTGCGCACCACGCGCGCCGCCACGAAAACGGGCAGCGCCACCACGCAGCGGCGCGCCTGCCAGCGCTCGATGCTGTCGCTCGCATGGTGCAGCACGTCCACCTCCACGCCGCGCCGGTTCTCCTCGATGCGCAGCACGGTGCTGCCGGTGCGCAGCGCCCCGGCGTCGTTCACCGGCGCGGCCAGCCGCTGGGCCAGCCAGCCATTGCCCTCGGGCCAGGTCAGCACGCCTTCGCGCTCCTCGCTGGCGGCGTCGCCGGGTGCATGGAAGCCGTGGCGGCTGGCGAAATAATGGATGCCCGCCCAGGCCGACACCCGCGCCGTGCCGGCGCCGTAGTCGTCGCGGCAGCAATAGTCCAGGTACCAGCGCAGGTGCGCATCCGAGAAGCCCTCCTGCGACAGCCAGGCATCGAACGTGATGGCATCCAGGGACCGCAGCACGGCGGAAACCGGCTGGTCCGGCCGCCACAGCTTGAACGTGGGCATGGCGAAGCGCTCCGCGCGGCCCAGTTCCGCCACGCGCGCGGAGAAGCGCCGGTACTGCTCCAGGGTGTCCGCGCCGACACCGTTCACGGGCAGCAGGCCCTCCTGCCAGGCTCCCCGGAAGAACAGCCGCTCCTGCGGGCTGTGGCACAGGCTGCGCTCGTCGATCTGCCAGCGCCCCGCCACGCGGCGCCGCAGGCCCAATTCTTCCAGCAGGTCCTGCACCTCGCGCGCGCCGTCGCCCGGCACCGGCAGGTAGTGGGCGCCCAGGGGGCAGGCGATGCCGTCCACCTGGCCGGCGCGGCTGTTGCCGCCCGGGGAATCCTCCATTTCCACCAGCATGAAGTCATCGACTCCGGCCAGGCGCAGGGCGCGGGCCGCGGCCAGGCCCGCCACGCCGCCGCCCGCGACCACCACCTGGGTTCGGCGCACGATATCGGGCTCGATCGTGCCGCCCTTCTGCAACCGGTCGCGCAGCGCATGGCCCCGGGCCATGTCGATGCCCGTGAAGCCCCCGGGCAGGTCGCGCGGCGCCGGCCCGCACCCGGCCAGCGCACAGGCGGCGGCCGTGGCCGTGGCGCCCCGCAGCAGGGTACGGCGCTGCAGCGCGGGAAGATCGAGGTAGGAAGCAGGCATGCGGCGTACTCTACGCCACGGCCATGTCAGGCCGGGCCCGGCATCAATGCGCGGCCACCTTGCCCCACTCCTGCTCGTAGGTGTGCACCAGCACCTGGTTCGAAAGGCGGTTCACCTCCGCCGGCACCCGGGCCATGTCCAGCGGGAAGTCGAACAGCAGCGGCAGCGTGGGCACCGACAGGAACCGCAGCCCCCCGGGCAGGTGCTCCGGCAGGCGCCATGGCCGCCGGCTGGCGATGACGAAACCCCATTCGCCGAAGCTCGGCACGTGCACGTGGTACGGCGCCGTGGCCAGGCCCACCGATTCGACGGTCTGCACCACGGTCCAGAAACTCTGGCGCGCCACCAGCGGCGAGGTGGTCTGCACCACCGCATAGCCGCTCGCCGAGAGGCGCTGTTCGAGCAGCGCATAGAAGCTGTTCGTGTAGAGCTTGCCGATCGCGAAGTTGGTGGGGTCGGGGAAGTCCACCACGATCACGTCGAAAGTGGAATCGACTCCGCTCCCCTCCTGCAGCCACTGGAAGGCATCCGTGTTGACGATGTGCACCCGCGGATCGTTGAGCGCTCCGGCGTTGAGCCGCACCAGCGCCGGATCGGAGCGGAAAAGCCGCGTCATGGCCGGATCGAGCTCCACCAGCGTGACCGATTCGACCGATGGGTACTTGAGGATCTCGCGCACCGCCATGCCGTCGCCGCCGCCGAGCACCGCCACGCGTTTCGGGGCCCCGTGGGCGGACATCGCCGGGTGCACCAGCGCCTCGTGGTAGCGGTATTCGTCGCGCTCGGCGAACTGCAGGTTGCCGTTCAGGAACAGCCGGTAGCCCGAGCGGCCGTGCGTGACCACGATGCGCTGGTAGGGCGAGGCGCTGGCGATGACGATGCGGTCCTGGTAGAAATGGTCTTCCGCCAGGCGGGTGATGTGCTCGGCCCCCGCGAAGCCGGCCAGCAGCGCCCCGAGCACGGACGCGCACGCCAGCGCATGCGCCCGGAAACGCCGCAGTTCGCGCCGGAACAGCCACAGCGCCCAGACCGCCACCACCGCGTTGAAGATGCCGAACAGCAACCCCGTGCGCACCAGCCCCAGGTGCGGCACCAGCAGCAGCGGGAAGGCGAGCGACACCGCGAGCGCGCCGAGGTAATCGAAGGTGAGCACCTGCGAGACCAGGTCCTTGAGCGCCACGTTGCGCTTGAGGATGCGCATCACCAGCGGTATCTCCAGCCCCACCAGCATGCCGACCAGCAGCACCATGCCGTAGAGCAGCAGCCGGAACGCACCCGGCACGTAGGCATTCGCCAGGAAGAGCAGCGCGGGCAGCGCCCCGCCGACCACCGCCACCAGCAGCTCGATCCGCAGGAAATGCGCGGGCAGCTGGCGCTCGAAATACCGCGACAGCCACGACCCCACCCCCATCGCGAACAGATAGGTGCCGATGATGGTGGAGAACTGCAGCACCGAATCGCCCAGCACGTACGAGGCGAGCGCGCCCGCGACGAGTTCGTAGAGCAGGCCGCAGGCGGCCACCACGAACACGCTGGCGAGCAGTGCGATGTCGAGAGGCCGGGGGGCGGGCTGCGGAGGGGATGGAAGGGGGGCGGCGGCAGTCAAGCCCGCTATTTTGCGGGATGCGCGCCACCGCACCTTCTCGCCACCGGCTGCACAATGCCCCCACACCGTCACGGGCGCCGGGCCCCTGCACGGCCCTCCGGGAGGCTTCGCATGCATTTCATCGTCATGGGCGCGGGCGCCGTCGGCCTCTACGTGGGCGGGCGCCTGGCCGCGGCCGGGGAAGCGGTGACCCTGGTGGGCCGCCCGCGCATCCTGGACGCGATCGCGCGGGACGGCCTGCGGGTGAGCGATCTGGAGGGGGCCGACGCGCACGTGCCCGCGCGCGCACTGCGGCTGGCCACGTCGCTGGACGGCATGGAATGCCCTGGCGACGCCATCGTCCTGCTGTGCGTGAAGGGTGGCGCCACGGCGCAGGCCGCGCGCGCCCTCGGCGCCGCCTGCCCGCCGGGCACCCCCGCCGTGTCGCTGCAGAACGGCGTGGACAACGTGGCGCGCATCGCCGCCCATGCGCCGGCACTGCGACCCATCGGGGCCATGGTGCCCTACAACGTGGTGCTGCGCGGCACGCACGTGCACCGGGCGACCACCGGAGACATCCACCTGCAGCGCGATCCGGCCGCCACCGCGATGGCTGATGCCTTCAGGGCGGCAGGGCTCGGCACCACGGTCGTGGAGGACATCCGCCCGGTGCAGTGGGGCAAGCTGCTGCTGAACCTCAACAACCCCGTGAATGCGCTCTCGGACCTGCCGCTGCGCGAGGAACTGCAGGACCGCGACTGCCGCACCGTGTTCGCCGCGCTGCAGGCCGAAGCGCTGCGCGCCATGGCGCGCGCCGGCATCCGCCCCGCGAAGGTCGCGCCCGTGCCGCCGGCACTGCTGCCGCACGTGCTGCGGCTGCCCGACGCGCTTTTCACGCGGCTCGCGCGCCGCATGCTGCGCATCGATCCGGCGGCACGCTCATCGATGTGGGACGACCTGGAGGCCGGCCGCCCCACCGAAATCGACGACCTCTGCGGCGCCGTCGTGCGCCTGGCCGCGGCGCATGGCCTGCGCGCCCCATGCAACGAACGCATGTGCGCGCTACTGGCCGGCCCGCGCCAGCGGCTCACGGGCGCGCAGATGCGCGAGGCCCTGGGCCTTTGAACCGCGAAGGGCGTCAGAACTGGTAGCTTGCGCTCACCAGCAGCGAGCGCGGCGCGCCCGGCAGCGCGCTGGTGCCCGGGCGCCAGTACTCCTTGTCGAACAGGTTGGAAACGGCCGCCGTCACCGTCCAGGGCGCGGAGCGCCATCCGACGAGCGCGTCCCAGCGGCTGTAGCCCGCCATGCGCGACGTGTTGGCGTCGTTCGCCCAGCGCGGGCCGGAATGGGTCACGCCGATTTCGCCATACCACGGTCCTGAAGGCGCATAGCGCACGAACAGGCTGCCCGTGCGGCGCGCCACGTCGCGCAGGTCCTTGCCCTCCAGGTCCCGGTTGGCCTTGTTTTCCACCACGGTGGCGTGCGTGATGCCCGCGCCTCCGCGCACGTACCAGCCGGCCGCCACGCGGCCCGACACGGTGAACTCCAGCCCGCGCGAGCGCTCCTGCCCGCGCACCGCCCAGACGTCGGGCTGGTTGGTCGCATCGGGCTGGTAGCGGATGTTGTAGTGGTCGATCTGGTAGGCCGAGAACTGCGTGGAAAGCGCGCCCTGCAGCCAGTCGCTCTTGATGCCCGCCTCGAACTGGCGCGAATACTGCGGCTCGTCGTCCTGCGCACCGCTGATGCCCAGCATGCCGCGGCCGCCGAACGGCGAAAAGCTCTTGCTGTAGGAGGCATAGACGCTGTGCTCCCGGCTGGGCTGCCACACCAGGCCCGCGCGCGGGCTCACGGAACTGCCACTCGAATGCCGCCAGGCGCCGGTAAGCCGGTTCAGGCTGTCGAAGTCGTAGTCGTCATAGCGCGCACCCACCAGCAGTTTCCACTGCGGTGCGAGGCTGACGAGATCCTGCGCGTAGAGCGCCCGGGCGCGGGCCAGGTGCAGGTTGTGCTGCGTCGGCGCACCCTGCGCGGGCCGCACGGCATTGAACACCGGGTTGAACGGATCGACGAAGCCGTTGCTCGCCGCGGTGGAAAAAAGCCGCGGCTGGCGTTCCTCGTCGCTGTGCTCCACGCCTACCAGCAGCTCGTGCGCCATGCCGGCCAGCTCGACGCGGCCGGTCAGGTCCACGGTATGGATGGTGGTCTTGTTGTTGGTCTGCTGCCAGGCGTAGCTCTGGCGCAGCAGGCCCGGATTCGTGCACGCGGCGCCCGTCGGCGTGCGGCCGCGGGCATTGCAGTAGGTGCCCAGGAAATAGTGGTCGAAATCCTGCCGCGCCTCGCGCCGGCTGGCCACCCAGCGCACGCTCCACCGCGGATTGAAGTCGTAGCTCAGGTCCGAGCGCAGCACGCGCAGGCGGTCTTCCACGTAATCGCCGGGCTGCGCAAAGCCCTGGCGCGGCGAGACGCCCGCAGGCAGTTGCTCGTAGGCCGGCCCCCGGTCCGGAACGCGCCAGACGTTGTCGTAGGTGTACTGGCCCGTCCAGCGCAGGCCCGTGCGCGTGTCCACGAGGATGCTGGGCGACACCATCTCGTTCCGGTTGCGGATGCCGCTGCGGAAGCTGTGCGCCTGCTCGCGGTCGGCCGTGAGCCGAACGGCCACATTCGGGCTCAGCACGCGGTTGATGTCCAGCGTGCCGCCCACGTTCTCCCACGATCCGCCGCGCAGCGTGGCGCTGCTCTTCGCATCGAAGCGCGCCTGCTTGCTCACCAGGTTGACCACGCCGCCGCCCGCCCCGCGGCCGTAGAGCACCGAGGCCGGGCCCTTGAGGATCTCGATGCGCTCCACGTTCGCGGTGCTGCGGCGCACCTGGCCGCCTTCGCGCACGCCGTCGCGGTAGATGTCGCCCGAACTCACGTCGAAGCCGCGGATCGTCAATCCTTCGCCGCGCATGTCGTAGCTCGCACTCACCCCCGGCTGCCCGTCGAGCATGGTGGCGAGGTCGTTGATGCCGTAACTCTTGTACTTGTTGACCTCCACCGTGTCGATGGTCTGGGGAATGTCGCGCGGCGCGGTGTAGGTCTTGGTGGCCGTCGTCACGCCCTCGGGGCGCACATCGTCAGGGTCGAACTGCGCGCCGGAGACGTGGACAGTGGGCAGCGAGGCCTGCGCGGAGGCCCCCTCCGCAGGTGCCTCGCCCTGCGCCCAGGCTGCTCCAGCCAGGCCCGCCCACAGCATCGCCGCGCGCAGCGGTGCGGATCCGGCTGGGGGCATGATGCGGCACCGCATGCGCCGCGCTTCAGAAAAGATGGGTGTCGCCATATCGCTTTCAAAAATCAGGCCATGCCGTCATGGCTGCGGCCGCGTTACGAAAGCGACAAATTGTAATGAGAGTGATAACGATTCTTAATAATTCAGATACAAATTCCACGGCTGACGTCTTGCTGCCGAGTTAACGTAAAATTTTGTATCAAACTTCGGTCCAGAACCATTCCAACACGACCGCCGCCTGACCGAGCGGCAGGGAGATCCGATTTGCGCCCCCTTCTACTGGCAGCCGCCATCGCTGCTTCGCTGGCCCTTGCTGCCTGCACCACGCCCTACGCCCGCAAGGGCATGGCGGGCGGATACACCGACGAGAAGATCGATGAGACGCACTACCGCGTGAAGTTCGACGGCAACGGCAACACGTCCGCCGACCGCGTCTGGAATTTCTGGCTGTACCGCTGCGCCGAACTCACCAGGGAGAAGGGATATACCCATTTCACGGTGCGCAAGGCGGGCGAGCCTCTGGCCGGCAGCCCGGCGCCGCGACGCGCCATGGCCGGCATACAGCCCGCAGGCCATGCGGACACGGACGCTGAACCACCCCGCATGGTCAAGACCAAGGGCGGCGGCGCGCCCATATTCATCTATACCCCCGGTACCACCGTCACGGTCACCACCTGGCACAACGACGCCGTCATCGCACTGTACCGCGATCCCCTGCCCGAGGCGGTGATGGTGCTCGAGGCCCGCGTGGTGCTGGAGCAGCTCGCCCCCTATGTCCAGTCCGACGGGAGAGACGCCGCGCCGGCCCGCGACGAACTGCTGCGCAAGGCGGCCTCCATGGTCCGGTCGGAGCGGGGCTATGGATTCGGGGGTGAACTGTGAGCCGCCGATCCATGACCATGTCATCCCTCCTGGCCCTCTGCGGGGCATTGATCTCCACCGCACTGCCGGCGCACGTCGCCGCACAGGGGTACAGCCTCTTTCCGGATACCCGGCAGAACCCGCGCCGCGATGTCCAGTGGCAGCCCACCCTCATTCCGGGGACCTGCGTGCGCCCGGTCTATCCGCTGAACTCCATCCGGCAGAAGGAACAGGGCCAGACGGCCCTCACCCTGACCGTGGGTCCGGACGGCAACGTGCGGAGAACGTCGGTGAGCTACTCCAGCGGATCCGCGCGGCTGGACCTGGCGGCCCAGGACGCCATGTCCACCTGCCGGTTCCGGCCGGCGCACGACTCCACGGGCTCGCCCATGCAGTCGTCCTACAACATGCACTACGACTGGCGCCTGGAAGATGCACCGCCCGACCCGTGGGTGGAACTGAAAGCCCTCGGCGGCGCGGGCTTCCCCGCCACCGGCGACGTTGCGGCCGTGGCCTTCACTGGCGACAGCGTCGCATCGCCCGCGCAGCGCGCGAAAGTGCTGGCCATGGTGAAGGCCAAAGCCACGGAAATGGCGGCTTGCCCGAGCATCGAGACAGGGGCCTCGCGCATCGTGCGCGACATCGGCGCCACGGCTGCCGCGGGCCGCCGCTCGATCGAACTCTGGACGCTGGCCCAGTGCGGCCGGACCATGCGGTATGTCATCCTCGTGGCGTTCCCGCTGGATGCTCCGGCCTTCTTCCATGCCGTGCCCCTCGCAGCGACGGAACCCGACCCGGCCTGACAGCGCCCGCCCCTGCAGCCGGCGCGCAGGGCGGTGCACCACGGCGGATTCACCCCCCGTGGATCGCCGCCGCCACGATGATGCTGATGCCCAGGCACATCGCCGCCACGACCATGGCGAGGGCCTTGTTCTGCTTCTCGACGATCTCGGCCCACAGGTCGTAGGGCGTGATCTTGTCGATGACGATGAAGCTGATCCAGAACACCAGCACGCCGATCAGCGCGAACAGGATGGAGCCGAAGAAGGCGGCGGGGTGCAGCCAGTCGAATGGCATGGTGAACTCCTTCATTCAAACAACGAACCGGAAAAAAACGGGCCCGGCGATCACGGCAGCTACTTGTGCCCGCCGCCGCTGGACCAGCCCCCGAAAGAGCCGCCCGAGGAGCGGTAGCTCGACGAGGTGCAGTTCTCCCGCGCGGGATCGCAGGAGGAACTGCAGCCCCGCGAGAACAACAGCAGCAGAAGGATGAGCACGACCGCCACGATGATCACCGTGCCGCAGCCCACGCTGCCGAGGCTGCCCGCGCTCGCGAGCGGGGCGGCGTCGTCGCGCTTGAACAGGTCCTTCTGCCCTTCGAGCTTGAACGCCTGGGCCACCAGGGCGCTGTCCACCAGGCTGCCCACCGACCATGTGATCTCGCGCGGGGTCTGCTCCATCGACAGCCGGCCCCGGCCGCCCTTGCTGCTGTAGTCGCGGTTCTGGGTGGCCTGCCCCCGCTCCACGGGCCAGTAGAACTCGCCCAGCACATAGGTGGTCTCGGCGCGGTACTGGTAATCCAGCCGGTAGGGATTCTGCAGGTAGGTGGCGGTCTGCCCGTCGGCGGACAGCTTGGGCGCGCCCGTCGCGGGCCGCACCAGGCTCCAGCCGTCCGAGGCATCCACGAGGAAGGCGAACCCGCGCTGGCGGTTGTAGAGCAGGTACTCGTCCCAGCCGAAGCTTTCGTCGTCGTCCGGCTCGCGGCCCATGCGGTGCTGGAAGCCCACCACCTGCCAGACCACGCCTTCGAGCAGGCCGGTCGTGCCCAGCGGAATCAATGGCCGCACCGGCTCGTCCTGCACCGCGTGCCGCAGCTCGCCCCCGATGCCGCCCGAGATGTCGATGAGGCTCGCGCACGACGGGCAGGTCAGGCTCTTGGTGGTGTCGAACGCCACCTGCACCGGTGCACCGCAATGCGGGCAGCTGAACTGGCGCGCCTTCTCGTCTTTCGCCGACTCCTCCCGCAGGCCCTGCATGCGCAGGTCTTCCAGCCGCACGGCGCGACCGCGCTCCACCCGCGGGGGCGCCTGCGAATAGTCGATGGACAGCACCTCGCCCTGCTCGCTGCGCAGTTCCACCACCGAGAAAGGCTGGCCCAGCGGCGGCAGCTTGGGCAACTCGCCCTGCGCGGACACGAGATGCGCCTGCACGTTCGCCGCCACGCTGTAGGGCACGCCGTTGATCGCCGTGGTGGCGCCCACGCGGAAGCGCTCCGGTGCGGGCAACTCCCGCCCCGGCTCGATGGGCCGCGTGAACACGTAGCCCCCGTTGTCCTCGCCCAGCGTGGCCGTGGTGCCATCCTCCAGGATCGCATTCCACTCGGTCCACGTGCCCGTGTCGGCCTTGTACTGCAGCCGTCCGATCAGCGTGAACGGCTGCTCCCGCCCGTCCAGTACAGCACGGCCGCTCGCCATGAGCTGCAGCGGGCTGTGGTCGTCGAACACCTCCGCCATCTTGCCCACGCGCGACAGCACCTCCCCGCTGCGCACCACGGTGCTCTGGCAGTAGGGACAGACGGCGTGCGTGGACTGCGCGCTGCGGAATTCGACCGGCGCGCCACAGCCCGGGCAGGGTGCGCGGTAGTGGCGCTGAAGTTGGGGGTCGGCCATGTGGGAATCGGTGTTGTCGGCCTCCTGCCGGCATCCGCGCCGGCAGGGAATGTGGACGCCGCAGCGGTGGACGACCTCGCCACCCGCCGACTGCGCCGCGTCGGGACTCGCCCGCTCAGACCAGCTTCTTGAGCAGCTCCGCCTTCTTGGCGTCGAACTCTTCCTGCGTGAGGATGCCCTTGGCCTTGAGGTCGCCCAGCTTTTCCAGCGTGGCCATCACGTCCTCGGGCCGCACGCCCGCCACGGGCACGGCGCCGGCAGCGGCCGGAGCGGGCACACCGGCGCCGCCCTGCAGACCCTGCTGCAGGTTCTGCGCCAGCACCTGGCCGAGCGCCACGCCCGCACCCAGGCCCATCGCGTCGCCCGCGACGCCGCCCCCGTTGCCCGCGCCTTCCGCGAACTTCGGGATCGACTGCGCCGTCTGGTACTGCATGAACTTGCCCATGTCGTTGCCGACCATGCCCATGCCGATCTTCTGGTCGAGGATCTTCTGCAGCTCCTCGGGCAGCGACAGGTTCTGCACCGTCATCGCTTCCAGCTGCAGGCCGATCTTCGCGAAGGCCGGCTGCAGCTCCTTCGCGAGCGCATCGGCGAACATGATCTGGTTGGCCGCGAGGTCGAGGAACGGCAGGCCGCTCGACGCGATCGCGTTGCTGATGTTCTGCAGCACCAGCCCGCGCAGCTGGCCGTCGAGCTCGCTTACCGTGTAGGCCGCGCGCGTGCCCGAGATCTCGGTGTGGAACAGCTTGGGATCGGCCACGCGGTACGCGTAATTGCCGAAGGCGCGCAGGCGCACCGCCCCGAAATCCTTGTCGCGGATGGTGATGGGCTGCGGCGTGCCCCACTTCTGGTCCACCTGCTGGCGCGTGCTGAAGAAGTACACGTCGCTCTTGAACGGGGACTCGAACAGCTTGTCCCAGTTCTTCAGGTAGGTCAGCACCGGCAGGGTCTGCGTGGTCAGCTTGTAGGTGCCGGGGCCGAACACGTCGGCCACCTTGCCCTCGTTGACGAAGACCGCCATCTGCGACTCGCGCACCACCAGCGTGCCGCCGTTCTGGATTTCCAGGTCGCGCATCGGAAAGCGCCACGCCAGCGTTCCGTCGTCGTCTTCCGTCCACTGGATGATGTCGATGAACTGCTTCTTGATGAAGTCCATGAGGGCCATGCGGTGCTCCGGCTGTGAAGAAGGGGAGGAAAACGGACTGCGAACCCGTCCGTGCGGTGGCCGATCATAGCGGCGCCGGGCCTCGGCGCTATCGCCAGCTTCGAGAGGATCAATTGGCGCACGCCAATGAGAATGCCTAGCATTCACACATTCCCCGCGAACACCGATACGGAACAAAAGAAGGAGAGCCGCCATGGACCGCATCCGCCATGCCACCCGCCAGAACCTGCCCACGCTCATGAAGACGGGCAGCTACTACCTCATCCACATCTGCGTGGCGGCCATGGTGGCCTATGCGGTCACCGGCAACCTGATCGCCTCGCTCACGCTGAGCCTGCTGGAACCCACCGTGCAGGCCGTGGCATTCTTCTTCCATGAGAAGGCCTGGGAGCGCGCAGGCCGGCGCCGCGCCGCCGCAGCGGCATCGCAGCCCGCCGCTGCAGGCGCCTGAGCGCCACGGGCCGGAGAACCACCATGGAACATGCCTCCACACGCACCGCAGGAGCACATCACCTGCTCGCCATGCAGCCCCGGGCCCTGCCGTTCGCCCACTGGCTGGTCGAGCGCCTGGCCGGCCTCGCCACCGGGCGCTGAACCCCGCCCGACGCCGCTACAGGTCAGGCCCGGGTATCCAGCAGCGAACCGAGCATGCGGTCCTCGGTCTTGACCATTTGCAGGTTGGCCGAGAAGGCATAGGTCGCGGACATCTGGTCCACCGCGTCCGCCTCCGGCGAGGCCCCTTCCTCCGCGGCCCGGCCGACGCGCGCCTCCACCCCGCCCTGGTCCGGCACCGCAGACTGCTCCACCGTCTGGCGGCGGAAGCCCTCCGTGTTCATGTTGGCCACGTTGTGGGCCGAAGTGTCCAGCTGCAGCTGCGCGGCGCGCAGGCCGGAGGAGGCGATGGAGGAAATGGAGGACATGGCGGGAGGCTCCTACAGGAGGGGACGTCGGCGGATTATGAACGTTGGGAACAGAAATGCGATGTAATTCCGTCATTGCGGGCGACCTTCGAAGATGCTGACGCCGTGAAGATCTGACACGTCTCCTGCACATCCGGGAAATCGGCTAAAGAGAGGGAACGATCATGAAAAAGCCTTTCTGGTCAACCCGCTCCTGGTCGCATGCGGATTAGCTGGATGCAAGAGATCTCCCAAGCGAGCAGCCGCACGCCACCATTTACGTGGACCCATGAACGATATCGCCGCATCTGATCTCAAGTCCATACTGCACTCAAAGCGAGCGAATGTTTATTACCTCGAACACTGCCGTGTGCTGGTCAATGGAGGCCGGGTCGAATATCTAACGGACACAGGCAAGAAAAGCCTGTATTGGAACATTCCCATCGCCAACACGACCAGCATCTTGCTGGGCACGGGTACATCGATCACGCAGGCTGCCATGCGCGAACTGGCCAAGGCAGGGGTGCTGGTGGGCTTTTGCGGCGGCGGTGGCACCCCCCTGTTCTCCGCCAATGAAGTGGACGTAGAGGTTGCCTGGTTCACCCCTCAAAGCGAGTACCGTCCCACCGACTATCTGCAGGCCTGGGTGCGGTTCTGGTTCGACGACGAACTTCGCCTGCGAGCCGCAAAACATTTGCAGACCCTGCGGCTGGAGCGGCTGAAGGCCGAATGGAGCACCCGGGCGCTGCGCGAAGCGGGTTTTGACGCAGACACCGCACGGCTCCAGACCTTGGTGCAGCAATCCAACGCACGAATTGCACAAGCCCCTGATGTTACCGCCCTGCTCACCAACGAAGCCCAGTTGACCAAGGCGCTGTTCAGGCTCGCCGTGGAGGCCGTTGGCTATGGCGAATTCACCCGCGCCAAGCGCGGGACGGGCACCGATGCGGCCAACCGTTTCCTGGACCATGGCAATTACCTGGCTTACGGGTTGGGCGCTACGGCCACGTGGGTGCTGGGTTTGCCGCACGGCTTGGCTGTGCTGCACGGCAAGACACGCCGCGGTGGTCTGGTGTTCGACGCTGCAGATCTTGTCAAGGACTCAGCCATATTGCCCCAGGCGTTCCTGTCGGCCATGCGCGGCGATGACGAGCAGCAGTTCCGACGCCAGTGCATCGAAAACCTGACGCGGAGTGCATCGTTGGACTTCATCATCGATGCGCTCAAGCACATCGCTGTCACTACCGCACAGTTTGCGGAAAAACGGGCGCCGTTGCAGGAGTCCGGAGCATGAACGTGCTGTTCGTCGCGCAATGCACCAAACGTGCGCTGACCGAAACGCGCCGCATTCTGGATCAGTTCGCCGAGCGGCGCGGTGAGCGCACTTGGCAGACGCCCATGACGCAGGAAGGCTTGGCAACCGTTCGCCGTCTGCTGCGCCAGACGGCACGCAAGAACACTGCCGTGGCCTGCCACTGGATACACGGCCGCGATCACAGTGAACTGCTCTGGGTGGTGGGTGACACCAACCAGTTCAACGACGACGGCGCCGTGCCCACCAACACCACGACCAGCAACGTGCTGCGCAAGGGCGATGAAAACGCTTGGCACCAACTGCCACTGATGGCCGCACTCGCCGCGCTGGCAGCCCTAATGCATGACTTGGGAAAAGCCACAAAGGCGTTTCAGGACAGGCTGAGGAATTTCAGCCCGCGCGAGCGGAACCACTACCGACACGAGTGGGTATCAGTGCGGCTGTTCCAAGCCTTCGTAGGGCAGGACGATGATGCCGGCTGGCTGCAACGGCTCGCGACGTGTGCCGACGCGGATATGGATAGCTTGGCGTTTGAGGCGTTGTGGCTTGATCATGCGGGCCGGCGGCTTCTGCGCGATGGGCTGGACGAGCCCAAGGCATCTGAACATCTGCCATTCGCGTGCCTGCCACCACTGGCTCAGGCGGTCGCGTGGCTGGTGTTCACCCATCATCGCCTGCCCTGCCTGCCGGTGAAACAGACGCAAGACGGGAATACAGAGGACATGGAAGACGGCAGGCGGACTTACCGCCGCTTCGGTGCGCGGCCCAGCTTTTTGAATGCCAGCGATCTGGAGGACGTGTTCCGGAGAGTCAGCGCCGACTGGAACGAGCCGCGCGAACGTTCGGAGCCATCCACGGTGCAAGCGCATTGGTCGTTCCCGCACGGGCTGCCCGTCAGCACAGCGGCCTGGCGCAAACAGGCCGCACGCTATGCGCGCAAGTTACTGGAACTGCCGCCCACCGCCATGCACACATGCGTTCTGCATGACCCGTTCGCCATGCATGTGGCGCGACTTTGCCTCATGCTGGCCGACCACCACTACTCCAGCATCACAGACAAGACCGCACGGGCCGCGTACCTCAACGAGGGGTATCCGCTCTATGCCAACACGCGCAGCACTCACACTCAAAACAACAGCTACCAGCCGCCAAAGGAAAAGCACCAGAGTCCACTTTTCAACCAGACCCTGGACGAGCATCTGCTGGGCGTACAAGCCCACGCCACGCTGGTAGCACGCTCCCTGCCCAGCCTGGCGCGCAGCCTGCCCGCGCTCAGGAACCACAAGCTTCTCAGAAAACGCAGCGCCAACCCGCGCTTCGCCTGGCAGGACAAGGCGGCCGACCTCGCCGCCAGTGTGCGCGCCCGCGTAGCGCAGCAAGGTGCGTTCATCGTCAACATGGCCTCTACAGGCTGCGGCAAGACGCTGGGTAATGCCCGCGTCATGAATGCGCTGGCCGACCCGGCCACCGGCATGCGCTGTGCCTTCGCCATCGGGCTGCGTACGCTCACGCTGCAGACCGGGCGGAGCTTTCAAAACGATCTGGCACTGGGTGAGGATCAACTCGCCATCCAGGTGGGGGGTGCCGGTAGCCGCACGTTGTTCGACTATTGGGAACAACAGGCAGAAGCCACCGGCTCTGCCTCCAGTCAGGCGCTGCTGGACGAAGCGGGCACCGTGCTCTACGAAGGCAACGACCAGCATCCGCTACTGCAGCGCCTGACCAACGACGCCAAAGCCCGCGCGCTGATCGCCGCGCCGCTGCTGGTCTGCACCGTGGACCACCTCACCCCCGCGACCGAAAGCCTGCGCGGCGGCCGACAGATCGCCCCCATGCTGCGCCTGATGACGAGCGATCTGGTGCTGGACGAGCCCGACGACTTCGATATGGCCGATCTGCCCGCGCTCACCCGGCTGGTGCATTGGGCGGGCCTGTTGGGTAGCCGCGTGCTGCTGTCATCGGCCACGATGCCGCCGGCGCTGGTGGAAGGGCTGTTCCTGGCCTACCGAGCTGGGCGCGCCGTGCACCAGCAGCACCGTAGCGAACGGCCCGGCGAGCCCGTGAACGCCTGCTGCCTCTGGATCGATGAGTTCCATCAGACCACGCAGGACTGCGCGGACGGCCCGGCCTTCCGCGAAGCGCACTCACAGTACGTGCGCAAACGTGTCGGCAAACTCCGGCAGGCCGAGGTGAGGCGGCTGGCCCACATCGCTTCTTTGCCTGAGAGCTGGCATAGCCTGAATGAAGCCGAACGCCGAAAAGACTTTACCCGTCTGGTGCTGGAGCAAGCCTGGCAGTTGCATCAGCGACCTCACAACCACACCCAAGATGCTGTCAGCGGCAAGCGCGTGAGCATGGGCCTGATCCGCATGGCCAACATCGCGCCGCTCTACGACGTGGCGCTGGCGATGTATGCACCAGATGCCCTGCCATCGACGCTGCAGGGCACCGTGCGCATCCACCTATGCGTGTACCACTCGCAATTCCCTCTGCTGTTGCGCTCGGCCATCGAACAGCAGCTCGATACCCTGCTCAACCGCCGTGGCGCGAGAGACAGCGTTAACCCCGCCCTGCAGCGCCCGGCCATGCGCGCACTGATCGGCGCGCACCCGGAGCCCCACCATCTGTTCATCGTGTTGGGCTCGCCGGTGACGGAAGTGGGCCGGGACCACGACTACGACTGGGCCGTGGTCGAGCCATCTTCCATGCGTTCACTCATCCAACTCGCCGGGCGGGTGCGCCGGCACCGTCCGGGAGACGTGGCCGGGGTCAACATGGCAGTGCTGGACAGCAACCTGCGGCATTACGAGCATCCCGGCCAGGCGGCATTCTGTAAACCAGGCTTCGAGATGGCACATCCGCCTTTCCAATTGAAATCGCACGGGCTGCATGACCTGTTGCCGCAAGCGATGCGTGGCCATGCGCCATGGGCCGTGGATGCACGCCCACGCATTGCCGTGGAGTCCGCAAAACTGTTTCCCCGCGGCCAGCTCGTGGATCTGGAACATGCCCGCATGCACGCCAGCATGCTGCCACGGTCCTCGGATGCGCCGCTTTTCATCCAGTCGGCCCATCTGCACTGGCATCACCCCGGCCATCTCTGGCTCACCGGCCTGCTGCCCCAGTTCCAGCGCTTTCGCCATGACCCACTGAGCCGCGACGATGTGGTCCTGTTGCCCGACGAGGAGAAGGAAACGCTGCAACTGCACCGTGTGCAGGACGAAGGCCGGCGTGGAGAAAAGGTCTATGTACCTGTGCACGAAAGCCTCTGCCTTCCGGTTCCAGATGCGTACGTGGCATCTCCCAGCGTGTCTCCGTGGCTGCAGATCGATCTGATGAGCGAGCTGTGGGCTCTGGCGAAAGCACAAGGCCGGCCACTGCAGGAATGTGCTGAACGCTACACCACCGCCAGCCTGCCCCGCACCGACAACGGCTGGCTGTTTCATCCCGCGCTGGGCTTCACGGTCTGGCGACAGTGAACCTCAGGCCGCATGCCACTGCAAAGGATGCACGGCCTTCACAGCGGTTTGCAGCGATTCATCCAGTTCGGCCCTGCGCAGGTCATAGACGGTCTGCAGGTTCAGCCACGATTGCGCATCGCCCCCGAAAAAACGGCTCAGGCGCAACGCGGTATCGGCCGTGATGCCCCGGCGCTCCAGCACGATGTCGTTGATGCGCGAGGCCGGCACATGCAGTTGGCGAGCCAGGGCATTGGCGCTCATCTCCATGGGCTTGAGATAGTCCTCGCGCAAGACCTCGCCAGGGTGCACGGGACGCATGCCGTTCTTGAACATATCCGTTCCTTCCTTCATTCCATCGATGCGAAGACCTACCCCGTGGTTCAGTGGTAGTCCACGATCTCCACGTCCGCCACCCCTTTTTCGGTCCAGACGAAACACACGCGCCACTGGTCATTGATGCGGATGCTGTGCTGACCTTCGCGATCCCCCCTCAGCAGTTCCAGCCGATTGCCGGGAGGACTGCGGAGGAAGTCTAGGGTCTGCGCTGCATCCAGCTGTGCCAGTTTGCGCTCTGCCACGCTCTGGATATTCGCAAAGCGCCGGGTCTTGCCACTGGTGAACAGCCGCTGGGTTTCCTGGCACTTGAATGAGGTGATAGCCATGAGGATGAAGCAATTTTATAGCGTTTACCGATATTCGGTAAGCTGCCTGTACGGCAGTTAGTGCCACGCACATCATTTCCTGAACTGCTTTTGCAGCAGCTACGCATATCATGGCAGGAAAGGAGGAGCGATGACATCGACAGACCCCAGCAAGGCTTTATGGCCTTCAGTAATTTCGTCATTTATTCACGAACGCCTGCGAGCCCGGCTCGAGAAATTGGCGGACGACGATCCCCGCAGGCCGGAGGTGCTGGCGCAGCACGTCCCTCGTGCATGGCTGACTGATGCGGCTCGGCGTGTGGCCCAAATCCAGGCCGTCACCCACTCCCTCAAACCCATCCACCCGGACGCGCGGGGCACCAACCTCTATGTGGAGCCCTCCACCCTGCCTGTGCTGGCTGAACTCGGCAGCCACGCCCTGGCCGATCACTTTGCTATTGACGTGGTGGGCAATGCCGCCGCCCTGGATGTTTACAAGCTGCTCAAGTTGGAAGTAAACGGACGCAGCCTGCTCACCGCCCTGCTGGCGCAGGATGCCGATGCCCTCGCTGCGCTGCATCCGGACGCAGCTCAGGCACAAGCACTGCGTGATGCGTTCGTTTCACTGACGCAACCACGTTCCGAAGTGCCCAGCAGCCATACGCTGGCCAAGCAGGTGTACTGGCTGACGGGCGACGATGCCTGCGACGATGCCGGCTACAAACTGCTGGCCCCGCTATATGCCACATCGCTGGCCCATGCGGTGCATGCCCAGGTGCAGGAGGCTCGCTTCGGCGAAGCGAACAAGGCCGCACGCCAAGCCCGACGCGATCGCAAGGCACACGACGGCGTATTCCACGACTATCCCGGGCTGGCTGTGCAGAACTTGGGGGGGACCAAGCCCCAGAACATCAGCCAATTGAACAGCGAGCGCCGGGGTATGAATTACCTGCTCTCGTCTCTGCCGCCGCAGTGGCAGGCCAGCACAGCGCAACTGCCGGTGCATGCCACGTCGGTGTTCGACCGGCTGTTCATGTCGCGCCCCGAGGTACGCCGTACGGTGCGCGCGCTGCGGGCGTTCCTGGAGACAGGCCCGGACGCCAAACGGGCCACACGCGAGCGGCGCGAGTCCATGGTGGACATGCTGTTGGGCGAACTGGTCGCGTTGGCAGCCGAGTTGCAGCAGTTGCTGCCGCCGGGTTGGACCTGCGATGACACGCGTTTTCAGGATCTGCACCGCAGCGAGCAGCTGTGGCTGGACCCGCTGCGCGCCGAGCGTTCCGATGAAGCCGACTTCGCGCACGAATGGCTGCGAATGGACTGGCCCGCCGCCATCGGTCTCCGCTTCGCCAACTGGCTGAACGCCCAACTGCGCGACAAGCTGCCGGTGGGCGACACGGAAGCCCGCGCATGGCAAAAGGAACTGCTCACCGATGAGGATGGCTTCCTGGAGCAATTGCGCGCGCTGCGGCAGCGGATAGATCGCTCAGTTGCGGAGGTCTCGCCATGACACAACCCCAGGCCATCCTCGTTCTGCCCCACCTGCGCATCCAGAACGCCAACGCCATCGCCAGCCCGCTCACGCACGGCTTCCCCTCCATCACGGCCTTCACCGGACTGATGTGGGCGCTGGAACGCAAGCTGGGCCAGGCAGGCGTGCCGCTGCGGCTGCTGGGTGTGGGGGTGATATGCCACCACCACCAGGAACAGGTCACGCAAGGCTATGTGCGCAGCTTCAACCTCACGCGTAACCCGGTGGACAAAGACGGCAGCACCGCAGCCATTGTGGAAGAAGGCCGCATGCACCTACAGATCACCCTGGTGCTGGCCGTATCGGAAAAGCGCGTGCCCGGCATGCAGGCGGCGCTGGTGCAGGCCAACCAAGCGCAGCTCGATGACTGGGCCACGCACGCAGGCCACATCCTGGCGGGCATGCGTGTGGCAGGGGGCAGCGTACTGCCTTCGCGGCCCATCCCGGGCAGGCGGGTGCGGCCCTGGATGGCCATCGTGCCCGAAGAGCCTGCCGCTGCGGCAATAGCATTCCGCGGATGGCGCCGGCAGTGGCTACCCGGCTTTGCCCTGGTGAATCGCGACGATCTGCTGGCCACACGCCTGCAGCATCTGCGTACCACGCAACCCGATGCCACGCTGCTGGATGCCTGGCTGCATGCATCCCGATTCAACCACCAGCCCCTTTCCAACATGGACGGCACTGATGCGCCCGATGGCAAGGTGCGCTGGGGCGACCCGTTGCGCCCCCAGGGCAGCGGCTGGGTGGTGCCTATCCCCGTGGGTTATACCGCGCTGACGTCCGGAGCGCATGCCCCTGGCACGGTGCGCAATGCGCGGGATGCCGCCGTGCCTCTGCGGTTCGTGGAATCGGTTTATTCGCTGGGCGAATGGATCGGGCCGCACCGCCTGACGGGCCTGGACCAGTTGTTGTGGCATGCCGAAACCGACGAGATCCGGGGGCTCTACCGCTGCCGCAATGGCTACCGCCCCCAATCCGCGAACGATGACACCTCCGCGGATGCGGGCAATCCCACAGGCACGCTGGACGCATGGGACGACACAGAAGCCTACGACTACACGTGAGCCGCTCCCCTCGTCCGCATTCAACGCTCAACGAATTCTTGAAAGATCGACACCATGACCGAAAAACTTTCCACCGCCTCCGTCCTGGCCTTCGAACGCAAACTGGATCCGTCCGACGCCGTTTTCCACAGCGGGCAATGGGACGACCGCGCCCAATCGCATAGCTGGCCGTCCGTGGCCATCCGGGAAAAGTCCGTTCGCGGCACGATCAGCAACCGGCTCAAGGCCAAGGACCAGGACCCGGCCAAGCTGGATGCGCAAATTGAAAACCCCAACCTGCAGACCGTGGACGTAGCGGCCCTGCCCGCCGGGGCCGACACGCTCAAGGTGCAGTTCACGCTGCGCGTGCTGGGCGGCGCGGGTACGCCATCGGCCTGCAACAGCGCGGCCTATCTCTCCAAGCTGCAGGCTACGGTGCAAGGCTACGTGCAGCAGCACGGCTTTAGTGAACTGGCTCGGCGCTACGCTGCCAATCTCGCCAACGGCCGCTTTCTGTGGCGCAACCGGGTCGGTGCGGAGCGTGTGGAAGTCATCGTGGAGCAGATTCAGAACGGCCAAGCCGCGCAGACATGGTGTTTTGATGCGCTGGCCCTGCCTATGCGCTCCCTGAGCACACCTGCCGGGATGGAAGCCGAGGGTTTGGACGCACTGGGCCAGGCCATTGCGACCGGTCTGGCAGGATCGGCCCATGTGCTGCTGCGGGTGACGGCCTTCGCGCGCCAAGGCGCAGGGCAAGAAGTATTTCCTTCGCAGGAGCTGATCCTGGACAAGGCCAGCGCAGGCAAGAGCAAGACGCTCTACCAGGTGGACGGCGTGGCCGCCATCCATTCGCAAAAGATCGGCAATGCCATCCGCACCATCGACAATTGGTACGAAGGCGCCGACGAACTCGGCCCCATCGCGGTGGAGCCCTACGGCTCCGTCACCACCCAAGGCAAGGCCTACCGGCAGCCCAAGCAGAAGCTCGACTTCTACACCCTGCTGGACCACTGGATGCTGAAAGACCAGGTGCCCCCCGTGGAGCAGCAGCACTTTGTGATGGCCGTCCTCATCCGCGGCGGCGTCTTCGGCGACGCCAGCTGATCCACGAGGCGCCATGACCACACACTACATCGATATCACGTTGCTGCCCGATCCGGAGTTCAGTCCGGCGCACCTGCGCAGTGCTTTGTTTTCCAAACTGCACCGGGCACTGGCGCACCGGGAGGCAGGCGACATCGGGGTGAGTTTTCCCGGCCTGAGCCCGCAGGGAAGGCACCTGGGCGACGCCCTGAGACTCCACGGCACCGAGCCTGCCTTGCTGGAGCTGCAGGCACAGCCCTGGCTGCAGGGCATGCGCGACCATGTCCTTGTGGGCAATGCCATCCCGGTCCCTGCGAACGTGCGACACCGGGTGGTGCGCCGCGTGCAGGCGCAAAGCAACCCGGCACGCCTGCGCCGCCGGCAAATGCGTCGGCACGGCTATGACGAAGCAGAAGCGCTGAGGCGCATTCCGGACGGCGCCGCGCAGCACCTGCACCTGCCTTACCTGCACCTGCAAAGCAGCAGCACGGGGCAATCGTTCCGGCTGTTCGTGGAGCATGGCCCGTTGCAGGCGGAGCCCCAGATGGGCCACTTCAGCGCCTATGGACTGAGCGTCACGGCCACCGTTCCCTGGTTTTGACCCTTTTTTGGGACACTGCTCTAGGTTCCTTAAAAAATCAATGACTTGCACGCACCCGGCGCAGAAGGGTCAAGGTGCCGGGAGCGGCAGTTTTCCCTTGCAGTTCAACAACATAGGACGTTTTATCGTCAGTTCACTGCCGCATAGGCAGCTCAGAAAGTGATCGGCTCCGGGGCGCTGCTGCCGCCTCCGTTCACTGCCGCATAGGCAGCTCAGAAACCCGCTGCCGCTCGATATCCTGCGCGGCCCGTGTTCACTGCCGCATAGGCAGCTCAGAAAAAGGCGCGCCGGCCCGGATCGTTCACCTATGTGTTCACTGCCGCATAGGCAGCTCAGAAAAGCGTGATCGCGTTCTGCAACTTGCCGTACGCGTTCACTGCCGCATAGGCAGCTCAGAAAACCCAGCGTGCCCCGCAGTCCGCCTCCCACGAGTTCACTGCCGCATAGGCAGCTCAGAAAACGGCGCCGCGCGTGACGCGGTCGATGGTGCGGTTCACTGCCGCATAGGCAGCTCAGAAACCGAGGACCACGATGCCGATTGCCCATGGCTAGTTCACTGCCGCATAGGCAGCTCAGAAAGCGATGAACTGGCCGGCGGCGTTGAAAAGGGAGTTCACTGCCGCATAGGCAGCTCAGAAATCAAGAAGCGCACCGCCAAGACCCAGGGCAACGTTCACTGCCGCATAGGCAGCTCAGAAAAACTGTGCCGGGCGAGCACAGAAAACCATGAAGTTCACTGCCGCATAGGCAGCTCAGAAATTCACGCGCGCGCCTTTGAAGACCTGGGCCAGGTTCACTGCCGCATAGGCAGCTCAGAAAATGGACTTGAGCGTCTTGCCAATGCGAGAAAAGTTCACTGCCGCATAGGCAGCTCAGAAAAACTCGCGGACCAGCCAAGCCGTGCGCTGCTTGTTCACTGCCGCATAGGCAGCTCAGAAATACGCAACGCAGTTCGAGCAGGACCGGGATCGGTTCACTGCCGCATAGGCAGCTCAGAAATTCTACAGCGACGGCTTCCAGCAGCATTTCAAGTTCACTGCCGCATAGGCAGCTCAGAAATCATCGTTGATGGGAAAACGAACGACGACAGCGTTCACTGCCGCATAGGCAGCTCAGAAATACTTCGTGTTCCAGTTCGGCAAGCGCCAGATGTTCACTGCCGCATAGGCAGCTCAGAAATTCAAGGAGGAGCAGCAGCTGCTCAACGGTGAGTTCACTGCCGCATAGGCAGCTCAGAAAAGGTGCATCGGTAGGCGCGCAGCGATGAAGCTGTTCACTGCCGCATAGGCAGCTCAGAAACCGCCGGGTATCTCTTCGACCTCATCAATGCATGTTCACTGCCGCATAGGCAGCTCAGAAATGCACAGTAAGCGTCGCCTGACCGATGGAGAGGTTCACTGCCGCATAGGCAGCTCAGAAATCCCGATGACGAGGGCATCAGCCTTGAGCTGGGTTCACTGCCGCATAGGCAGCTCAGAAAGCTTCGGAGCCGTCGAGCGTCACGCCGATCAAGTTCACTGCCGCATAGGCAGCTCAGAAATCACCCGCCCCTCCACTCCAATCAAGGCAGAGGTTCACTGCCGCATAGGCAGCTCAGAAATTCGCCGGCAGCCCGCCCCACGCAGCCTGCAGGTTCACTGCCGCATAGGCAGCTCAGAAAAAATAGGTTAGACGGCTAACATGTCGGCATGGGTTCACTGCCGCATAGGCAGCTCAGAAAGTGACCGATGCTGAATATGAAGAACTCAAGTAGTTCACTGCCGCATAGGCAGCTCAGAAAGCGCAGGATTTGGTCCGGTGCGGTATCCGTGAGTTCACTGCCGCATAGGCAGCTCAGAAATGGCGCATGAGCTTGTCCATGCCGCCGTGGGAGTTCACTGCCGCATAGGCAGCTCAGAAAACAAGCCGGGGTAAGCCATGGCTTTTGACGACGTTCACTGCCGCATAGGCAGCTCAGAAAATATCCTCGAGAACGAGGTCTGCGATGTGGCGGTTCACTGCCGCATAGGCAGCTCAGAAACACCACCAGAAGCGTGCCTGCCTCGAAGTCGCCGTTCACTGCCGCTTAGGCAGCTCAGAAAATATTGTTCATGGCGGCGTCCAGCTCTTCAAAGTTCACTGCCACATAGGCAGCTCAGAAAAAGAAAGAGCGGCGCGAGATGGAGCAGGTGGAGTTCACTGCCGCATAGGCAGCTCAGAAAATGAAGAGCCCCACCAAAGGCCGCCCTCGCCTGTTCACTGCCGCATAGGCAGCTCAGAAACTTGCCGGCGCCCTCCGCGGTCTTGTCTTTGGGTTCACTGCCGCGAAGGCAGCTCAGAAAACGCTGAAGGCCTCGCCGACAGCTGCCGATTCGTTCACTGCCGCATAGGCAGCTCAGAAATGTGTTGTGTGCCCTGTGGGGGCGGGGTCATGGTTTACTGCCGCATAGGCAGTTCAGAAAAAAATGAGCCGGGCGAGCTGCGCGGTTGAAGGCGCATTCGCTGCCGCATACGAGGCTCAGGAAAGCCGTGGGCTTCGTAGCTGTCGCCCAGCGGAGGGCGCATATGGCACTTCGTAGCTTTCGCCCAGCGGAGGGCGCATATGGCATATACCGGGGGCGCCCTTCAGGGCCTGGTGTTGGGGCAGCCCGGCATCGGTGCCCCTTCCGTACATTCCGATGGGATGTTTTTGAAGACGACATCCCTGCCCACATAGACCTTGTTGGCCTGTACGGGTGCATCGAGTTGCCATTCGATATCGCCGTTCATCCAAAGATCGACCACTTCACTTCGGCCCAGCAAGGTCTCGGGCTCGACGCGATAGAGCTGCACCACATACGGCATCTTGAAGCGCGGATGGGTAACACGCTGCAGGAAGGACGCCTTGTGGAATTCCAAGCGGTACACCCGGTGCGGGGCTGTTCTCTGCATCGACGAAAGTCGGCGTCGGCAGAGCCCATCCTGCCAGAAGCAGCGCATTCAGGCCCAGGCACCAAGCAATACAGGGCACGTTCTTGAGGTGCGAAAGCTTCATCACCACTTCACGTGATGTGATGCCGTCGGGCGATGGTCAGGGTGTCGTGTTGGCGCAACCCGGTACCTGACCTGCTATTGGGCACTCAGATGGGATGTTTTTGAATACGACGTCTCTGCCCACATAAACCTTGTTGAATTGCACGGGCGGATCCAGATGCCAACTGATTTCACTGCCGGCGCAAAGATCGACCCACTTTGATTTCGCCTAAAAGTTCTTTGGTGTCAATCCGGTGCAGACTCCAAGACTTTGGCGGGTTGATTCCAATTTCCAAAACGCCAGCTCTGTGAAGCAAGGCTACCCATTTTTTCTTCGATACGTCTCTTGAGCTGCGCTATTCCGGCAGGGCTGTTCCATTGTGCCTGCAAGCTCGCCATAGCAGTCCGCACCCGAGCAAAGCCCAATGCCCATCCCATATGGACCGTGTCTTCGTCGAGTTGCCAGTCAGGCAACTGGCGTAGACGGTTTGGCGGCAGGCTGCGTTTTATCGGAAGAGTCATCTCAAACCCCACTCCTCTGAACCACCGCTCCATCAACGCCGCCGCCACCGGCCACCCCAACCGCGAGCGCATCACCCCCGGAATATCATCCAGCCGAAACCGCCGGACCTTCGGCGGCAGCTTCTCTTCCAAACGCGCACGCAGGCGCTCCGTATCGACACGGACGATGTCGTTCATGCGGCCCCTTCCCTCTGGTATTTTTCTTGGGGCCGGATTCCGGAGGCACCCCCCTCCAGCGCCACACGCTGGCTCTACCGGATGGTTACGAGGTGCAACTGTCGAGCTGGCAGGCCGCTCCTGCAAAGGCCTTCGTCACTTGCACCTCACCCATGCGCCCGCACCAGGCACTCCCCGAACGCCTGCGCCGCCCGCGACGGCGCCGGCGACCTGCGCACCAGCCCCACGAACCGGCACTCGTAGCGCAGCAGTTCCGGACGCACGGCCTGCATGCGCCCGCGGCGCTCGAAGGCCTCGGCATAGTGGTCGGGCAAAAACCCCAGGTAGCGCCCCGACAGGATGAGCGTGGCGATCGATTCCTGGTCGAATCCCGTGGCCGCGCGGGCGAAGCGGGCGCGGTGGCTCAGTTCCATGTTGGGCGAGTGGTAGCCCAGGCCGGCGAAGGGATAGTCCCGCACGGCATCCCAGTCCAGGCTGGTGTGGTCGGCGCCGAAGAGCGGGTGGCCCGCGCCGCAGTAGAGCAGCATGGTCTCGCCGAACAGGTCGGTGTAGACCAGGCTCTGCGAACTGCGGTGCGCGGGGATGATGCCGACCTGGTAGCTGCCGTCGATCACGCCGCGTTCGATGGCGTTGATGGGGCCCACGTGCAGCTGCAGTTCCACCTCGGGCGCCTGCCGGCCGAAGGCGGCGATGGCTTCGCCGATGCGCGCTGCCGGGTTGGTGGCGGTCTTATCGAACACCGCCACGGCCAGCTGGCCGCCCATGCGTGCATGGATGTCGTCGATGCCGTCGCGGAAGCTGCGCACCGAGGCCAGCAGGCGCAGCGTTTCCTCATAGACGCGCTGGCCCTCGGGCGTGAGCGCGAAGCCCGCCCGGCCGCGGCGGCAGAGCGTGAGGCCCAGGCGCGTCTCCAGATCCTTCATGTGGCGGCTGACGGTGCTGGTGCCGATGTTGAGCTCCAGCTCGGCCGCGGCCATGCCGCCGCATTCGGCCACGCTCTTGAACACCTGCAGCAGGCGCAGGTCCATGTCGCTGAGCTGGCCCAGCACGGCGCGCTCGCGGGTGGCGGGCCCGGGGCCCGGCAGCGGGGACGGTGGAGATGACGGGGATTTCTTTACTTGCATAAATCGGCAAGTGAACATGGATATTCGACCATTCAAGAAATTATCCATCCCCGGAAGAATCGGTGGTGATGCAGGGGCGACGGGCTGCCAGGAGAGCGCCGCCGCCACTGCCTGCACGTCTCTTTTGCCATCCCTTTTCCGAAGGATCGACCATGGGCTTTTCCGTCATCGAACCCGCGCCCGGCGCGGACGCCGCCGCCCCCCGCATGGATGCCGCCTGGCTCGAAGCGCACTGGATGCCCTTCACGGGCAACCGCAACTTCAAGGCCCGCCCGCGCATGATCGTGGGCGCCCAGGGGGCCTATTACACGGATGCCGAAGGCCGCAAGATCTTCGACGGCCTGTCGGGCCTGTGGTGCTCCGGCCTGGGGCACGGCCGCAAGGAGGTGGCCGAGGCCATCGGCCGCGCCGCCGCCACGCTGGACTATTCCCCGGCGTTCCAGTTCGGCCACCCGGCCTCGTTCGCGCTGGCCAACAAGCTCAAGGAACTGACGCCCGCGGGGCTGGACTACGTGTTCTTCACCGGGTCGGGCTCCGAATCTGCCGACACGTCGCTCAAGATGGCGCGCGCCTATTGGCGCGCCAAGGGCCAGGCGAGCAAGACGCGCCTGATCGGCCGCGAGAAGGGCTACCACGGCGTGAACTTCGGGGGCATCTCGGTGGGCGGCATCGTGGGCAACCGCAAGACCTTCGGCCAGGGCGTGGAGGCGGACCACATCCCGCACACGCAGCCGCCCGCGGGCACCTTCCAGCGCGGCATGGCCGAGGACGGCGGCCGCGCGCTGGCCGACCGGCTGCTGGACGTGATCGCCCTGCACGACGCCTCCAACATCGCCGCGGTGATCGTCGAGCCGTTCTCGGGCTCGGCCGGCGTGGTGATCCCGCCCAAGGGCTATCTGGAGCGCATCCGCGAGATCTGCACGCAGAACAACATCCTGCTGATTTTCGACGAGGTCATCACGGGCTTCGGCCGCTGCGGCGCGTGGACGGGGGCCGAGGCCTTCGGCGTGACGCCCGACATCCTGAACTTCGCCAAGCAGGTGACCAACGGCGCGCAGCCGCTGGGCGGCGTGATGGCCACCAAGGAGATCTACGACACCTTCATCGCGCAGGGCGGCCCCGAGTACATGCTCGAGTTCCCGCACGGCTACACCTACTCCGCCCACCCCGTCGCATGCGCAGCGGGCAATGCGGTGCTCGATATCCTGCAGAAGGAAGACATGCCGGCCCGCGTGCAGGGGCTGGCGCCGTATTTCGAGAACGCGGTACACGGGCTGAAGGGCGCGAAGCACGTGGCGGACATCCGCAACTACGGCCTGGCCGCAGGCATCACCATCGCGGCCTTGCCGGGGGAGCCCGCGAAGCGCCCCTACGAGATCGCGATGAAGTGCTGGGACAAGGGCTTCTATGTGCGCTACGGCGGCGACACCATCCAGCTCGCGCCGCCCTTCATCAGCACCGAGACGGAAATCGACCGCCTGGTCAGCGCGCTGGGCGACGCCCTGCACGAAGTGGCCTGACACCCATGCGCATCGCCATCCTGACCTTCGATGCCTTCAACGACCTGGATTCGCTGGTCGCGTTCGGCATGCTCAACCGCATCGCGCTGCGGGGGGATGCCGATTGGCAGGTGCGCATCGCCAGCCCGTCGCGCAGGGTGACTTCCATGAACGGGCTGACGATCGATGCCCACGAAGGCCTGGACACGCTCGCCGCGGCCGATGCGGTGCTGGTGGGCAGCGGCATGAAGACGCGCGACGTCGCCGCCGACCCGGCCGTCATGGAGCAATTGCGCGTGCTGGACCCTGCCCGCCAGTTGCTGGCCGCGCAGTGCTCCGGCACCTTCCTGCTCGGCCGCCTGGGGCTGCTCGGCGGCGTGCCGGCCTGCACCGACCTCACCAGCCGGCCCTGGGTGGAAGCCTCGGGCGTGCAGGTGGTGCAGCAGCCGTTCGTGGCGCGCGGCAACGTCGCCACGGCGGGCGGCTGCCTCGCCTCGCAGTACCTGGTGGCGTGGCTGCTGTGCCGGCTCAAGGGGCTGGAAGTCGCGCGCGAGGTGTTGCACTACTTCGCCCCCGTAGGCGAAAAACAGGAGTACGTGGAGCGCGCCCTGGGCCACGTGATCCCCCATCTGGAACCCCAGGCCGCCATGGCCTGACCCCGCTTTTTCCACCGACTAGAACGCCATGCAACACGACAAATCCGTGACCTCCACCGTCGGCCACCTGATCGACGGCCAGATCGTCGCCGACACCGCCCGCACCCAGCCGGTGTTCGATCCCGCCACCGGCCAGTCCACCACCAGCGTGGCGCTGGCCGACCAGGCCACCGTCGAGGCGGCCATCGCCTCGGCCGAGAAGGCTTTCCCCGCCTGGCGCAACACGCCGCCACTCAAGCGCGCGCGCGTGATGTCCAGGCTGAAGGTGCTGCTCGAAGAGAACGCCGACAGAATCGCCGCCCTCATCACCGCCGAACACGGCAAGGTGCTCGCCGATGCGCATGGCGAGCTGCAGCGCGGCATCGAGAACGTGGAATACGCGAGCTACGCGCCCGAGCTGCTCAAGGGCGAGCACAGCCGCAACGTGGGCCCGAACATCGATTCGTGGTCCGAATTCCAGGCGCTCGGAGTCACCGCGGGCATCACCCCCTTCAACTTCCCGGCCATGGTGCCGCTGTGGATGTGGCCCATGGCCGTGGCCTGCGGCAACACCTTCGTGCTCAAGCCCTCCGAGCGCGATCCCAGCAGTGCGCTGCTGATCGCCCAGCTGGCGCTCGAAGCAGGCCTGCCGCCCGGCGTGCTGAACGTGGTGAACGGCGACAAGACGGCGGTGGATACGCTGCTGCGCGATCCGCGCGTGAAGGCCGTGAGCTTCGTCGGCTCCACGCCGATCGCCGAATACATCTACGCGGAAGGCTGCAAACACGGCAAGCGCGTGCAGGCCCTGGGCGGCGCGAAGAACCACGCCGTGCTGATGCCCGATGCCGACATCGGCAACGCCGTGAGCGCGCTGATGGGCGCGGCCTACGGCAGCTGCGGCGAGCGCTGCATGGCCATCCCGCTGGTGGTGGCCGTGGGCGACGATACGGCCGATGCCGTGATCGCCGGCCTGAAGGCCGAGATCGCGAAGATGAAGGTCGGCCCCGGCACGGACAACGGCAACGACATGGGCCCGCTGGTGACGAAGCAGCACTTCGAGAAGGTGAAGGCCTATGTGGACAGCGGCGTCGCCGAAGGCGCCACCCTGGTGGTGGACGGCCGCACCGTGAAGGTGGCCGGCCACGAGGAAGGCTACTTCCTGGGCGCCTGCCTGTTCGACCATGTGAAGCCCGGCATGAAGATCTACCAGGAAGAGATCTTCGGTCCCGTGCTCGGCGTGGTGCGCGTGAAGAACCTGCAGGAAGCGATGCAGCTCATCGACGCGCACGAGTACGGCAACGGCACCTGCATCTTCACGCGCGACGGCGAAGCGGCCCGCTACTTCACCGACCACATCCAGGTCGGCATGGTGGGCGTGAACGTGCCCCTGCCCGTGCCGGTGGCCTACCACTCGTTCGGTGGCTGGAAGCGCAGCCTGTTCGGCGACCTGCACGCCTACGGCCCGGATGCCGTGCGCTTCTACACCAAGCGCAAGACCATCACCCAGCGCTGGCCCTCGGCCGGCGTACGCGAAGGCGCGGTGTTCAGCTTCCCCAGCAGCCGCTGAAAGCGCGGCGGCCCGTGGCGCGCGAAGTCGCCACGGGCCGCCACGACCGGGATGCGAATCAGCGCGGGAGCACGGTCACCGCATTGCGGGCCTGGTCGGTGCTGAACATCACGCGCAGGTTCTGCGCCGGCACGCCGCGCGACACCAGCTCCTTGCGCACGGCCAGCGCGCGGGCCAGGGCGATCTGGCGCGCGTTCTTGGTGACCTTGCGGTCGGCATAGCCCTTGATCTCCCAGCGCTGGCCAGCGGCGGCCTTGTCCGCGGTCAGGGCATCGAGCAGCTCCGCGGTATTGGCAGGCAGTTCGGTCTCCAGGCCGGAGAACTCCGCGACCGTGCCGTCCTCCGGAATGCGCACCGGGGCAGGTGCGGGGGCCGGAGCGGGAGCCGGCTCGGGTGCGGGGGCAGCGGCCGGCGGCGGGGCCTCGGCGGGGGTGCCGGGCGCCTGGCCGGACGCACCGGCGGCGCATCCGCCGAGCACCGCGGCGCAGCAGAGAAGGCTCAAGAGGGCACTGTTGGAACGCATGGAACGCATCGTTTCACCTGTTTTCATGGCTGGATGGGAAAGGGGCACGGTACACCGGCGCCAGGTACTCCCTCCCGGAGCGCCCGGCGCCACGGGATGCCGTGGCAGGCGGATTGTCACTCCATTGCGGGGCCATGCGGCCACCGGCCCGCCCGGAAAGGCCAGGAAAGCGGCAGGAAGACAACACTGCAGCTTTCCGGAAAACTGCCGATAAGGGAAGGATCCACTGTCGAGCAATCCTTCCACGCCTCCTCCACTGCGGGCTTGCCGGGACGTCGTACCGCCTCCGATGCCTTCTTTTCCGAACCCGCCAGCGCCCTCGCCCGCACCCACCGTCCACTGGCTGGTGCGGATGAACCACCGCAACCGCACCTTCTTCTACGCGCTGCTGTTCCTGGCGCTGGGGTCGCATTTCCGGCACACGGGAGCCGGTCCGGCCGCCTGGGCCGTGCTGGCCGTGCAGTTCCTCGCCTATCCGCACCTGGCCTACTGGACAGCCCGCCGCTCGCCGCACCAGGCGAAGGCCGAGTTGCACAACATGCTGGTGGACAACCTCTTCGGCGGGCTCTGGGCGGGCCTGCTGGGCCTGCCGGTCTGGATCACTTTCACGCTGTTCATCGGCAACTGCATCAACGTCGTCGCGTTCCACGGCTATCCCGGGCTGCTGCGGCTCGTGGCCGCCATGGGCGTCGGGCTCCTGGTCGGGCTTGCCCTGTACGGGGACCAGCCCCTGCACCCGGAGATCGACATGGCCACGTCGCTGCTGTGCATCCTGGCACTCACGCTGTTCCTGACGGTGTTCGCCCACACCAGCTACCGGCGGGCAGTGAAGCAGCAGCAGAGCAACGCCCGGCTGCGCGCGCAGTTCGAGGAGATCCGCGCACTGCAGGACCAGTTGCAGGAGCAGGCCATGCGTGACCCGCTCACCGGGCTGTACAACCGGCGCCACCTCGACGCCATCCTCGCGGCCCGGATCGCGCAGTGCGGCGCCCGGGGCCTGCCGCTGTCGCTGCTGATGATCGACATCGACCACTTCAAGCACGTCAACGACACCCACGGCCACGCCGCGGGCGACGCCATGCTGCAGGCCCTGGCGCAACTGATGCAGCGCCACGTGCGCGTGCAGGACATGGCCTGCCGGCACGGCGGCGAGGAATTCGTGCTGCTGCTGCCGGAGACGCCGCCCGCGGTCGCCCGGGAGCGCGCCGAGGCACTGCGCCAGGCCTTCGAGGCCCTGCAGGTGCGCCACGGCCCCGATGCGCTGTCCACCACCCTGTCGTGCGGCGTCGCCGCATTTCCACAGCATGCGGACGCGCCGCGTGCGCTCATGGCCTGCGCGGACGAAGCCCTCTACGCTGCCAAAGTGCAGGGGCGCAACCGCGTGGCGGTGCACGACCCGGCCAGCGGAAGGCCGGTGCCCGCCTGAGCACGCGGGGAGGCGGCGCCGGCCCGCCTGCCGGCCTGCGGTGCGCTATGCCTTCTTGCGCAGGTGGACCGACCGGGGGCCGCGCAGCGTCTCGGCGTCCAGGATCAGGCGGCCCTGGATGCGGCCCTTCATGCGCTGGACGCTGCTGGCCGCGTCCAGCATGTGCCGCGCCATCAATTCGCGCACCAGGGCGGCGTCGCGCGCCCGTGCCGCCTGCACGATCTCGCGGTGAAACCGCGCATTGGTCTCGCCGAAGCGGCGGTGCTCCGACTTCGGAGTGCGGTTGCCATAGACGATGAGCTGGCGCAGCATCTCGTTGATCAGCTCGCAGGTGAAGCGCAGGAAGGGGTTCGGGTTGGCCGCGGCCAGGATGTCGTGGAAGTTCACGTCCTCGCGGCGCTGGGCGAGCAGGTCCTCGCTGCTGGAGTGGGGGTCGCAGCAGGCGATGCTGTGCTCCAGCGCCTCGAAGTCGGCCTCCGTCAGGTGCGGCACGGCGCCAGCGGCCAGTTCGGGCTCCAGGAACTGGCGCACGGCGTAGATATTGTCGATGGTGACGTCCTGGAAGAACAGGTAGTTCTGCATGAACTGCAGCGTGCGGTCCAGCGACACCTCGGCGATGGTGCCGCCGCCCGATGGGCCGGTGGAGATGGTCACCAGGCCCTGCACTTCGAGCGACTTCAGCGCCTCGCGGATGGTGCCCTTGCTCACCTCGAACTGCGCCTGCAGTTCGCTCTCGCGCGGCAGGCGGTCGCCAGGGCTCAGGTTCTTCTCGGTGATGAGCCGCTTGATCTCCTGCGCGACGAGGTCGGAGCGCTTGAGGGGCTTGATCGGCTTGCCGGCGGGCGGTTTCGTGGCCATGGTGCGTTGCGGGTTGAAGACGGGTGGAGCGTGGCGCGGCGCAGGAAACGCGCCCGTCCGCTCCGTGGTGCAGTGTATGCACCACGGGCGTGCAGCGGCGCGGCGGGCAGGGTTTACGTGCACGGCATTTGTTCTATTTATCACTATAAATAGGAAAAACACGTGGCACGCCACGTGCTTTGCAGAAAGCCGTGCCCAGGTCCCAGGCCAGCCGGCCCCAACCCCCACAGGAGCTTTTTCCCATGCAACGTCGTCACCTCTTGCAACTCTCGGCACTGGGCGCGCTGCCCGCATCGCTGGGCCTCGCGCGCGAAGCCTGGGCGCAGTCCACGGGCGCGATCCAGTTCGGCTGCCCCGTGCCCATGTCGGGGGCCTTCGCCGCGAACGGCAAGTTCGCGGACTTGGGCATGAAGCTGGCCATCGAGCAGTACGGCAAGGCCCTGGGCCGCCCGCTGGCCTACACCGTGCTCGATACCGAAGGCAAGCCCGCCACCGCCGTGCGCAAGGTGCAGGAGGCATCGCAGCAGCAGGGCACGCGCTTCTTCGCGGGCGGCATCCTGTCGTCCGAATCGCTGGCCATGGGCAAGGAGGCCGAGAAGGCAGGGGGCATCTTCATCACCACCGCGGGCGCCGACGAGATCACCGGCAAGGATTGCAACGCCGCCACATTCCGCTGGTCAGTGCCCACCTTCGGCGCGATCGAGCAGACCGTGCGCCCGCTGGCCGATGCGCTGCCGAAGGCCAAGCGCTGGTACACCATCACGCCGCAGTATGTGTTCGGCGACGGCCTGCTGTCGGCCGCCAAGAACGTCTTCAAGGAAAAGGGCCTGGAGCACGTGGGCAACAGCTACCACTCGCTCACCGAGAAGGAATTCAGCGGCTACCTCACCAACGCGATGGCCGCCAAGCCCGACGTGCTGCTGCTGCTGAACTTCGGCTCGCAGTCGTCGGACGCGCTGCGCCAGGCGGTGAGCTTCGGCATGCACAAGAACATGACCATCCTGATCGCCTGGGCCTCGGGACTGGAGCAGTTCGAGTCGCTGGGCGCGGACCTGTGCGACGGCATCTACTTCGGCGCGCAGTACTGGCACACCGTGAACGCCCCGCTGAACCTGGAGCTGGTCAAGCGCTGCCAGGACAAGTTCAAGGCCAACCCCAACTACAGCCTGGCGGGCTCGTACATCTGCACCAAGCTGCTGATCGACGGCATCCTCAAGGCCGGCACCGTGGACCAGAAGGCGGTGGTCGCCGCGCTGGAGGGCATGAAATACGCGGGCCTCACGGGCGAGGAAGAAGTCCGCAAAGGCGACCACCAGGTGCTCAAGAACTACTACCTGCTCAAGGGCAAGCCCAAGGCGAAGATGGCCAACAAGGACGACTACGTGGACGTGGTGAGTTCCGGCAAGTCGTTCCTGCCGGTGGACCAGACCGGCTGCAAGCTCGGCTGATCCGCCGCCGCCTTCGCCCCCTCCTGCCCCGCACCTGGTGCCGGGGCCCTCTCTTCCTGCGTCCTGCCCCACTCATGAGCATCTACCTGCTACAGGTCATCAACGGGATCGGCATCGGCATGCTGTATTTCCTGCTGGCGGTCGGCCTGTCCATCGTGTTCGGCCTGCTGCGCTTCGTGAACTTCGCGCACGGCGCGTTCTATCTGCTGGGTGCCTATTTCTGCTACCAGATGGCGCGCTGGGGCATGAGCTTCTGGCTGGCCCTGGCGGTGGTGCCGCTGCTGGTGGGCGCCCTGGGCTGGCTCACCGAAAAGCTCGTGCTGCGCCACGTGTACGCCAAGCCGCACGAGTTCCACATCCTCGTCACCGTGGGCCTGGCGCTCGCCGTCCAGGAGCTGGTGATCCTGCAGTGGGGGCCGCTGGGCGACAGCGTGGCCGTGCCCGATCTGCTGCAGGGCGTGGTCATGTGGGGCAGCTTCGTCTATCCGAAGTACCGGCTCTTCGTGATCGGCTTCACCGCCGTGCTGGCCGTGGGCCTGTGGTGGGTGCTCGAAGGCACGCGCCTGGGCAGCGCGGTGCGCGCCGGCAGCGAATCGACCGAGATGGTGTCGCTGCTGGGCATCAACGTGTTCCGCATCTTCAGCCTGGTGTTCGCGCTCGGAGCGGCCACCGCCGCCATCGCGGGCGTGCTGGCGGCGCCCATCCGCGGCGCCGAGCCCTTCATGGGCATCGAGGCGCTGGGCGTGGCCTTCGTGGTCGTGGTGGTGGGCGGCATGGGCAGCTTCGGCGGTGCGCTGGTCGGCGGCCTCTTGATCGGCATCGTGCAGAGCGTGATGAGCACCGTGTGGCCCGAGGGCGCTCGCCTGATGATCTACGTCGCCATGGCCGCCGTGCTGCTGCTGCGCCCGCATGGCCTGCTGGGCCGCAAAGGATGAACACCGCCATGACGATCTTGCGCAAACATTTCCACCTGCTGCTGGCGCTGGCGTTCGTGCTGGCGATGCCACTCACCATGCAGTCCGGCTCTCTCGCCAGCGAGGTGCTGATCTACGGCCTCGCGGCCATGGGCTGCAACCTGCTGCTGGGGCACACGGGGCTGCTGTCATTCGGCCAGGGCATCTTCTTCGGGCTGGGCAGCTACACCATCGCCCTCACGCTCACGCGCTGGCCCCTGCCCATGCCGCTGGCCCTGGCGCTCGCCGTGGTGGCGGGCGCGGTGGGCGCGGCGCTGGTGGGCTGGGTCGCCATCCGGCAGCGCGGCACCTACTTCGTGATGCTGACGCTCGCCTTCGCGCAGATGTTCTACTTCCTCGCCTACTCGATGCCCGGCCTCACGGGCGGTGACAACGGCCTCATGGACATCCCGCGCCCGTCGCTGGCCGTGGGCGGGTTCACGCTGTGGCCGCTCGCCTCACCCTGGCAGTACTACGGCTTCGTGGCGGTGGTGTTCCTGGTGGCCTTCTGGCTGCTGCAGAAGGTGTCGGCCTCGGTCTTCGGCCGCACCCTGCTGGCGGTGCGCGACAACGAGGAGCGCGCGGGCGCCATCGGCTACGACCTCAAGCTGCTGAAGCTGCAGGCGTTCGTGATCTCGGGTGCCGTCACGGGCCTCGCCGGCGCGCTGCACGCCATGATGACCGGCATCGCTCCCCTGGCGAGCGCCGAATACCACACGAGCGAGATGATCCTCGTGATGACCGTGATCGGCGGCACCGGCAACCTGCTGGCCTCGCTGCTGGGATCGGCCTTCTACCTGATCGTGGGCGACTGGCTCTCCACCCTGTGGCCGCGCTGGCTGCTGCTGCTGGGCGTGGTGCTGATGGTCGTCAGCTTAGGGATGCAGCGCGGCCTCTGGGGCCTGTTCGAATCGGCCTGGGCCCGCCTGCGCGGCGCGAAGGACCACGCGGACGGCACCCCTGCCGGCACGGGAGACAAGGCATGAGCACGGCACCCATCCTGCTGGAAGCCATCGGCGTCGAGAAGCGCTACGACAAGTTCGCCGCGCTCTCGGGCGTGGATCTGAAGGTGCGCGCAAACACCGTGCACTCGGTGATCGGCCCCAACGGCGCGGGCAAGACCACGCTGTTCCACATGCTCACCGGCACCAAGGCGGTGAGCGGCGGGCGCATCGTGTTCGACGGGCACGACGTGACGCGCGAGCCGGACCACCGCCGCGTGCAGCGCGGCATGGCGCGCTCGTTCCAGGTGACCAGCCTGTTCCTCACGCTGCCGGTGCGCGAGAACCTGCGGCTGGCCGCGCAGGGCACGGCGCCCGCGCAGGCCCTCAACTGCTGGAGCGCACCTGTCGGCCCCCGCTCCCGCGCCGACGTGGTGGACCGCGTGCTGGCGCGGCTGGGGCTGGAGCGCCACGCCGACACGCCCGTGGGCAGCCTCTCGCACGGCCAGCAGCGCCGGCTCGAGGTGGGCATGGCGCTGGCCGCGGGCCCGAAAGCCATCTTCCTCGACGAGCCCACATCGGGCATGGGCATCGACGACCTGGACGACATGAAGCGGCTGATCCAGGGCCTCAAGGACGAGCACACGGTGGTCCTCATCGAGCACAACATGAACATCGTGATGGACATTTCCGACACCGTCACCGTCATGCAGCAGGGCCGCGTGCTGGCCGAGGGTCACCCACACGCGATCCGCAGCGACGAACGGGTGCGCAGCGCCTACCTGGGCAACATGATCACCGGAGGGAAGGCATGACAAGCATCCTGCAGATCGAGGGGCTGCACGCCCACTACGGCAAAAGCCACGTGCTGCAGGGCGTCGACCTGCACGTGGACGATGGAGAGCTGGTCACGCTGCTCGGGCGCAACGGCGCGGGCAAGACCACCACGCTCAAGAGCATCTGCGGCGTGGTGCCGCCCACGGCGGGGCGCGTGCGCTTCCAGGGCGAGGACGTGCAGGGCCTGCCCCCGCACCGCATCGCGCAGCGCGGTGTCTGCCTGGTGCCAGAGCACCGAGGCATCTTCCGGCTGCTGACGGTGGAAGAGAACCTGCTGCTGGGCCAGCGCAAGCAGTCGCCCTGGCAGCTGGCCGACATCTACCGCATCTTCCCGCGCCTGAAGGAGCGCCGTACCAACGGCGGCGGGCAGCTCTCGGGTGGGGAGCAGCAGATGCTGGCCATCGGCCGCGCGCTGATGAACGCGCCGCGCCTGCTCATGCTCGACGAGCCCGTGGAAGGCCTCGCGCCGGTGATCGTCGAGGAGATCGTGGCCCAGCTGCAGACCATCAAGGCCGCGGGCGTGGCCATCCTGCTCGTGGAGCAGAACCTGGAGGTCTGCACCCAGCTGGCCGACCGCCACTACATCATCGAGCAGGGCGCCATCGTGCACGAGGCCCGCAACGACGCCTTTCTGGCCGACGAGGCCATCAAGGACCGCTACCTGGGCGTAGGCCTCGCCTGAAACCTGTCCGCTCTACGACACCCGCACCCATTCAGGATCACCGACCGTGGACATGAAGACTTCCCCCCCTGCGCTGCAGGCCCGCGTGAACGGCGCGCGCCTGTGGCAATCGCTGATGGACCTGGCGCGCATCGGCGCCACGCCGAAGGGCGGCGTGTGCCGGCTGGCGCTCACCGCGCTGGATGGCGAGGGCCGCGACCTGTTCGTGCGCTGGGCGCGCGAAGCCGGCTGCAGCGTGCGCATCGACGCCATCGGCAACATCTTCGCGCGCCGCGCCGGGCGCAACGATGCCCTGCCGCCCGTGATGACCGGCAGCCACATCGACACCCAGCCCACCGGCGGCAAGTTCGACGGCAACTACGGCGTGCTCGCCGGCCTGGAGGTGGTGCGCAGCCTGAACGACGCGTGCATCGAGACCGAGGCCCCGATCGAAGTCGCGGTGTGGACCAACGAGGAAGGCTCGCGCTTCGTGCCCGTGATGATGGGCTCGGGCGTGTTCGCCGGCGCCTTCACCCTGGAGCATGCACTCGCCCAGCGCGATAGCCAGGGCACCAGCGTGGCCGATGCCCTGGCCGCCATCGGCTATGCCGGCACGGCGGCGCCCACGCCCGCAGTGGGCGCGTATTTCGAGGCGCACATCGAGCAGGGGCCGGTGCTGGAGGCCAACGGCTGCGTGATCGGCGTGGTGCAGGGTGCCCTCGGCCAGCGCTGGTACGACGTGACCGTGCAGGGCATGGAAGCCCACGCGGGCCCGACGCCCATGGACCTGCGCCGCGACGCGCTGCTCGCGGCCAGCAGCCTGGTGGAAGAGGTGAACCGCATCGCCCTGGCGCATGCCCCGCACGCGCGCGGCACGGTGGGCGTGCTGGAGGTGTTCCCGAGTTCACGCAACGTGATTCCCGGCAGCGTGCGCATGACGGTGGACCTGCGCGCCGCCGACGACGCGGTGCTGCTGCAGATGGACGCCGCCCTGCGCGCGGCCTGCGAGCGCATCGGCGCCGCTCGCCGCACGCCGATGGCGGTGGAGCAGGTGGTGTACTTCCCGCCGCAGCCCTTCACCCCCGAACTGGTCGAAGGCGTGCGCGCCGACGCGGCCGCGCTGGGCTACAGCGCCATGGACGTGGTGAGCGGCGCCGGGCACGACGCCGTGTACCTCGCGCGCCTGGCCCCCACGGCCATGGTCTTCGTGCCGTGCGCGGACGGCATCAGCCACAACGAGATCGAGGACGCAGAACCCGAGCACCTGGAGGCCGGCTGCAACGTGCTGCTGCACGCCATGTTGCGCAGCGCGGGGGTGGCGGCATGACGATGAAATTCCTGATCGCGCGTCTCAACCACGAGACCAACACCTTCTCGCCGGTGCCCACGCCGCTGGAGTCCTTCTCGCCCCGCTACGGACAGGAGGCACTGCAGGACAACCTGGGCATGCGCACGGCCATGGCGGCCTTCATCGACCTCGCCCGCAGCCTGAACGCCGAGATGGTGACGCCCGTCTCGGCCATGGCCAACCCCAGCGGCCCGGTGCATGCCGCCGCCTACGACGAGCTCACCCGCCGCATCGTGGAGGCCGCGCCCGGCTGCGACGCCATCCTGCTGGACCTGCACGGCGCCATGGTGGCCGAGAACAGCCCCGACGGCGAAGGTGACCTGCTGGAGCGCGTGCGCGCCGCCGCGCCGGGCGTGCCCGTGGCCGTGGCGCTGGACCTGCACGGCAACATCACGCCCAAGATGGTCGCCCACGCCGACGTGATGGTGGGCTTCAAGACCTACCCGCACATCGACATGTACGAAACCGGCGAACACGCCGGCCGCCTGCTGCTGGACATGCTGCAGGGCCGGGCGCGCTACACCGTGCGCTGGCACCCGCTGCCGATGATGGGCCACACGCTGCGCAGCACCACGCTGCAGGGCGCCATGCTGCGCGCGGTGGACTCGGCGCGCGCGGCCGAGGCCGAAGGCATTCCCGCCGCCACGGTGTTCGCGGGCTTCTCGCTCGCCGACATCGAGGCGCCCTGCATGAGCGTGGTCGTCACCGCCGATGCGGGCGACCCGGCACCGGCCCAGGCCGCTGCCGACCGCATTGCCGCCGCAATCTGGGACGAGCGCGCGGAATTCATCTACGACAGCGAACCGCTGGATGCCTCGTTGCAGCGCGCCCAGGCCCTGGCCGAGGGCGCGGACCGCCCCGTGCTGCTGCTGGACCACAGCGACAACTGCATGTCCGGCGGCACCTGTGATTCGATGGACGTGCTGCAGGCGGCCCTCGCCGAAGGCCTGGAAGACATCGCCGTGGGCCCACTGTGCGACCCCGAGGCCGTCGCCGAACTGATCGCGGCAGGCAGGGGCGCCCGCACCACCGTGCGCCTGGGCAACAAGGTGCCGCTCACCCAGCTCGGCGTGGCCAAGGAGCCGGTGGCCGTCGAAGGCACGGTGGTGGCCATCAGCGACGGCGAATACACCGTCACCGGCCCCATCTACACCGGCCAGCGCTGCGCCATGGGCCGCACCGTGCTGTTCGACACGGGCAAGGCGCGCATCGTGGTGACCGAGCGCACGCACGAACCCTGGGACCTGGGCGTGTTCTCCTGCGTGGGAGTGGACCCGACGGCCCACCGCTTCGTGCTGCTCAAGTCGCGCATGTACTGCCGGCCGGTGTTCGTGCCGCTCTCGCACGCGCTGGCCGAATGCGACAGCCCCACCGGGGTGACGAGTTCCAACTACGCGCTGTTTCCGTTCAGAAACGTGCGACGGCCGGTGTTTCCGCTCGATCCGGCCTGAGAACGTGAGCGCGGCGCAGGCAGGGCCTGCGAACCGCCCCCGGGCCCGCAGGCTACTGCACGAGCTGCCAGAAGGTCACTTGTGCGAACTTGGCATCGCTGGCCCAGGGGTCCCATATGGTCTTGTCGCCCTTGCTGCGGGCGCCGGGCCAGCCACCGAGGGACGTGGACATGGCCGGGGGATAGCTGCCGCGGGTGCGCAATGTTTCCGTCTTGCCGTTACGGGTGTACGCATACCCTCCGGCAGCCTTGTCGGGACCGGGATAGACCACGATGACGTGCCCATGTCCGGGTTCCTTCTTGCCGCCGACGATAAGCGCCCCGCCGCGCGCCAGTTCGCCCACCTGCGACGCAGGAACGGAGCGCCAGTGGCGCTGGCCCTGCACATGGTCCATGAGCGCATTGGCATTCATCCATGGCTGGTCGGGCAGGTACTGCTGGATCACGTACCAGACCGAATGGCTGCAGGAATTGGGATAGAGGGCGGCGGCCTTGTCACAGGCCTGCTGGAGTTTGGCGACCGCTGCGCCGTCTACGGGCATGGGGTGTGGTCCTGTGTCGATGATGCCTCCGCGGTCTTCGCGGGGGAGGCACGGTAGAGGCGGGCGTCGCTGTCCCACCGCAGGGTGGGCAGGCGGTAGTCGCCGCCCTGCGCAGGCGAGCGCACCTGCAGCTGGATCTCCTGGGGAATACCGTCGCGCCAGCGGCCCGGGCGCACCTCGAGGTCTTCGGGCGGGTCCACGGGGAAGAGGTGTGGCAACCGGGCCAGGCAACGGCCCGCCTCGTCCACCAGCAGTGGCAGGGGAAAGCGCTCCCATGGTGCATCGGCCGGCAGGTTGCGGTAATAGGCATCGGTGAAAACCGCCACCAGACGGACTTTGGCCGGCGCCCGGGCCGGAGCCTTGCCCGCCGGGCGTTCGCTCAGGGGACACACGCGCGTCGCGTCGCGGTAGGACGCCCATGCTGCGGGCAGCACCAGGTCGGCGGCAGGCGACTGGCAGTGGGCGGGGTCGATGGCCGGCGGCACCTTGGTCCCGGCCTGGACCGCAGTGGACAGCCCAGCCGCCACCAACCAGCCGGACCATGAAAGAACTGCGTTCATGGGTGCATCAAAAAAAATGAATGAATATTTCGGGTGTTTGCAGAGGCCTCGAGCCTCCGGCACGCATATGACTGCGGGCGCGAAGTTTCGCGGCAGATTGCGTCAAATCTCCGCAAAACCCATCAGCTGGAAACCAATTGATTCAAAAATAACGACAACAGCACAAAAAAGGTCGGCAGCACGACAGAACCGTTGCAGCCCGTGCCTACCCGGCCGGCCAGGTGCCGCGCTTCCAGGTCATGGGTGCTTCGCCCTGGTTAAGCAGAATTCCTTACCAGGGTTTCTACGGCAGGCTGACTACAATCTCACACCCTAAAACGCCGGCCCGTCCTGGAGCGCCCGCTCCCTGGCGAGGTCCGGCAGCCCTTCACAGAGCTGGAGACCCCTTGATGTCCGATACCCCCCCGGTCAACGCCACGCCTGACAAACGCGCCCTGCTGCGCCAAGCGGCCCTCGAGTACCACGAGTTTCCGAAGCCGGGGAAGATCGCCATCGCCGCCACCAAGCAGATGGTCAACCAGCACGATCTGGCGCTGGCCTACTCGCCGGGCGTGGCCGCTCCCTGCGAAGAGATCGTCAAGGACCCTGCCGCCGCCTTCCGCTACACCGCGCGCGGCAACCTGGTGGGCGTTATCTCCAACGGCACGGCCGTCCTCGGCCTGGGCGACATCGGTGCGCTGGCCTCCAAGCCCGTCATGGAGGGCAAGGGCGTCCTCTTCAAGAAGTTCGCCGGCGTCGATGTGTTCGACATCGAGATCAACGAGAAGGACCCGGCCAAGCTCGTCGAGGTCATCGCTGCCCTGGAGCCCACCTTCGGCGCCATCAACCTCGAGGACATCAAGGCGCCCGAGTGCTTCTACGTGGAGCGCGAACTGCGCAAGCGCCTCAACATCCCCGTCTTCCACGACGACCAGCACGGCACCGCCATCACGGTGGCGGCGGCCATGCTCAACGCCCTGAAGGTGGTGAACAAGGACATCGGCTCCGTGCGCCTGGTCGCCTCCGGCGCGGGTGCCGCCGCCCTCGCCTGCCTGAACCTGCTGCTGAAGGTGGGCCTCAAGCGCGAGAACGTGTTCGTCACCGACCTGGCCGGCGTGGTCTATGAAGGCCGCACCGAGCTGATGGACGAGGACAAGATCCAGTTCGCCCAGAAGACCGACGCCCGCACCCTGGCCGAAGTCATCGACGGCGCCGACGTGTTCCTGGGCCTGTCGGCCGGCGGCGTGCTCAAGCCCGCCATGGTGGCCAGGATGGCCGCGCGCCCGGTCATCTTCGCGCTGGCCAACCCCAACCCGGAAATCACGCCCGAGGACGCCCACGCGGTGCGCGGCGACGTGGTGATGGCCACCGGCCGCACGGACTACCCGAACCAGGTCAACAACGTCCTGTGCTTCCCCTACATCTTCCGCGGTGCGCTCGACTGCGGCGCCACGACCATCACGCTGGAGATGGAGATCGCCGCGGTGCACGCCATCGCCGAACTGGCCCAGGCCGAGCAGAGCGAAGTGGTGGCCGCGGCCTACGTGGGCGAACCCCTGGCCTTCGGACCCGAATACCTGATCCCCAAGCCGTTCGATCCGCGCCTGATGATCAAGATCGCGCCGGCCGTGGCCCAGGCCGCCGCCGACAGCGGCGTGGCCCAGCGCCCGATCGCCGACATGGACGCCTACCGCGACCACCTGCAGACTTTCGTTTATGCCTCCGGCACGATGATGAAGCCCATCGTCAACGCCGCCAAGCTGGCCGCCAAGAAGCGGGTGGCCTACGCCGAGGGCGAGGAAGAGCGCGTGCTGCGCGCCGCGCAGATCGTGGTGGACGAGAAGATCGCCCGCCCCACGCTGATCGGCCGGCCGGCCATCATCGCCCAGCGCGTCGAGAAGTTCGGCCTGCGCCTGAAGGAAGGCGTGGACTACGACGTGGTGAACGTCGAGAACGACCACCGCTACCGCGACTTCTGGCAGACCTACCACCGGATGACGGAGCGCAAGGGCATCACCGTGCCCATCGCCAAGATCGAGATGCGCCGCCGCCTGGCGCTGATCGCGTCCATGCTGCTGCACAAGGGCGAGGTGGACGGCATGATCTGCGGCACCTGGGGACACACCGCGCACCACCTGAACTACATCGACCAGGTGATCGGCAAGCGCGCCGGCGTGAACACCTACGCCTGCATGAACGGGCTGCTGCTGCCCGACCGCCAGGTCTTCCTGGTGGACACGCACGTCAACTACGACCCGACGGCCGAACAGCTCGCCGAGATCACCGTGATGGCGGCCGAGGAAATGATGCGCTTCGGCATCAAGCCCAAGGCGGCGCTGCTGTCGCACTCCAACTTCGGCTCGAGCAACCAGCCCAGCGCAGTCAAGATGCGCCAGACGCTGGACCTGCTGCGCGTGCAGGCCCCCTGGCTCGAGGTGGACGGCGAGATGCACGGCGACGTGGCCCTGGATGCCGCCCTGCGCACCCAGGTGATGCCGCACAGCACGCTGGCCGGCAGTGCCAATCTGCTGGTGCTGCCCAACATCGATGCCGCCAACATTTCCTACAACCTGCTCAAGACCGCGGCCGGCGGCGGCATCGCCATCGGCCCCGTGCTGCTGGGCGCGGCCGAGCCGGTGCACGTGCTCACCGCCAGCGCGACCGTGCGGCGCATCGTCAATATGACAGCCCTGACGGTGGCCGACGCCAACGCCGCGCGCTGAACGGCCCGGCCATAGCGAGCGCTAACTTTAAGGCGCTCCGAAACCCTTCGGCGCCTGCCCATTTTTTGGGCAGGCGCTTGCTTTTTGGGGGTCTTTACGTCACACTACTGGCTCGAAATTTCGGGTAAACCCGTAGTTTCTGAAAGGTGTAGTTGATGCTGAAGGCCATCGCCATCCGGGCGTACACGGCAGGTATTGCATACGCTCTGGGTGCCGCGTTCGTTCTGGCCCCTCTCTCGGGGGAAGCCCGGAATGCTCCGTCCCCGGGCGGAACCGACACCATCGCATTGGCCGAACTTCCCCCGCAAGGACGCGCCACCTTCAGTCTCATCCGCGAAGGCGGCCCCTTTCCCCACGACAAGGACGGCAGCGTCTTTGGCAACCGGGAACGCCTGTTGCCCCCGCACAAGCGGGGCTACTACCGGGAATACACCGTCAGGACACCGGGAGCGAGCAACCGTGGTGCACGGCGGATCGTATGCGGCGGCCCCCCGCGCACGCCGGACGCCTGCTACTACACCAGCGACCACTACGCGAGCTTTCGGAAGATCGTGGAATGACTTGGCCTCCGAGCCCAGCGGGCAGGAGCCGATGCACTGAACGATCGCAGGCCTGCCGACTCTTTTCCTGAGAAACCGTGCCATCCGGGCGGTTTCCGGCGATATTCCTCATTGGTGACTACATAAAGAAAGAGCAGCGGAGATGGAAATGCCACTTCGTACCGACCAGGACAACCCACTGCGCGGCGTGCGCCCCAACATCGTGCAGTCGATCCGGGCCTTCCGCGTGCAGGATCTGCAGGCCTCCGCCCAGGCGCTGGGCCAGCACTTCCTCTATGCCAACCTCGCGCACGCGCAGACCAAGCAGGACGTCCTGGAACTCATCGCCAGCCAGTTCATGTTCCCGGCGCACTTCGGCAAGAATTTCGATGCGCTGTACGACTGCATGACCGACCCCTTGCATAAATCGGGCCCGCAGCCCGGCTTCATCGTGGTGCTGGAACAGATCCCCACGACCGTGAAGTTCGACAAGGAAGCGCGCGAGCAGCTCCTGGACATCTTCCGTGAAGCGGCGGACTACTGGGGCGACCGCAAGATCGCCTTCCGGTGCTTCTATTCTTTTCTGTAGCCCGTTCTGCATCCAACAGCCAGGCAGAACGGGCGAACGAGGCTAAAGAGGCCGCAGCGGAGCCCATCCAGATCGCTCTCGCCCCAGGCGCCGAGAAGATGCCCACCGACAAGCTCGTGGATGTCTCTCCGCTGGCACTGCGCATGAGCAGCCCGTTCAATGCGGGTTACTGGCTCGCGGCGGCCTGATTCGGTACATCCCCCTGAGGCGCTGCGCACCTCCGCGCCGCCGCCAGAAGCGGCTGCTCTTCGGGCACGTCCCAGCCTGCGCAGGCAGGCTGTGAGCCGCGGCCCTCAGCCCCTTCTCTCAACGCGCTTCGCGCTACGGGAAGGGGGACGACACCAGCGCGGCGGGGCGGTCCTTGCGCGGTGTCTCTGGCCTGGGCCGCGCCGGTTTCCAAGCGCAGTGACGACACCTTGCTGCGGGGTGACTGGAACAGGACTTCAAGCGCAAGCCTGCGCCAGCGCCACGTAGTCGGCCACGGGCACTTCCTCGGCGCGGCGCTGGGTGTCGAAGGTGCCGGTGAACTGGCGGGCTTCGAGCCAGCGGCCGAGGGTGTGGCGCAGCAGCTTGCGGCGCTGGCTGAAGGCCACCTGCACGAGTTCCTCGAGCAGCCGGGGCGCGACCGGCGCGGGAGCGGCATGGGGCACCATGCGCACGACGGCGCTGTCCACGCGCGGGGGCGGGTCGAAGCTCTCGGGCGGCACGAAGAGCACGTCTTCCATGGCGTAGCGCCATTGCAGCATCACCGAAAGGCGGCCGTAGTCGCTGGTGGCGGGTTGGGCCACCATGCGGTCGATGACCTCTTTCTGCAGCATGAAGTGCTGGTCCTCGACGACGTCCACGTGCTCGAGCAGGTGGAAGAGGATCGGGGTGGAGATGTTGTAGGGCAGGTTGCCCACGATCCGGAGGCGGGTAGCGCCCAGGTTCGCGGCCACCGCGGAGAAATCCACCTTGAGCACATCGGACTCGATCACGTCGAGCTGCCCGTGGCTGCGCAGGCGCTGGGCGAGGTCGCGGTCCAGTTCCACCACCGTCAGGCGCCCGAGCCGCTCGACCAGCGGCTGCGTGAGCGCGGCGAGGCCCGGGCCGATCTCCACCATCGGCTGGCCGGGTGCCGGCGCGATGGCACGGACGATGGCGTCGATGATGGCCTGGTCGGCCAGGAAGTGCTGGCCGAAGCGCTTGCGCGGGATGTGCTTCATTGCGGCGCGTCGCGGTATTCCACGTAGGCGCGGGCACGGGCTTCCTGGGCCCAGTTGGTGAACGCTTCCTCGAGCTTTTTCTCGCGCACGGCATCGCGCACCATGTCGCGCTGCTCGCGCTGCGTGAGCTTGGCCTCGCGCCGCTCCAGCAGCTGGATCAGGTGCACGCCGAAGCGCGACACGATGGGCTGGCTGATCTCGTCCGGCTTGAGCGCTTCCACCGCCTCCTCGAACTCCGGCACGTAGCGGCCCGGGCCGGCCCAGCCCAGGTCACCGCCCTGCTTGGCGCTGCCGTCCTGGGAGTGCTCGCGCGCGAGCGTGGCGAAATCGGCCTGGCCCGACAGGATGCGGCGGCGGTACTCCGCCAGCCGCTCCGCGGCTGCGGCCTCGGTCAGCTGCGGCCCGGTGCGCAGCAGGATGTGGCGCACGTGGGTCTGCACGGCCGAGGAGGGAATGCCGGCGCGCGAACGCTCCAGCACCCGCAGCACGTGGAAACCGGCCGGCGAGCGCACCGGGCCGGCGATGCCGCCCACGGGCACCTGCTGGACGGTCCGCAGGAAGAGGTCCGGGTAGCGGTCGGCCGGGCGCAGGCCCAGTTCGCCGCCGATGGGGGCATCGGGGGCATCGGAGAGTTCACGCGCCACCTTGGCGAAATCCTCGCCGCCCCGCACGCGGTCGGCGGCCTGCTGCGCGCGCTGGCGGCGCTGCTCCACCACGTCCGGCGTGGCGTTCTCCGGCACGGAGATGAGGATGTTGGCGAGGTTCAGCTCGATCTTGGACGGATCCGATATCGCGGACTGCTGCTGGTCGCGCATGTACTGGTCCACGTCGAGATCGGTCACGCGCACGCGCGACTCGACGTCGCGCTCGCGCAGCCGCTGGATCAGCATCTGGTTGCGCAGTTCGCTGCGGAAGCGCTCCGGACTGATGCCGTCGGCCGCGAGGCGGCGCTGCATTTCCGGGATGCTCACGCTGTTCTGCCGGGCCACGGACTGCTCGGCCTGGGAGACTGCGTAGTCGTCCACCTTGATGCCGCTCTCGATGGCCATCTGCACCTGGATCTTCTCGTTGATCAGGCGCTCGAGCACCTCGCGGGCGAGCACCTGCCGCGGAGGCCGCTCTCCGCCCTGGGCGGCCAGCTGGTGCTCCACGCGCGCCAGGCGGGCCTGCACTTCGTTGTTCGTGATCGGTTCGGTGTTCACCACGGCGACGATGAAGTCGGCCTGGCGGGCCGCCTGGGCGCCACGCGCCGAAGGGCCCGGATCCGGCAGGGTGATCTGGGGCGCGGCGCGCAGCGATGGCGATGCCGACGGTGCCGGCAGCCCCGCGCCGCCGGGCAGGCGCAGCCCCTGCGCACCCGCGGGTGCGACGGAAACGATGGCGGCGGCGAAGCCCGCGAGGCCCAGGATGAATGCTCGATGGTTCATGGAAAAGCGTCGGATGCGGATCGGGGCGATGGGTCTTGGACTGCGGCCGTCAGTCGTAGTTCGTGAACCGGCTCGGCGCAGGCACCGGCTCGCGCAGGTACTGGTAGCGCGGGATGTTCTGCTTGAGCGTCTGGATCGGGTCGGAACCCAGCGAGAGGCGGGAGAAGCCCACGAACTCGATCTGGAAGAGCAGCCGGGTGGTGGCCGTGGTCACGCTGCTCTGCAGGCGCTCGAGCACCACGCGTCCGATCCAGCAGCAGCTGTCGTATTCGAAGCCGATGACCGTGTCCACGAGCTTGCGGTCCTGCAGGCTGTAGTTCAGGCGGCCGACGGAGTACCAGCGCCCACCGCCCTGCCCGCGGCCCGGGCCGAGGTTCTGGCCCTTGTCGCCCCAGAGGTCGTTGATGGGCCACTGCCAGCCCACGTCGATCTGCTCGCTGGTGCCCCGCTGGAAGCGGTAGGCCGCGTTGATGACGCGGTAGTCGCTGGGGTTGTAGCGCGCGCCGATGGTGGAGCGGATGGAGCGGCCGGTCTTGGGGTTGTACTGCACGGTGGAGTCGAAGCCCCACTGGCGCGTCCAGTTGATACCGGCCCCCAGCAGCACGTCCGAGAGGCGCTCGCTCACGGGCGCCTCGCCCGGCATGACCACGTTCTGGTCGCTGAAGCGCAGGCGCTGGGCGATGCCGAAGCGGGCCGCCTCGCCGCCGTCGTCGGGGTCCAGCAGGCGGGTGGTGACACCCAGCGTGAGCAGGTTGTTGTCGGCGATGCGGTCGTTGCCGCTGTAGCCGTTCTCGGTGTAGATGGTGGCGAAGTTGAAGTCGTTCGCCGCCGTGTCGTACACCGGGATCATGCTCTGGTCGCGGTACGGCGTGTAGGTGTAGAAGGCTCGCGGCTCCAGCGTCTGCACGAAGTTGCGGCCGAAGTAGCGCGCGTCGCGCTCGAACACGAGGCCGCTGTCCAGGCTGAAGGTGGGCAGCGCGCGCGATGCCGTGCGCTGCCCCGTCGCCGTGAGGGCGCTGTCGAAGTCGTACTGCGTGGCGTGGAACTGCACGCGCGGCGTGATGAACCCGCCCGGCGCCAGGAACGGCCGGCTGAACTGCGCCATGGCATAGCTGCGGCGGGCATTGGGCTGGCCGGTGAGCGCACGGTCCGCGCGGAAGTCGGTGTAGTCGGCCTCGACGCTGGCGTCGAAGCCGCCGGGCAGCGACGACGGCGTGTAGCCCCAATGGATCTGGGGCATGCGGTCGTACGGCGGCACGATGGGCGCGTTCACGTCCTGCAGGACCTGCCACTTGAGGGTACGCAGGCTCAGCGACATGTCGTAGCCGCCCCAGGACAGGGACGCATCCGCCGGCAGCAGGCGCTGCGTGAGCTGGCTGATGCCGCCGTTGGTCCGGGTGCTGAAGTCGCGCCAGTAGTTGTCGTCGCTCACGCGCGTCGCATCCACGTTCAGGCCGATGCCGCCGATGCCGGTGTCGAAGGTGCCGCGGTGCTTCAGGCCCAGTGCCCAGCGGTCGCGGTCGCGCAGCCGGTCCGAGGGCATGTAGTCGCCCCGGATCTCGCCGTTGTAGGTCGGTTCCAGGTAGCGGAATTCGCCGCTGGTGCTGACGCCGCGCTTGGACATGACCGTGGGCGTGATGGTGGCATCCCGGTTGGGCGCGATGTTCCAGTAGTAGGGCTGCGAATACACGACGCCGCTCACGCTGTCGATGCCCACGGTGGGCGGCAGCAGGCCGGTCTTGCGCTTGTCCGACAGCGGGAACGTGAAGCTGCCGGGCACCGGCAGGACGGGTACGCCCTGGAACTCCAGCACGCCCCCTTCGGCCGTGCCCACCTGTTCGGCGTTGTCGATCTTGATGCTGCGGGCGCGCACGATCCAGGCCGGCTTCCAGGTGGATTCGTCGTCCTTCTGGCAGGTGGTGTAGGTGGCTTCGTGGACCACGGCGCGGTCGCGGTCGATGAAGTCCACGCGGCGTGCGTCGCCATAGGCGCCATTCGCGAGGAAGCGGTAGCTGGCGTCGTCGAAGAACCCGGAAAACGCGTCCACCTGCAATTCGAGCAGCGAACCCTCGTACACGTTGCCGGCGCGGTTGATGCGCACGTTGCCGCGCGCCTTGGCGAGGTCGTCGGGCACCGCGTAGTCGAGCCTGTCGGCGTGGATGATGGTGTCGCCGCGCCGCAGCTCGGCATTGCCCTCGACGGTCGCGTTGATGTCGGGCTGGCCGGAGACATGGTCGCCCCGCACGAAGATCGGCAGCTTCGGCCGCACGTCCTCGGGAATCTTCTCCTGCAGCAGCGGGCTGGCCCGCAGGGCGGGAGCGGGCTCGGCCGCAGCGCCGGGGCCGGGTTCGGTCTGCGCGAGCGCTGCCAGCGGCAGCCCGCACACCATCCAGGCGGCCAGGCGAGCCAGCGCCCGCTGCTCGAACCGCGGGGGGTCGGCACGGTTCCGGCGGCGGGCAGGCAGGCGGGAATGCGTCGGTCGGAGGGGATCGGGCAAGGAAGAAAGGTCCATGGATTCAACCGGTCGGCGGCGCGCCCGCTCGGGGCGGGCACCGCAGGCCACCCGGACGGGAGAGACCGGGTTTGTAAAATCGGATTATCCATGAGCCACCCCCGTCCCCCCTCCCCGGCCGCCGATGCCGGAGCCCACGCCGTCGCGTGGCCCGATCCCTCCCGCCGCGCCGCCTTCGATGCATGGCTGGCTCCGCTGGTGGCTGCGCACGGCCTGGTGCCGTCCAGCCTGCGCCCTGCCTCCGCCGACGCGAGCTTCCGCCGCTACCTGCGCATCGATGGCGTGGATGGCGCGAGCCGCATCGTCATGGACGCCCCGCCGGACAAGGAGGACTGCCGCCCCTTCGCGCACGTGCAGCGGCTGATGGCCGAGGCGGGCCTGAACGTGCCGCGGATCCTGGCATGGGACGAAGCCCATGGCTTCATGCTGCTGTCCGACCTGGGCCGCGAAACGGTGATCGAGCGCCTCGACCCGGCGCTCCCGGCCGATGCCCACGCCTGGTACCTGCAGGCCACCGACGTGCTGCTGCAGTGGCAGCAGGCGTCGAAGCCGGACACGCTGCCGCCCTATGACGCCGCGCTGCTGCGGCGCGAACTGGCGCTGTTTCCCGACTGGTACCTGGCGCGCCACCGGGGCGTCGCACTGGACGACGGACAGCAGGCGACGCTGGCGCGCGCGTTCGACGCCATCGTCTCGGCCAACCTCGCCGCGCCGTCGGTCCATGTGCACCGCGACTTCATGATGCGCAACCTGATGGTGCCCACCGAGGCCGGCGCGCCCCTGGGCGTGCTGGATTTCCAGGATGCCGTGTGGGGCCCCGTCACCTACGACATCGCCAGCCTGCTGCGCGATGCCTTCATCAGCTGGGACGAGGATTTCGTCATCGACATTACCGTACGTTACTGGGAAAAGGCCCGGCGTGCGGGCATTCTCGGCAGCGGCAGCGCTTCCGGCTGGGGCGACGACTTCGGCGAGTTCTACCGCGCCGTCGAATGGATGGGCCTGCAGCGCCACCTGAAGGTGGCCGGCATCTTCGCGCGGCTCACGCTGCGCGACGGCAAGCCCCGCTACCTGGCCGACACGCCCCGCTTCATCGGCTACATCCGCTCCACGGCAGGCCGCTACCGCGAACTCGTGCCGCTGCTGCGGCTCATCGACGCCGTCGAGGGCACCGAAGCCGTGGCCGGCTACGCCTTCGGCCGGGTCTGAAGGGGCCGGCCCGGGCTCCCGGGCCTTGCCCCGGAACACCGGGTGCCACCCACCGCACTCCCCACTCCATCATCCGCAACACCGACGACGCCAGCGTGAACATTCCCCGCTTCCATTGCCCCGAGCCGCTGTCCAGCGGAGCCGCGCTGGCGCTGCCGCCCGCTGCCGCGCGCCATGTGCAGGTCCTGCGCCTGCAGCCCGGCGACGCGATCACGCTGTTCGACGGGCGCGGCGGCGAGTACGCCGCCACGGTGGCGCGCATGGGCCGGTCCGATGTCGAGGTTCTGGTAGGCGCGCACGACCCGGTCGAGCGTGAGGCCGGCCGCAGCGTCCACCTGGTCGTGGGCATGCCGGCCAACGAACGCATGGACTGGCTCGTGGAGAAGGCCACCGAACTGGGCGTGGCACGCATCCAGCCCGTGGCGGCGGCCCGCAGCGTGCTCAAGCTCTCCGGGGAGCGGGCGCTCAAGCGGCAGGCGCACTGGCAGGCGATCGCCGCGGCGGCCTGCGAACAGTGCGGGCGCAACCGCGTGCCGCAGGTGGAAGCCCCCGTGCCGCTGGCGGACTGGCTGCGGCTGCCCCCCGCGCCCGATGCCGCGCGGCTGGTGCTGTCGCTGCGCGAAGGCAGCCGGCCGCTGCATGACGCCGCAGCGGGCGCCGCCTGCGTGCAGGTTCTGCACGGCCCCGAAGGCGGCCTGGCCCCGCACGAGGAAGACCTCGCGCTGGAGCGCGGTTTCCTGCCCGCCAGCCTCGGCCCGCGCGTGCTGCGCGCCGAGACAGCCTCGGTGGCGGCGCTTTCGCTGCTGGCCTGCGCATGATGGCGGCGCGCATGGAATCTTCCACCCCGGCTCCCGGCACCGAAGCCCCCTGGGCGGACCTGGCGGACGCCGATGCCCTGCTGCCCGGCGGGCCGGACGAGGCGGCGGGCGCCCTGTTCGACTTCTTCCGCGACACGGACGCCGCCACGGACGATCCCCTGCTCTGGCGCATCGCGCGCGAACAGGAGCTGTCGCAGGCGCTGAGCGGGCTGTTCCACGGCCCCGCCGCGCTGGTGCAGTTGCGCCTGTGGGTGTTCCTGCAACTCGCCCGCCAGGGCGAGTCCCAGCTGTCGCGCGAGCGCATCGACGAACTCTTCCACGCGCTGCGGCCCGAGGCGCTGGACACCGTGCTCAAGCGCTTCCGCGACGTGGGCCTGCTGGCCTGGGACGACAGCCTGCGCGCCTACACCCTGCCGCCCCTGGCGCAGCGCGTGGCCGGCCTGCTGGCGCCGCTGGCCAGCGGCGACGCGGCCGGGCAGGACGCCGAAGGCGGCGAACTGGCCGCGCTGCTCGGGCAGGTCGTGGGCGCGAACCAGCTGGGGGCACTCGACGCCGGGCAGCTGCAGATGCTGCAGGCGCAGCTCACCCGGCTGCATGGCGAGTTCGCCGACGCGATCGCGAGCGGTTCGGAGTTCCGGCTGCGCGCGGCGCGCCAGCGCTACGACCGCGCGGCCGTGCTGATCGACCGGGCGTCAGACGCCATCACGGCCATCATCGGCCATGCCCACGGGCATATCGCCATGGAACGCGCGGCCCGTGCGCTGGGCCAGGCGCAATCGCGCCTGCTGGCGATGGCCAGCCAGTTCAACCGCGCGCTGCAGCAGGTGGACCGCCAGCGCGTGACGCTCGGCACCACCGGCATCACCAGCACCGACGTGAAGCGCTGGCTGCAGACGCTGCGCCAGCCCGCCGCGCTGCTCGACACCGCGCTGGCCGTGCCGGCCGGCCTGTGCGCGCTGGCCCCGCACGAACTGCTGGATGTGACCGAGGCCGAGTTCGAGCGCGACCGCCCCACCCAGGGCCCCGCGGAAGACCTGCCCGGCGCCCAGGAAGCCCCGGCCGGAACGCTGGCCGCCGTGGCCCTGCCGCGCGAACTGGGCGATCTGTCCGATCTGCTGGCGGCCTGGACGCTGGAAGCGCCCGCCGGGGAAGCGGCCGGCGCGCCGCGCGACGTGGCCGCCGCGCTGCTCGGCGCCGAGCCGCATTCCGCACGCTATGCCCAGGTGGCGTACAAGGCCCAGCTGCTGCCGCTGCTGGGCGATCCGCAGGCCGGCGTGCTGCCCGGCGCCACCGGGGCGCTCGCGCGCCAGCCCTGGCGCGTGGAATGGGAGGCCGCCATCCAGGCCCTGGACCACCCGCAGGTGGAACTGGTGAGCCGGGGCCGGCTGGTGCCTGCGGACACTCCGCCGGATACCGCCGGCTGAGGCCGCGGCCCGCTGCCTGCCACCGTTTTAGTTTCGTTTTTTCCTGACTGCCTTTTTTCGTTTCCGGATGGACCGCTGCCCATGGACGACGCCGCCCTGCTGATCGCAGAACTCCTCACGCGCCGCTGGCTGCCGCGCAGCCACCCGCGGGTCAAGCGCGCGCTGGTCGATGCCGAACTCTTCGCGCAGGTCGAGCAACGCCTGGCGCAATCCGGGCTGCGCTTCGTGGACAGCATCTACGCCGACCACGTCAGCCTCGCGCTGCTGCAGCCCGCGCAGAATGCCGTGCTCGGCGAAGGTGCGCTCAACGCCAACAACAACCTGGACCTGCCGCGCGATGCGCAGGCCCTGCTGGTGGTGCTCTGGGCGCTCATCGTTTTACCGAAGCGCGAGCGCCAGACCAGCCGCACCGAAGCCGAAGGCGACGGCCAGAACGACTTCTTCCCCGGCGCCAAGCCCCTGCCCTCCGCCCGGCTCGTCAGTCCCGTGCTGTCGTACAAGACGCTGCTGGAGGACTATGGCAACCAGCTCGGCAAGAAGCTGCGCCTGGACGCCAACCTCAAGCTGCTGGAACGCCACGGCTTCATCACGCGGCGCCAGGACGAGATCGGCGAAGGCCCGCTGCTGGACGTGCTGCTCGACTACGACGTGCTCGCGCCGCGCATCCTCGACGGCGCGCTGGCCGACGTGCTCGCGCGCGAACGTGCCGCAGCGCCGCCGACGCCGGACGCGGCGGTTGCCGCTCCCTCTTCCTCCGGGTCCGAGACCCCCACGGCCTGACCGGGCCTCTCCACCCGCCCATGTTCCACCTGCAAACCCTCGAACTCGTCCACTGGGACTACTGCCAGCGCGTCGCGCTGCCGCTGGACGCGTCCATCATCACCATCGCCGGCCCCAACGGCTCGGGCAAGACCACGCTGCTGGACGCCATGCGCACGCTGCTGGGCCTGCGCTGCTCGGCCCCGCGCGACTACCGCACCTATGCCCGCCATGCCGGCGCGCAGACCGCGTGGCTGCGCGCCGTGGTGGACAACCGCCCGCAGGGCCGCCAGACCTCCAGCCGGCCCTTCGCACGGCGGCTGCTGTACGCCGACCAGGTCACGCTCGCCTGCCGCATCGACAAGAACGGCGGCGACTGGCAGCGGCGCTACTGCCTGCTCGATGGCGATGTGTCGATCGAGCAGTTGCGCGACACGCCCGAGAAGGACCTCGGCTTCATGGGCGTGGAAGCCTGGGGCCGCGTGCTCGGTGCGGCCGGGCTGTCTCCGGCGATCGCCCGCGTGCTGTCGCTCGAGCAGGGGCAGACCGACCGGCTGTGCGAATTCAGCCCGCGCGAACTGCTGCGGCTCGTGTTCGACGTGTTCGGCGACCAGCAGGTGCTGGATGCCTACGACCAGGCACGCGAGCACCAGCAGCAGCTCTCGCGCGAGATGGTGCAAGCCGAGCGTGAACTCGACCACAGCCGCACGCAGCTGTCCGAATTGCAGAACCGCGTCGCCAGCTACAAGGCCTGGCAGCTCAAGCTGGCCGAGCGCGAGCGCCTGGGCACCGAGGTCCTGCCCGTGCTCGGCTGGCACGGCGAGCGCGAAGGCCTGGCGAAGCAGGCACGCGAACTGCGCCGCCAGAAGACGCAGCACCGCGCGGCGCTCGCCGAACAGGCCGCGCAGAACAAGCGCCTGCTCACGCTGCTGGACGAAAGCACGCGGGCCCAGGCCGATGCCGAGCGCCTGCGCGCCGAACGCGACGAAGCGCGCTCGGCCCTGGACGACGCCACGCGCCACGAGGCACCGCTCGAACAACTGGCCAAACGCGAGGCCGAACTGCTCGCGCTGGTGGACAAGGGCAGCAACGCCGACGAGCTGCAGGCGCACCTGCGCCAGCTGCAGGAGCAGGAGTCCGCCGCGCAGGACGAGCGCTCCGCGCTGCAACAGCGCCGCCGGATCGCGCAGGACGCCCTCAAGGCGCTCGAAGGCCAGGCGCTGCCGCCCCTGCCGCCCGAGGTGCAGCAGTTCCGCAGGCGCCTCACGGCGCAGGGCATCGGCCACCAGTTCGTGGCCGAGGTGATCGAGGTGGCGGACGAGGCCTGGCGCGCCGCCATCGAAGGCGTGCTGCGCGGCCACCGCTGGGTGGTGCTGCTCGACAAGGAAAGCGACCTGGCCGAGGCCTACGACATCGGCGAGCGCGAGCGCTACCGCCATTACCTGGTCGGCCCCGGCGAGAAGCCGTTGCGCGGCGAGCCCGGTACCCTGCTCGCGCATGTGCGCTTCACCGCGCCCGTGCCGCGCTGGCTGGTGCAGCAGCTGCAGCAGTTGCGCTGCGTGGCCGACCCGCGCGAAGGCAAGCGCCTGGGCGGCACCTGGATCACGCCCCAGGCGTACATGCACGACGGACGCGGGGCGCGGTCCATGTGGGTGGAGCCGCGCGACCACCAGTTCGGCGCTGCCGCCGTGCAGGCGCGCCGCGCCGCCGCCGAGCGGGATCTCGCGCAGATCGACGGCCAGCTCGCGCCCGTGCTCGACCGGCTCATGGCCCTGAAGCGGCAGATCACCGATACCCGCCGCGCGCTCGAAGGCCACAGTGCCGCGGAAGAGCTGGCACGCCGCAGCGAGGAATTCGCCCAGGCGCGCGAGGAACTGCCGGCGGCCAGGCAGGCGCGCATCGCCGCAGCCCAGCGCTGGCAGCGCCTGGACACCGAGGCCACGCGTGCGCACGACCGCCACCGGGCCTTCACGGACGAGCACCAGCGGCTGGAGCAACAGCTGCGGCGCTCACGCGGCGATACCGAACGCGCCGCGCAGGAATGGACCGCGCGCCGCCGCGGACACGTGGAAGCCGCAGCGCGCAGCCAGGCGCAGCGGCGCCAGTTCCCCGCCCGCTGGACGGCCGCCGAGACCTTGAGCGCACTCGTGGACGAATACGTGAACGACACCCAGGCAAAGCTGCGGCTCTCCGCCGTCGAGCAGGAGCTGGAACAGGGCACCTGGGAGCAGGACGCCACCGTGGAGGAACGCTACCGCCGCATGGAAGCCACCGTGCGCGAGCAGGCCTCAAGCCTGTCGGACCACCAGGTCAAGAACGCCCAGGCCGGCACGGCCGTGATGAACGCGCGCGAAAGCTATATCGAGGTGCTGCGCAGCACCGTGCGGCGCTACCGCAAGAACATCCAGGAACTAGGCGCCCTGGCGGGCGTGGAGGTGGCGGCCGACCTGCCCCTGCTGGAGAACGACGACACCGTGCTCGCGCAGGCCGGGCTCAAGGTGCATTTCGCGTTCGACGGCAAGGGCAGCATCGGCATGAACGACGGGGAGGCGTCGGGCGGCCAGCAGGTCATCAAGTCGCTGATCCTGCTCGTGGGCCTGCTCAAGGACGAGGAAAGCGGCTCGGGCGGCTTCGTCTTCATCGACGAGCCCTTCGCCCACCTGGACGTGCGCAACATCCAGCTGGTGGGCCACTTCCTGCGCTCCACACAGGCGCAATACGTGCTGACCACCCCCATCACCCACAACCTGGAAGTGTTCGAGCCGGCCGAGATCACGCTCGTGACCAGCAAGAAGCCCCAGGGCTCGCGCTGGGCGCCGCCCATCGCCGTGGCCAAGCGGCGCGGCGTGCCGCAGCTGGCAGCGCTCCAGGGCTGAATGCACCCTGCTGCCTCATGAAGTGGCGGCAATGATGGCATCGGCCTGAAACCAGTCCGCTTTCGCGGACTGGTTTTTACGCGTTGGGTTTGCCGGATTCCTCACGGCGGCGTCCCCGGACCGCCGCAGCGAATGCCGCAAGCATGGAAGACAGGAGCACAAGACCCCATTGCGAGAGTGTGGGGATGGGAGCCGGGGCCGGGGCCGGGGCCGGAGCCGGAGCCGGAGCCGGAGCCGGAGCCGGAGCCGGAGCCGGAGCCGGAGCAGGAGCCGGAGCCGGAGCCGGAGCAGGAGCAGGAGCAGGAGCAGGAGCAGGAGCCGGAGCAGGATCGGGCGCGAAGGAAAAGCTCACGCTGGCCCCCCTGCCTCGGCTGCGGGATGAATCGTCCGAACCTCCAGTACAGCTATCGGCGGCACCGCTGTCGGCCACAGCGACGGTCGTGCAGTTGCGATTGTGCAGCGCGGAGGCGAAGGTCATGAAGGTGGTGATGATGGAGTAGCGACTACCGGCGGCGTGGGGGTTGGAGCCCGTCAGCCAGAGGATCGCTTCCACCGAACCGACGGACGTGATGTTTCCAGAGCCGTCCGTGGAAACCCTGACGGAATTCAGCCGAGCGTTGGCATTGGTGGACGAGATGGTGTCCGGGCCGGAAGACAGGCTGTACGACGTGACGAGGGAACCCACCTCCAGGTTGTTGGCATTCGCCGGCAGCGTGGAGGCGATCCGGAAAGTGCCGGACACATTCTGGCTGGTGGAAAAATTGACGCACAGGCTGGATGCCGTCGCGCACGCGGTGTAGTCGTCGGTGCCGCTGTAGTTGGCGGTACTGGCGATGGTGACATTGACAGGCGCAGCGGACGCGGCGGTCGCAGCGATCGCGATCATTCCGCCTGCATAGACTTTCTTCATCGTACTTGCTCTTTTGATTAAAAACAAAGCTTGTGATTTCATCACATCTCTGACAATTTTTGCGTCACAAATACGTCATTTATCATATTTTCCAGGAATCCTCCGAATTCCCCCGATGGCCTTAAACGCGATCCTCGGTTAAAAGACACAGCCAGCCCGACGCTTGGAAGTGGCCACGCAACACCAGCGCGCTCCCCGCCCAGCGGACTGCCTGGAAGGACTCCCTTGGAATCACGCCTGCTCGACGTCCTGCTCACCACCGAGCCCCGCCAGCGCATCCGGCTCTCCATGGCCGGGCTGGCGGCGCTGCTGATGGCCTGCTGCATCGCGGCGATGCACATCGCGGTGGGCGCTGGACTGGCCCAGCCGGGGCCGGTCCGGATATGGACGGCCCTCTCGGCCGGAGGACTGCTGGTGGTGTATGCCCTGATCCGCAGCGGCATATCGCTGCGCTGGTCGGACCCCTCCCTGACGCTGCCGCAGATCGTCTATGCCATCGCCTGCAATGCCGCGGCCTATGCCATCGGCGGCCAGGCCCGCGGCATCGCCCTGCCGATCCTGGCCGTGATCCTGATGTTCGGCATGTTCGGGCTGTCCACGCGCCAGATGTTCGGCGTGATGCTCTACGCCATGGCCGCGTTCGGCCTGGCCACGGTGTCGGTGGAACTGCGCGACGAGCCGGGCCACTCCTCCGGCCTGTCGGTGGCCTACGGCATCATGACGGCCGTGGTGCTGCTGGGCAGCACCTTCCTCACCACGCGCCTGCAGGCCACGCGCGAGGAACTGCGCCGCCAGAAGCACGACCTGGGGCGCGCACTGGAGCACATCCGGGAACTGGCCACGCACGACGAACTCACCGGCCTGCTCAACCGCCGCCACATGCTGGAGCTGATGCGGCTGGAACAGCGGCGCGCGGTCCGGTCGGGGTTTCCGCTCGTGATCGCTTTGCTGGACGTGGACCATTTCAAGGCCGTCAACGATACCCACGGCCACGCCGCGGGCGACCGCGTGCTGCAGGCTTTCGCCAAGACGGTACGCCGCTGCGTGCGCGACGGAGACGTGATTTCCCGGTGGGGCGGCGAGGAATTCGTGCTCATGCTGTGCAACACGCCGCCCGAGGCCGCCCGTGCGCTGCTGGAGCGGTTGCGGGAGGCCGTGGCCGCACTCGCGGTGCCGGCGGACCGCGGCGACGGCGAGGGAGCCGGCCATCTGCGCATCACCGTGTCCATCGGGTTCGCGCTGCATCGCCCCCGGCACCCCATCGAGGAAACGCTGGAACGCGCCGACCGGGCGCTCTATGCTGCCAAGCAGGGTGGCCGCAACCGGACCGTCGAGGAAGCGCTTGACCCTGACACCATGGAAGCCAGCAAGATCCGGCCATGACCTCCTCCCATCGCCGCCCGCTGGGCCTGCTCGCCCTCTGCCAGGGGCTGTTCCTCACCAACAACGTCGTCTTCATCGCCATCAACGGGCTGGTGGGCCTGCAGCTCGCTCCCCGAGGGTGGATGGCCACCCTGCCGGTGATGGGCTACGTGGTGGGTGGCGCGCTGTCCACCGGCCCAGTGGCCCGTGCCCAGTGGCGCTGGGGACGGCAGGCATCCTTCCAGATCGGGCTGGCCGTGGCGGCGGCGTCGGCACTGCTGTGCGCGCTGGCGGTGTGGATGCACTCTTTCTGGCTGCTGTGCGCGGCCACGGTCATGGCGGGGTACTACAGCGCCAACGGCCAGCTCTACCGCTTCGCAGCGGCCGAAATAGTGCCTGCGCCGCAGCGGGACACGGCCATGTCGCTGGTGATGGCCGGCGGCCTGCTGGGCGCGGTGGCCGGCCCCAACCTGGCCAACCACACGCGCGACCTGGTCTCCGTTCCGTTCACCGGGGCCTACCTGGCGCTGTTCGCGGTGGCCCTGGTGTCCATGGCCTGCATGGCGGGCATCCGCTTTCCGGCCGTTCCACCGGCATCGGCGGCCGCTACTGCCCCGGGCCGCTCGGTGGCGCAGCTGCTGCGCGATCCGGTGTTCGCGGTCGCGATGCTGGGGGCGGCGCTGGGCTACGGGGTGATGAACCTGCTGATGGCGGCCACGCCGCTGGCCATGCAGGTGTGCGGGCACACCTTCGGCAACGCGGCCTTCGTGCTCGAATGGCACGTGATCGGCATGTTCGCGCCGGGCTTTTTCACGGGCCACCTGATCCGGCGCTTCGGCGTGCTGCGCGTCATGGCGGCCGGCGTCGCGCTCAACGCCGCCTGCGTGGCGATCGCGCTCTCCGGGGCGGAGCTCGCGCATTTCGTGGCCGCGCTGTTCCTGCTGGGCGTGGGCTGGAACTTCCTCTTCACGGGCAGCACCGCGCTGGCGATGCGCGCCTACCGGCCCGAGGAGAAGGACCGCGCCCAGGCCGCCATCAATTTCGGCGTCTTCGCCACCATGGCGCTGACATCCTTCGCGTCGGGGGCGCTGGTCACCACCCAGGGCTGGACGCTGCTGAACTACGGCTCCCTGCTGCCCATCGGGCTCACCGGCGCGGGGCTCGCGTGGCTGGCGCTGCGGCACCGCCCCCGGCAGGCCGCATGAGTGCGCCCGCAGCGCAGGCCGACCGCCGCGCGGCCTGGGCCCTGGCGGCCTGCGTGGCCGGGGGGGCACTTCCCACACTGGCGAGCCCACACCTGCCCCTGGCGGCACCGCCCGCTGCCACGGACCCCGGGTTCTCCACACCGGACCGGCGGCAGCTCCCCGGAGTCGCCGTGCTGCAGGCCTTCCTCGCCACCCTGGGCCGGCCGCAGGGCACGCAGCGCTTCTGCTTCGTGGTCGAGCGCATGCCCGCCGACCCGGCCACGCCGGAGCCGCGGCAGGTGCTGCACATGGTGTGGGCCACGGGATCGCGCCTCTACACCCTGCCCTGGCCCCCTCACGCAGAAGATCGGGGCGAGAACCCCGTCTTCGCTGGGCAGGCCCTGGCCTGGACCCGTTCAGCGGATCTCAGGAACGGCGTCGTGGACACCGATGCCGAGCGGTTCGGCAGCAGCTTCCTGGTCACCCGTGCCTGGGCAGACCGCATCACCCGGCAGTGCCGGCGCAGCGGCGTGCCGGTCTGGATCGTGCCGGACCGGCGGCCGGCCCTCAGCCCTGCGCGCCCGGCTCCGGCAGGCTGACCACCACCTGCGCCACGGCGGCCGTGAGCTTCTTGGCGTAGGGCACGTGCAGGAACTCGTTCGGGCCGTGCGCGTTGCTCTTGGGCCCGAGCACCCCGCAGACCATCATCTGCGCCGTGGGAAAACCCTGGCTCAGCATGTTCATGAGCGGGATGGTCCCTCCCTGCCCGATGTAGCCGCAAGGCGCGCCGAAGTGCGCCTGGCTCGCGGCGTTGAGGGCGTTCTCGAACCACGGAGTGATGGCCGGCGCGTTCCAGCCGCTGGCGGCACTGCCGGGCTCGAAGGTTACCCGGGCCTGGTAGGGTGCGTTGTCCTCCAGCAGCGCCTTGAGCTTCTGCACGCTTTCGGCGGCATCCACCACGGGCGGCAGGCGCAGGCTGAGCTTGAAGGCGGTGTAGGGGCGCAGCACGTTGCCAGCGTCCTGCAGCGCAGGCAGTCCTTCAGCGCCGGTGACGCTGAGCGTGGGCGTCCAGGTGCGGTTGATCAGCGCCTGCACCGGGTCGGTGGTGGTCGGCAGCGCGAACGTGGTCGAGCCGCCGCAGTCGTAGTGCGCCCAGGGGAAGCGCCGGGTCACCTCGTCGCCGAGGATCGCGGCCGTGGCGCGCGCCTGCGCCAGGCGCTCGGGCGGCACCTCGCAATGGAAGCTGGCGGGCAGCAGGCGGCCGGTGGCGCTGTCCTCCAGCCGGTCGAGCACCTGTCGCATGATGCGGAACGAAGAGGGCACCAGTCCGGAGGCATCGCCCGAATGCACGCCCTCGGTCAGGATCTGTACCTTCAACGTGCCGCTCACCATGCCGCGCAGGCTGGTGGTGAGCCAGAGCTGGTCGTAGTTGCCCGCGCCGGAGTCCAGGCAGATCACCAGGGCCACGTCGCCCAGGCGCGGGCGCAGCAGGTCGATGTAGGGCAGCAGGTCGCGCGATCCGCTTTCCTCGCAGGTCTCGATCAGCCCCACGATGCGCGGATGCGGCACGCCCTGGCGCTGGATCTCCTGCACGGCGGCGATGCTGGCATAGACGGCATAGCCGTCGTCCGCCCCGCCGCGGCCGTAGAGCTTCCCGTCCTCGTATTTCGGGGACCACGGACCCAGGTCCTTGCGCCAGCCGTCGAACTCGGGCTGCTTGTCGAGGTGGCCGTACATCAGCACCGTCTGCTGCGAGGCCGGCCGCGTGGCTTCCACCTCGAAGAACAGCACCGGCGTGCGGCCCGGCATGCGCAGGATCTCCAGGCGCAGGCCGGGGACCTTCTGGGCCTCCACCCACTCGGCGGCATTGCGCAGCACACGGTCCAGCAGGCCCTGCTGCTCCCAGTCCGGAGCGAAGCCGGGCGACTTGGCAGGAATGGCGATGTATTCGTTCAGCTGCCGCAGGATGTCTCCGTCCCAGCGCTGGCTGAGCTGGGACAGGGCCTGGTCGGGCTGGAAGGCGGTGGCGGGTACACGGGCGTTCATGGGGCTCTCCTGCTGCTGCGCGGGACATGCCGCGACGAGCCGATGATTGTGCTACAGGGCCTGCAGGGCGCGCCGGCGCAGGGTTTGCGAAGGCGCCTCCCCGAAAAGGGTCTTGTAGTCCTGGGAGAAATGGCCCATGTGGAAGAAGCCCCAGCGCTCGGCGAGTGCCTGCACCGTCTCGCCCGGCGCGGCCGTGCGCAGCGCGCGGCGGCAGGCATTCAGGCGCACCGCTTTCAGGAACTCGGCGGGCGACTGGCCCAGCACGGCGTGGAAGTGATTCTGCAGCGTGCGCCGGGTCACGTGAAGATGCCGGCACAGGGCGTCCACGTCCCGGGCGTCGCCGCAGCAAGGCTGGCCGGCCCACGCGCGCGCCGCCATCACCAGCGCGAAACGGCGCTGGGCTGCGCCCTGCGGAGGTGCCGCGACGGACGCCGCTGCGGCGGGATCGCCGCACAGCTGGCGCAGCAGCCGCCGCACCAGCGCCTGGTGCCGGCCGGTGCCCTCCGGCTCCGGGGCCGCCTCGGCGATGCGCAGCAGCGATTCGATGGTGGCGCACAGCGCGGCATGCGCCGCGGCGTCCACCGGCACGGCGTGCGCGGGGCTGGACAGCAGGACGGCCGTGCCGCGCAGGCCCATGGCATCGGCCTCGGCGCGCAGCCATTCCTGGTCCATGACCACACCGTAGATGCCGAAGTCTTCCGGCGTGCGCAGCGTGAAGCCATCGCTGGCCCGGGCGCGCAGCACGAAGCGCTGCGCATCGGTGCGCCGCTCGCTGCCGCAGAAATGCAGGGGCCGGGCGCAGCGGGCGTCGGGCACCCCGAACCACACCGAGCCCCGCCAGGGCGCGCACTGCTGGCTGGTGGGTGGAGAGGTGTGCTCGTGGAAGACCTGCAGGCGCGGGCCGCCCATCCACAACTCGCGCACCCGGCCGGCGAAAAGGCCGCCACGCAACTGGTCGTACTGCTGCGACCAGTCCGAAAGCTGGTCGGCATGCTCGTCCACGTCCTCGCTGGCGCGGACCCGCCAGCGCAGTGCGCCCGCACCCGTGGAAGGCACCAGGGCAGTGCGGGAGGAAAGCGCGGCAACCATGTCGTGGAGCGTTCGGGCGTGGAGTAGGGAATGTGATGCAAGAAAAGCGCCAGACCCTGCGAGAAAACCCGACCCCGCTATCCCGGATCGGAAAAAAAGCGATACGGCCCGGTTTTTCCGAATCCGGATAGACGCCGGCGGCCCGGAATGGGTGCAATGGCGGCACGTCGTCCCTCGGCTTTCCGAACGCAGCAAGGCACTCCATGCACACCTCCGCCCCTTCCGATCCGGCCCACGCACCGCACCTGAAGAAAGTGCTGGGCACCTTCCAGCTCTGGGGCATCGCCGTCGGGCTGGTGATCTCCGGCGAATACTTCGGCTGGAGCTACGGCTGGGCCACCGCCGGCACGCTGGGCTTCCTGGCCGCCACCGTGCTGGTGGCCGCGATGTACACCAGCTTCATCTTCAGCTTCACCGAACTCACCACCGCCATACCGCACGCGGGCGGCCCTTTCGCCTATGCGCGGCGCGCCTTCGGGCCGGCGGGCGGCTTCGTGGCGGGCTACGCCACGCTGGTGGAATTCGTCTTCGCGCCGCCGGCCATCGCGCTGGCCATCGGCGCCTACCTGAACGTGCAGTTCCCGGCGATCAACGCCAAGACCATCGCCCTGGGCGCCTACGTGGTGTTCATCGGGCTGAACTGGGTGGGCGTGGGCATCGCGGCCACGTTCGAGCTGATCGTCACGCTGCTGGCCATCTTCGAGCTGCTGGTGTTCATGGGCGTGGTCAGCCCCGGCTGGTCGTGGGCCAACTTCGCCCACCTGGGCTGGGCCGGCAGCGACACCTTCAGCGGCGCCACCGTGGCGGGCATCTTCGCCTCCATCCCGTTCGCGATCTGGTTCTTCCTGGCGATCGAAGGCGCGGCCATGGCGGCCGAAGAGGCGCGCGACCCGCAGCGCACCATTCCACGCGCCTACATCGCCGGCATCCTGACACTGGTGGCGCTGGCCTTCGGCGTGATGGTCATGGCCGGCGGCGTGACCGACTGGCGGCAGCTCTCCAACATCAACGACCCGCTGCCCCAGGCCATGAAGGCGCTGCTGGGCGCCAACAGCGGCTGGCTGCACATGATGGTGTGGATCGGACTCTTCGGGCTGGTGGCCTCTTTCCACGGGATCATCATGGGCTATTCGCGCCAGATCTTCGCGCTGGCGCGCGCCGGCTACCTGCCCAGCGCCTTCGCCCGGCTCAGCCCGCGCTTCAACACGCCGCACCGCGCCCTGCTGGCGGGCGGCGCCGTGGGCGTGGCCGCGATCTTCAGCGACGAATGGATCCAGTTCGGCGGCCAGACGCTCACGGCCAACATCGTGACCATGGCGGTCTTCGGCGCCATCGTGATGTACATCGTCTCCATGGCCGCGCTGCTGCGCCTGCGCCGCACCGAGCCCGCCATGCACCGGCCCTACCGCGCGCCGCTCTATCCCTTCTTCCCGGTGCTGGCGCTGGCCCTGGGCGTGGTGTGCCTGATCGCCATGGTGTGGTTCAACACCGTGCTGGCAGGGGTGTTTCTCGCACTGATGGCGCTGGCCTGGGTGTATTACGCTGGCACGGCCCGCCAGCGCGCCCAGGCCGCGCCCGACGCGCTGCTGGGTCGCTCGCTCCACTGAAGAGAAACGAAGGGGTTACGCCATGCGCTACCACGCCACCCTGGGCGGCCAGGGCCATGCCTTCGACGACCTGCGGCAGGTGATGGCGCACGCCAGCCCGGCGCGCTCGGGCGACTACCTGGCGGGCGTGGGCGCGGCCACCGCACAGCAGCGCATGGCCGCGCGCCACGTGCTGGCCGACCTGCCGCTCAACGTCTTCCTGAACGAGGCGCTGGTGCCCTACGAGGACGACGCCATCACCCGCCTCGTCATCGACGGCCACGATGCCGCCGCCTTCGCGCCCATCCGCCACATGACGGTGGGCGACTGGCGCAACTGGTTGCTGGGCGACGAAGCCACGCCCGAGGCGCTGGCCGCGCTCGCGCCCGGGCTCACGCCCGAGATGGTGTCGGCCGTGAGCAAGATCATGCGCAACCAGGACCTGATCGCCGTGGCGCGCAAGTGCCGGGTGGTCACGCGTTTCCGCAACACGCTGGGCCTGCCCGGCCGCATCGCCGTGCGCCTGCAGCCCAACCATCCCACCGACGACCTGCGCGGCGTGGCCGCCTCGGTGCTGGACGGGCTCATGATGGGCGCGGGCGATGCGGTGATCGGCATCAACCCGGTGTCCGACAGCATGGCCACGCTGGAGGGCCTGTGCCGCATGTTCGACACGCTGATCCAGGGCCTGGAGATTCCCACCCAGGCCTGCGTGCTGACCCACGTCACCAACACGCTGCAGCTCATGAACGCGGGCGTGCCGGTGGACCTGGTGTTCCAGTCCATCGGCGGCACCGAGAAGACCAACAGCGGCTTCGGCGTGAGCATCCCCGTGCTCGACGAGGCCTACGACGCAGCCCTGCAGCTGCGGCGCGGCACCGTGGGCGACAACGTCATGTACTTCGAGACCGGCCAGGGCAGCGCCCTCTCGGCCGGCGGCCACCATGGCGTGGACCAGCAAACCTGCGAGGTGCGCGCCTATGCGCTGGCGCGCCGCTACCACCCGCTGCTGGTGAACACGGTGGTGGGCTTCATCGGTCCCGAATACCTCTACGACGGCAAGCAGATCATCCGCGCCGGCCTGGAGGACCACTTCTGCGGCAAGCTGATGGGCCTGCCCATGGGCTGCGACATCTGCTACACCAACCATGCCGAGGCCGACCAGGACGACATGGACACGCTCCTGGTGCTGCTGGCCACGGCCGGGCTGAACTTCCTCATCGGCGTGCCGGGGGCGGACGACATCATGCTGAATTACCAGAGCACCTCGTTCCACGATGCGCTCTTCCTGCGCGACACGCTGGGCCTGCAGCGCGCACCCGAATTCGAGGAATGGCTGCAGCGGCAGGGCCTGACCACGGCCGGGGGCCGGCTGCGCGACGGCGCCGCGCCGCTCGCGCTGGCGCACATGCTGGGCACGCAGGCCCACTGAACAGGCCCCACCGCACGAATCGATATGGACACCTCCTCCCGCGACGACGAAGCCGCCGGCGCCACGCCCGCGCCACTGCCGGCGGCCACTGGCTCGCAGCCCGGAGTCACCGCCATGCCCTGGCACCACTGGCGCCAGGCCACGCCAGCGCGCATCGCCCTGGGCCGCGCCGGCGTGGCGGTCCCGACCGACGAGGCACTGCGTTTCGGCTGGGCGCACGCCATGGCCCGCGACGCCATCCATGCGCCGCTGGATGCCGAAGCCCTGGCCGCCGCGCTGCGCGATGCCGGGCACGAGGTGCTGCAGGCCCGCAGCCGCGCCGAAGACCGCGCCACCTACCTGCGCCGTCCCGACCTCGGCCGCCAGCTGCACCCGGAAGACGCCATGGCCCTGCAGGCGCATACCGCGCGGGCCGGGGCACCGAAACCCACGCTGTGCGTGGTGGTGGGCGACGGCCTTTCGTCGCTCGCCGTGCAGCGCCACGCCGTGCCGCTGCTGCAGGCGCTGGCGCCGCTGCTGCCCCCCGATACCGGCATGGCGCCCGTCGTGGTGGTGCGCCAGGCCCGCGTGGCGGTGGCCGACGAGGTGGGCGAGTTGCTGGGCGCCAGCCTGAGCGCGATGCTGATCGGCGAGCGGCCGGGCCTGAGCTCGCCCGACAGCCTGGGCATCTACCTCACGCACGCCCCCCGGCGCGGGCGCAGCGACGCGGAGCGCAACTGCATCTCCAACGTGCGGGCCGAGGGCCTGGGCTACGCCGCCGCCGCCTTCAAGCTGGCCTGGCTGATGCGCCAGGCCCGGAGGCTGGGCGCCACGGGCGTGGCGCTCAAGGACGACAGCGATGCCGAGTGGGCCCTGCAGGCACAGCGGGCATCAGCGCGGCTCGCCAGCGGCTGAATCCGCCTGCGGCCCGCCCGCCGCGGGCCGCAGCGCCCCGGCCGTGGCCACCTGGTTGCGTCCCGAGCGCTTGGCGCGGTACATGGCCTCGTCCGCGGCCGCGACCAGCCCGTCCCAGCGATCGCCGGGCTCGAGCATGCCGCCGGCCACGCCGATGCTGAGCGTGATGGGCACGGTGCGGCCCACGAATTCGAAATGCGCCTGCTCCACCGCGGCGCGCAGCTCGCCTGCCAGCACCAGCGCGCCAGCCAGCGGAGTCCGTGGCAGCAGCACCAGGAACTCCTCGCCGCCATAGCGGCCGATGAGGTCCTGCGCTCGAAGCCGCTCGCCCAGCACATCCACGACGCCGCACAGCACCTGGTCCCCCGCCAGGTGGCCCAGGCCGTCGTTGATGCGCTTGAAGTGGTCGATGTCCAGCATCATCACCGACAGCGGCTCGCCCGAGCGCACGGCCTGCGCCACGCAGCGGTCCAGCGCCGCAATGGTCGCCCGGCGGTTGGGCACGTCCGTGAGCGGATCCCGCGCGGCCATGCGCTCGTTGGCGGCATCGGCGCGGTCCCGGGCCATGAAGATGAAACCGAAGGACGAGGCCTGCACCGTGATGAAGGTGGTGAGGAAGGTCGCGTGCTGCCAAAAATTCGCCTCCAGCAGGCCGGAAGACGGCATGTACCCCGTGATCGCCGCCAGCGCCCGCACCACCAGCACGGCGGACTGCAGCCAGATGCCCGCGGCCACCATGCGCGCGCCATAACCTTCGGAAGGATGCCGTCCGAGCGTCCATAGCACCAGCCCCAGCTGGGCCGGGTAGATGAGGCCCGCAAGCACCAGCCGGGCCGTGTAATCCCCCAGGAACGCCATGAACAGGGCGATCGTCAGGAGCACCGGCGGCACGATGTGCAGCCACGGCACCGGCCGCCGCAGGAACTGGTACACGGCCGCCAGCAGGCTCGCGAACACCCCGGCCAGCAGCCCGTTGGCCACCACGATCGACAGCACGTCGGGGATCCGGCCGCGCAGCGCGAGCAGCACATAGGCCAGCGACTGCATCAGCAGGGCCGCCGCCCACAGGCCCAGGCCCTCGCGGCGGCGGCGGGCCGCCACCAGCAGCAGTCCGGCCGCCATGACCAGCGAACCCACGACGGTCATCACCAGCATGGTCGGCAGGTGCAGCAAGGGCTCGGACATGGCGTGGAACGAAAAAAGAGCGGTCGTGCCGGGCGCCGGACGCGTCAGTCGTGTTCGAAATGGAACACGGCCGTGCCGGCCATGGCGTTGGGCAGCCAGCGCACCTCCCGCCCGTTCTGCAGGCCGAAAGCGTCGAGAACACGCAGGCGGTTCTTGTGCGCGAGCACCTCGAAATCCTTGAAGGTGCCGACGCGGATGTTGGGTGTGTCGTACCACTGGTAGGGCAGCCGCCGCGTGACGGGCATGCGCCCGCGCAGTACCGACAGCCGGTTGGGCCAGTGCGCGAAGTTCGGGAACGCGACGATGCCCGCCCGCCCTACCCGCGCCGTCTCGCGAAGCATCACCTCGGCGTTGCGCAGGTGCTGCAGCGTGTCGATCTGCAGGACCATGTCGAACGAGTTGTCGCCGAACATCGCGAGGCCCTCGTCCAGGTTGAGCTGCACCACGTTCACCCCGCGGCGCACGCAGGCCAGCACGTTCGCGTCGTCGATCTCGACGCCGTAGCCCGTGCAGCCGCGCTCGCGCCGCAGCATGTCGAGCAGCGCGCCGTCGCCGCAGCCCAGGTCGAGCACGCGCGCGCCATGGGGCACGAGGCGCGCGATCGCGTGCATGGTGGATGGATCGCTCATGCGGCGGTCTCCCTGGCAATGCCGTCGAAGTAGGAACGCATCACGCCCATGTAGCGCGCATCGTCGAGCAGGAAGGCATCATGGCCGTGCGGCGCGTCGATTTCCGCGTAGCTCACGTCGCGCCGGTTCTCCAGCAGGGCCTTGACGATCTCCCGGCTGCGCGCGGGCGAGAAGCGCCAGTCGGTGGTGAAGCTCACCAGCAGGAACCTCGCCTGGGCGCGGGCGAGCGCCAGCGTGAGGTTGCCGCCGAAGGCGAGCGCCGGATCGAAGTAATCCAGCGCCCGCGTGATGAGCAGGTAGGTGTTGGCGTCGAAGTAATCGCTGAACTTGTCGCCCTGGTAGCGCAGGTAGCTCTCGATCTGGAATTCGATGTCCTGGGTGCTGTAGCGGGGTGCCAGGCCTTCGCGCAGCTGCCGGCCGAACTTCTCGTTCATCACATCGTCCGACAGGTACGTGATGTGGCCGATCATGCGCGCGATGCGCAGCCCCCGTTTCGGGACGGTGCCGTGGCGGTAGAAGTGCCCGCCGTGGAAGTCCGGGTCGGTGACGATCGCGCGGCGTGCCACCTCGTTGAACGCGATGTTCTCCGCCGTGAGGTTGGGCGCGCTCGCCACCACCACCGCATGGCGCATGCGTTCGGGGTACTGCAGCGCCCACGACAGCGCCTGCATGCCGCCCAGACTGCCGCCCAGCACGGCGGCGAGTTGCTGCACGCCCAGGCGGTCGAGCAGCCGCGCCTGGGCATTCACCCAATCCTCCACCGTCACCACGGGAAAGTCGGCGCCGTACACCTCGCCGGTATCCGGATGCGTGTGCATCGGTCCGGTGGAGCCGAAGCACGAGCCCAGGTTGTTGATGCCGATCACGAAGAAACGGTCGGTGTCCACCGGCTTGCCCGGGCCGATCATGTTGTCCCACCAGCCCTCGCTGCGGGGCTGCCCCTCGTACACGCCCGCCACGTGGTGCGAGGCATTGAGAGCGTGGCACACCAGCACCGCGTTGGAGCGGTCGGCGTTCAGGGTGCCGTAGGTTTCGTAGGCCAGCGTGTAGTCGCGGATCGATGCGCCCCCCTGCAGGGGCAGCGGCTCCGCGAAGTGCATGGATTGCGGTGTGGCGATGAACGACATGGATGAAAAAACCCGGCATCGCTAAAAACGAGGCCGGGTCGTCGCACTGCACCAACGGTCGGGTCTTTAGCTGGATTTATAGAGCGCCCGCAAGCGGTGGCAAATCGGCGCGTGTCCGGCAATTATGCCAAAGGACCGGGTACCGGTGCGAACAGCGCGACGAGCCCCAGCACCACGAAGATGATGGCAGACACCACGTGCACGGCGCGGATCGGCACGCGCCGGGTGATGCGCTCGCCCAGCCAGACCACCGGCGCGTTGGCGAGCATCATGCCCAGCGTCGTGCCCGCCACCACCCAGAAATAGGCGCTGTACTGGGCGGCCAGCATGACGGTGGCGACCTGCGTCTTGTCGCCCATCTCGGCGAGGAAGAACGCCACCAGCGTGGTGCCGAACACGCCGAAGCGCGGGGTGCCCCCCGTCTCGTCGTCGTCCAGCTTGTCGGGAATGAGCATCCACACCGCCATGGCGATGAACGACAGGCCGAGGATCCAGCGCAGCATCTGCGGCCCGATGACGGTGGTCACCCAGGCGCCCACGGCACCGGCGAGCGCGTGGTTGGCGGTAGTGGCCACCAGGATGCCCAGCACGATGGGCCAGGGCTTGCGGAAGCGGGCCGCCAGGACGAGGGAGAGGAGTTGGGTCTTGTCGCCCATCTCCGCGAGCGCGACGATGGACGTGGATACGAGGAAGGCTTCCATGGGGTGGGGTTATCCGGCCGGATGTGTGGACAGCATTGACTGCGCCCCGACTCCGGCCTTGGGATCGGTGCACAGTCAATGGTCTCGCCCAGTCCGGCTGAACCGCGTGCGCCATAGGCCGCGAAGGCCCAAGTTTGTTGACGCATGCCCCCGTGCGCGCAAGGCGCCGGGCGGGCTACTCCCCAGAGACTGCGGCGATTGTAGTGCAACCCGCGAAGCCGCTCCGCCATGCACGCAGCCCGCCAGTGGGCGCAAAATTCGGGTAAACACCCATCATGAACGTTGCAAGCGCGCCAATTTCCGCGTGTCGGGCCAGAGCAATTGGTTGATAATGGTTCGGCCTTTCTGCTTGCAGGAATGCAAATTGCGGTGTTTGGTCGGTTTCGCGTCTCTGAAATTCGTCACAGGTTTGCTGGTTGCGTCGGGCTCCATCGCGTTTTCATGTTTCTTTTAGGAGTCCTTCATGGGCAAAAAACTGTACGTGGGCAACCTGCCCTATTCCTTCCGCGACGACGAACTGCAACAGACGTTCAGCCAGTACGGCACCGTCGTGAGCGCCAAGGTCATGATGGAGCGTGACACCGGCCGTTCCAAGGGCTTCGGCTTCGTCGAGATGGACAGCGATGCCGAGGCGCAAGCCGCCATCGAGGGCGCGCACGGCCAGAACTTCGGCGGCCGCGACCTCGTGGTCAACGAAGCCCGTCCGATGGAACCCCGTCCCCCCCGCAGCGGTGGCTTCGGTGGCGGCAATGGCGGCGGCTTCGGCGGTGGCCGCAGCGGCGGCGGCTACGGTGGTGGCAATGGCGGTGGCTACGGCGGCGGCCGCGGCTACTGATGCGCCAGCAACCCTCGGGTTGCAAACGGATACAAAAAAGGGCCTCTACAGGCCCTTTTTTTATTGATGCGCAGGCGTAGCACGGGTGTGGTACGGCTTGATCTTTTCGAGGCTTTATGGCCCATAATGCTTCGGCGAAAAATGTTTTTTCGCGTTGCATTGCGGGGATCCGTCAGTTTCGCGCGTAGGGGCTCTTTGTGACCGACCGGCTGCGTTTTCGGGACTCCATCGCTTTTTACATGTGTTTTTGAGGAGTCCCGTGATGGGCAACAAACTGTACGTCGGCAACCTGCCGTACTCCGTGCGCGACAACGATCTCGAGCAGGCATTCAGCCAGTTCGGCGTCGTGACCAGCGCGAAGGTCATGATGGAGCGCGACACCGGCCGCTCCAAGGGCTTCGGCTTCGTGGAGATGGGCAGTGATGCCGAAGCGCAGGCCGCCATCAATGGCATGAACGGCCAGGCCCTGGGCGGCCGCAGCATCGTGGTGAACGAAGCGCGCCCCATGGAGCCGCGCCCGCCCCGTAGCGGTGGCGGCTTCGGCGGCGGTGGTGGTGGCGGTTACGGCGGTGGCCGCAGCGGCGGTGGCGGCGGCTATGGCGGTGGCCGCGGCGACGGTGGCGGTGGTGGTGGTTACGGCGGTGGCCGCGGTGACGGCGGCGGCGGTTATGGTGGTGGTCGCGGTGATGGTGGCGGCGGTGGCTACGGCGGCCGCGGCGACGGCGGCTTCCGCAGCCCGTACGGTTCGGGTGCGCGCAATGGCGGTGGCGGCGGTGGCCGCGGCGGTTACGGCGGCGGCAACAACGGCGGCTATTGAGCCCCTTGCCGGCACGCACCTCCCGCGGGTCCGTGCCAGCCAGCCACTCCAAGGTTTTCAGGCCCCTGTCCCAGGGGCCTTTTTCTTTTCCAGATCAGGAGGCGGGGCCGCGCCCGCCGCGCCGGTGCTTGCGTGGGCGTCCGGCCAGCAGCCGGTCGAACAGGCTGCCGGGCAGCAGGCGCAGCAGCTTGGCCACCACGCCCATCTGCCAGGGGATCACACGGTAGCGCGCACCTGCCGCGATGGCCGCGTACGCCTTGTCCGCGAAGTCCCCGGGCTGCATGAGGAACGGCATGGCGTAGCGGTTCTGCCGGGTGAGCGGCGTGTCGATGTACCCGGGACAGAGGGTGACCACCCGCACACCGCTGGCCCGCAACTCCCCCCGCAGGCTCTCGCAATAGCTGATCACGGCGGCCTTGCTGGAACAGTAGGCGCCGTGCCCGGGCAGCCCGCGGATGCCCGCCACGCTGCCGATGCCCACCAGCGTGCCGCTGCCGCGCTCCACCATGCCGGTCACGAACGGATGGAAGGTGGCCGCCATGCCGAGGTTGTTGGTCGCAAAGGTCTGCGCCATGACATCGAGGTCCTCGCGCTCCGCGGTGTCCATGCCCACGCTGATGCCGGCATTCGCGATCACCACGTCGGGCAGCCCCAGTTCCACGATGCAGGCCTTGCCGGCCGCGATGATGCTGTCGGCCTGCACCACGTCGGCGCCGTACACGCGGAAGTCGTCGGGCCCGAGCCCGTTGGCGGCCGCCCAGGCCTGGATGTCCGCGGTGCGCCGCGCGACCAGCGCCAGGCGGAACCCGGCCTGCCGGTAACGCAGGGCCAGCGCTTGCCCGATGCCGCTGGAAGCGCCGGTGATGAAGGCCAGGGGACGAGGATGCATGGTGGCCTCTCGGGGTCGATGGTATGCCCGGATCTCAGCGTGCCGGCGGGGGAATGAGCACCCCGCGCACCCGGCCGCGCAGCTGCATGATCTGGTCCAGGTTGTCGTAGTCCATGTGGTCCGCGGTGAACTGGTCCTTGCCGCGCGTCAGCGTGACCGGCTGGTTGGAGCTCACGCGCTCGCTGTTGAGCCAGGCGTGCAGGAACTCTCCGCGGAACTGCAGCCGCGGCAGGGGCTCGCGGCCTGGCCGGTTGAGCGGTTCGCGCGTGACGACGGCATTGCCGAAGAGCTGAACTTCGGAAGCATCGGCGTTGGTGAGCGCCCGCTTCGCCGTGGCCACCGTCACGCGACCGTCCAGGGCCACGGAGCGCATGTGGGCGTTGTCGATCTCCAGCGTGTCGGTGTCCGGGTAGTGCCGCGCGACGTCGCCGCGGATCTCGCTCTGCAGCCGGCCGTTCGCATCGAAGTTCTTGACCGAGAAGCCGCGCATGAAATAGTCGGGCTCGTGCGTGGGCGCCACTTCCTGCGCGGGACGCACCGGCTTGGGGGCGTTGCGCACCAGCCACCAGGTGCCCAGTGCCATCAGGCCCATGAGCACCACGGGCAGGTAGAGGGATATGCGGTCCCATGCCTGGCGCAGGCGGCCCATCATGCGGCGTGCGCCTCCAGCAGCGCCGCATAGCGGCCGACGGCCACCAGCAGCAGGTCGCAGAACTCGCGCGCCGCGCCACCGCCGCCAGGGGCTGCGGTGACATGGTGGGCCACGGCACGCGCTTCGGCGTGGGCGTGGAACGGCGCGCAGGCCAGCGCGCAGCGCCGCATCACGGGCAGGTCGGGCCAGTCATCGCCGATCGCCGCGGCCTGGTGCCAGCCCAGCCCCAGCTCGGCCAGGATGGCTTCGGCGGCAGGGCGCTTGTCCTCGGTGCCGAAGCGGGCATGCACCACGCCCAGCGCCTGCAGCCGCAGGCGCAGCGCGGGCGAATCCCGCCCGGTCACCACGGCCGGCACGATGCCGGCCTTCTGCAGCAGCTTGAGGCCGTGCCCGTCCAGGGTATGGAAGCGCTTGAGGGTCTCGCCCGCTTCGGAGATGTAGAGCCCGCCATCGGTGAGCACGCCATCGACGTCGAAAAAGGCGACGCGCACATCCTGCGCGCGCAGCAGCAGGGCGGGGTCGAACTGCAGTACGGGACGCAGGGCCGGCAGCGCGGCCGTGTCCGGCGCGGGGCCGCCCGCCAGGGGCGTGGGAGCGTTCCGGCGGTCCATCAGATGACCTTCGCCCGCATGAGGTCGCCGATATGGACCACGCCCGCCAGGACGCCGTCTTCCGAGGCGACGAGCACGCTGGTGATGGCGTGGCGCTCCATCATTTCGGCCGCATCCGCCGCGAGCGCATCGGGAGCGATGGTGCGCGGCCCGGCATGCATCACCTCGCCGGCCGTGACGCTGCGCAGGTCCGCGCCGGCCTCGATGCGGCGGCGCAGGTCGCCGTCGGTGAAGATGCCCAGGATACGGCCCTGCGGGTCCGTGATGGCCGACGCACCGAGCCGCTTGGCGCTCATCTCGCGCATCAGTTCGCTGAACGAGGCCTCCGGCAGCACGCGCGGCACGTCGGCGCCGGAGCGCATCACATCGCTCACATGCGTGAGCAGCTTGCGGCCCAGCGCGCCGCCGGGATGGGAGCGCGCGAAATCCTCCGAGCGGAAGCCCCGGGCGTCCAGCAGCGCCACCGCCAGGGCGTCGCCCATGGCCAGCTGGGCCGTGGTGCTGGTCGTGGGGGCCAGGTTGAGCGGGCAGGCTTCGCGCTCCACGCCGCAATCGAGCACCAGGTCGGCATGGCGGGCCAGGGTGGATTCCAGTCCGCCCGTCATCGCCACCAGCGGCACGCCCAGGCGCCGGAGCACTGGCAGCAGCACGGTCAATTCGCCGCTCTCGCCGCTGTTGGAGATGGCCAGCACCAGGTCGCCGGGCGTCACCATGCCGAGGTCGCCATGGCTGGCCTCTGCCGGGTGCACGAAGAAGGCCGGCGTACCGGTGGAGGCCAGCGTCGCCGCGATCTTGCGGCCCACGTGGCCGCTCTTGCCCATGCCCATGACCACCACGCGGCCGGAAGTGGCCAGCACGCGGTGCACCACGTCCGCGAAGGCCGTGCCCACGCGGGCGGCGAGCGCCGAGAGGGCGGCTGCCTCGGTATCGAAGGTTTCGCGGGCCAGGCGCACGGCCCGTTCGGCGGAGAAAGGCGCGGGCGGCAGGGCCGGCCCCTGCGCGGGGGGGGCGGAAAGCATCCGCGGATTCTATGCGGCGGCCCCGCGCCCGTGAGCCCGCCGGGCCGAAAGCCCCACGGGGCCCGCATCACGGTGCCGCAGGGGCGTCCTGCAGGAAAACACGCTAAAAGCCGCACGGGCTCGGCTAGCATCGGGCATGTCTTCCCTCGCCCTGACGCTGCTCTACCTGCTGGCCGCCGTGCTGGGCGTGGTGGCCTGCCGCAGCCTCAAGCTGCCGCCGATGCTCGGCTACCTGGCCGCGGGCATCCTGATCGGCCCCCACGCGCTGGCGCTCACCCAGAATTCCGAAGGGGTGCGCCACCTGGGTGAATTCGGCGTGGTGTTCCTGATGTTCTCCATCGGCCTGGAGTTCAGCCTGTCGAAACTCCGCGCCATGCGCCAGTTCGTGTTCGGGCTGGGGCTGCTGCAGGTGGCGCTCACCCTCACCGCCGGCATGGTGGGCATGCTGCTGCTGTCGCACTTCGTGGGCGGGCTGTGGCGCATGGGCTGGCAGACCGCGCTGGCCCTGGGCGGCACCCTGGTCATGAGCAGCACGGCCATCGTGGTCAAGCTGATGAGCGAGCGTGCCGAACTGGAGAGCGAACACGGCCGCCGCGTGCTGGGCGTGCTGCTGTTCCAGGATCTGGCCGTGGTGCCGCTGCTGGTGCTCATCCCCGCCCTGGGCTCCTCTCCCGAGCGGCTGCTGGTGGCGCTCGGGCTCGCCCTGCTGAAGGCCACGGTGCTCGTGGGCGTCCTGCTGGTGGGCGGACAGCGCGTGATGCGCTGGTGGCTCACCCTGTTGGCGCGGCGCAAGAGCGACGAGTTGTTCATGCTGAACCTGCTGCTCATCACACTGGGCCTCGCCTGGCTGACCGAGGCGGCCGGGCTGTCCCTGGCGCTGGGTGCCTTCATCGCGGGCGTACTGGTGTCCGAGACGGAGTACCGGCACCAGGTGGGCACGGACATCCGTCCCTTCCACGACGTGCTCCTCGGGCTCTTCTTCATCACCGTGGGCATGATGCTCGACTGGCACATCCTGCTGGAGCGCTGGGCGCTGGTCTTCGTGCTGCTGACCGTGCCGCTGCTGCTCAAGGCCGGCGTCATCCTGCTGCTGGCGCGCGGCATGGGCGCCACCACCGGCGTGTCGCTGCGCACCGGCCTCTACCTCGCGCAGGCGGGCGAGTTCGGCTTCGTGCTGCTGTCGCTCACACAGGAGCACGGCCTGGTCGAGCCCGCGCTCATGAACCCGGTACTGGCCGCGATGGTGCTGTCCATGCTGGCCACGCCTTTCCTGATCCAGTACAGCAACCCGATCGTCATGAAGCTCGTGGCCAGCGACTGGCTGCAGCAGTCGCTGCAGATGACCTCCATCGCGCGCAAGTCGATCAACACCAGCGGCCACGTGCTCATCTGCGGCTACGGCCGCTGCGGCCAGAACCTGGCCCGCATGCTGGAGCGCGAGAACATCCCCTACATGGCGCTGGACCTCGACCCCGACCGCGTCCGGCAGGCCGCCGCCGCGGGCGACTCCGTGGTCTATGGCGACGCCACGCGGCTGCAGGCGCTGATGGCCGCCGGCCTGGTGCGGGCCAGTGCCGTGGCGGTGACCTACCTCGACATTCCCGCCACCCTCAAGGTGCTGGCCAACACCCGCTCGCACGCGCCCCAGGTGCCGGTCGTGGTCCGCACGCAGGACGACCTGCACCTCGACAAGCTACAGGCGGCCGGCGCCACCGAAGTCGTGCCCGAGGCCATCGAAGGCTCGCTCATGCTCGCGGGCCATGCGCTGGCTCTGGTGGGCGTGCCCATGCGGCGGGTGCTGCGGCTGGTGCAGGACCAGCGCGAAGCCCGCTACAACCTGCTGCGCGGCTATTTCCACGGTGCCGACGACGACACGGCCTCCGAACGCGACCAGGAGCGCCTCGCCACGGTGACCCTGCCGCCCGGCGCGGGCACCGTGGGCCGGCCCCTGTCGGAACTGCCGCTGCACGCCATGGGCGTGCGGGCGGTCAACCTGCGCCACAAGGATGGGCGCAGCTCCACCCCCACCGACGACAGCGTGCTCTCCGAAGGCGATACGCTGGTGATCTCCGGCCACCCCACGGCCCTGGCGCTGGCGGAAGACGCGCTGCTGCGCGGCTGAAGGCTCCGGTGCGGCCGGGAACGCCCGGCGCAGCGGCAGGCTCTAAACTGCCGCCCTTTTCCCGCCGCGCGCGCCGCGGCCCATCCCCTCCTCCCCGGCCCCGCCATGCAAGACCTCAGCGTCAACGAATACCTCCGCCAGTACATCCGCACCGTGCCCGACTGGCCCGCGGCGGGCGTGCAGTTCCGCGACATCACCCCGCTGCTGCAGGACCCCAAGGTGTTCCGCGTGCTCATCGACGCCTTCGTGCACCGCTACATGGACCGCGCCCTGCGCCCCGACGTGGTCGCGGGCCTGGATGCACGCGGCTTCATCCTCGGCGCCGTCGTCGCCTACGAATTGAATGTGGGCTTCGTGCCCATCCGCAAAAAGGGCAAGCTGCCCTTCACCACGGTCGAGGAAACCTACGAACTGGAATACGGCAGTGCCACGGTCGAGCTGCATGCCGACGCGGTGAAGCCCGGCGACCGGGTACTGCTGATCGACGACCTCATCGCCACGGGCGGCACCATGATGGCCGGGCGCAGGCTGCTGGAACGGCTCGGCGCCACGGTCACCGAAGGCGCCGCCATCGTCGATCTCCCCGAACTGGGTGGCTCCTCGCGGCTGCGCGAATCCGGACTGCCGCTCTACACACTGGTGGACTTCGCAGGGCACTGAGGCGACTTGCGCCGGGCGGCCCAGGAGGGCCCTGCACTCCCCGGCGATAGAATGACAATCATTCTCATGACAACGGCCTGGCGGAGTTCTCCGCCGGGCCGGCCGTGCTTTCCGCCCTCCATCCCATGGCCCTCGATCCCGCGCATCCACAGGCAGCGCCCATCCGCATGCCCTCCCCCGCCCCGGCCGCGCCGGGCCATCGACGCAGGGCTTTCGCGTGGCCCGGACTGCGGACCGCCATCTTCCAGCTGCACTGGTTCGTCGGCATCACGGCCGGCACCCTGCTCGTGGTCATCGGCCTGTCGGGCGCGCTGCTGGCCTTCCGCGAGGAAATCCTCGACCTGATCAATCCGGGCGTGCGGCACGTCGCCCCCCAGGCGGGACCGGCACTGGCGCCGCCCCAGCTGCTGGAAGCCCTGGCCCGCGACGGCGCAGCCGGACGCCGCGTGAATGTGCTCACCGTGCAATCCACGCCCGGCGTGGCCGCACGGGTCGGATTCGCTGCCTTGCCCGGCGAGCGCCGCGGCGAAACGGAATACCTGCATCCCTACACCGGCGGCGCCCAGCCCGCCCTGCGCGGGGACGACTTCTTCGAATGGGTCGAAGCCCTGCACCGCTGGCTGCTGCTGCCGCGCGAGCCGGGCCGCGTGGCCTCCGGCGTGCTGGCCCTGTGCCTGCTGGGCCTGTCGCTGTCCGGGCTGTACCTGCGCTGGCCCCGCCACCCGTTGCGCTGGCGCGCCTGGCTCGCACTCGACACGCACCGCAAGGGCCGCCCCTTCCTCTGGAGCCTGCACGCCGTGGCCGGCACCTGGGTCCTGGCCGTCTATGCAGGGCTCACCGCCACCGGGCTGTACTGGGCCTTCGATACCGTTCGCGACACCGTGGACGCATGGGCCGGACAGGCGCGCCCGCCCCGCCAGGCCATGGCCGCTCCACCGCGCGCCGCCAAGGCACCGGCCCAGGCAGATCCGGCCCGCCCCATGGATCTGACCGCTGCCTGGCTAGCGTTCTCGCAGCGGGCCCCGGACTGGCAGACGGCCGTGCTGCGGATGCCCCAGCGCGCGGACCAGCCCCTGCAGATCCTCTGGCTGGACCGCAACGCACCGCACGACCGGGCCCGCCACCGCATGGTGATCGACACGGCGACCGGCGTGGTCGCCACGGATGACCGCTACGGCCAGCGCAGCGCCGCGGTGCGCGCGCTGTCCACCTTCTACCCGCTGCACATGGGCACGTACTTCGGCCTGCCCGGCCGCATCGCGGTCACCGCCGCCGCCCTGGCCCTGCCGCTTTTCGCCGTGACGGGCTGGATGCTCTACCTCGGCCGGCGCCGCCAGCGCAAGGAGGCCGAGGCCGCCCGGCAGGCCGTGGCGGTGCCCGCCGGGCCCCTCACCGCCAGCGGCTCCGCGAACGCAGCGGACACTGTCCTGGTGGCCTACGCCAGCCAGTCGGGAACGGCCGAGCGCATCGCCCAGCAGACGGCAGCGGCCCTGCACCAGTCCGGCCTGACTTCGCAGGTCAGCGCGCTGCAGCAGCTTGCGCCGGAAGACCTCGCGGGCCATGCGCGCATCCTGGTCGTGGCCAGCAGCTTCGGCGAGGGCGAACCTCCGGACACGGCGCGGCGCTTCATGCGCCTCCTGCAGCACGGACCGGCGCAGGGCTTCCTTCCGCTCGCATCCGTGCGCTATGCGCTGCTGGCGCTCGGCGACCGGCACTACGCGCACTTCTGCGGCTTCGGCCATGCCCTGGACGGGGAGTTGCGCCGCTGGGGAGCGCAGCCCCTGTTCCCACTGATCGAGGTGGACGGCGGCGACGCCGGTGCCCTGGCCCGCTGGCGCGAAGCGCTCACGGCACTGGAGGGTGCGCGCGCCTGGGCAGCCGATGCCCCCGCCCTGCAGGCCCTGCCCCCTTCTGCGGACCTCGAATCCTGGCGGCTCGAAAGCCGGGAGACGCTCAACCCCGGCAGCCTGGGCAACCCCCTGGTGGAGATCACGCTCAAGCCCGCGTTGGCCGGCGCCCCGCTCCACTGGCCGGCCGGGGCGCTCGTGGACCTGCTGCCTCGACAGCCCGCGGATACGGTCGGGCGCTGGCTGCGCGAGGCAGGCCTCGATGGCCAGGCCCCCGTGCAGGCCGATGGAGCGCCCGAGCCGCTGGCCGACGTGCTGGCGCGCAGCGTGCTGCCCGCCCTGCCGCTACCGGAACGTCTTACTCCACAGGCCTGTGCGGATGCGCTCGTTCCCCTCGCGCCGCGTACCTATTCCATCGCTTCCCTGCCCGAAGACGGGGCGCTGCAGTTGCTGGTGCGCCAGGAGCGGCATGCGCAGGGCCTGGGCATCGCATCCGGCTGGCTGACCGCCCATGCCCCGCTGGGCAGCATCCAGACGCTGCGCTTCGTCGAAAACCCGTGCTTCGGTCTCGAAGGCACCGAAGGCCGCCCCTGCCTCTTTATCGGCAACGGCTCTGGGCTCGCGGGCCTGCGGTCGCTGCTGCGTGCCCGCGTGCGCGACGGAGAGCTGCGCAACTGGCTGCTCTTCGGCGAGCGGCAGCGCGCGGCCGACACCCTGTGCGCCGAAGAAATCGCGCGCTGGCAGGACCAGGGCTTCCTGCCGCGCCTGGACCGGGTGTTCTCCCGCGACGCCGACGCCCCGCACCGCTATGTGCAGGACGCCCTGCGGGCGGCCGTGCCGGAACTGCGCCGGTGGCTGGACGATGGGGCCGTGGTGTTCGTGTGCGGCAGCGCCGAGGGCATGGGCTCCGGCGTGGACCACGTGCTTTCCGACGCGCTGGGCGCCGAAGGCATGGATGCGCTCATCGATGCCGGCCGCTACCGGCGGGATGTCTACTGACGGACGGCAGCGCGTGCCCTGGCTGGCAGCCGCCGCAGCTCAGCGCAGCTCGCCGTATTGCGTGTTGCTCAGGTCCGAAGCCGCCCGGTCGTGGCCGGGCATTTCCGTATCCTCGAAGCCGGCCGCCGGGGGCGCGGGCGGCAGCAGCGGCCCGGACCGCACCGTGGTGCCCGGCACGCTGGCCGCGGGCTGCGCGCGGCCGGCGGCGGCGGCGCTGCCCAGCGCGCGCCGGAAGGCCGCGACCTCGTCCGCATCGATCGGCTCGTAGCCCTTGCCGGGCGCTACGGCGGGCCGGGCGCCTTCTGTCGGTACGGACGGCGCCAGCGCAGGAGGAATTTCGCGCGGCGCCAGCAGCGACACCGGTTCGGCGACCGCAGACGCAGAGACCGTGGCGGGCCCAGGCGTGGCGCGGGGCGGCAGCAGGGGCGCCGGTGCCGAAGCCGGCCCCTGCCTCGGGTGCGCATGCCCCTGGGCGTGGCCGGCGTGCGCCGGTGCGAGCGAGGGATGCGGCGCGCTCCGTCCCGGCACACCCACCGCCACATGGTCGTTGATGCGCCAATAGACGGCCGTGACGAGGATGTCGAAGCGCGACTTCGCCGTCTGCGCGATCAGGGCCTCGATCTCGCTCAGGCGCGCGGTCTCTCCGCCGTACTCGCGCCCCAGGTCGATCATCACCAGGAACTGCCGGCCCCGCTGGTCGAGCGACAGCACCTTGAACTTGTAGCCCGCCGACAGCACGCTCGCGCGCACCATGGCGTCGCGCACCACCGTGTAGAGCAGTTCGCGCCGCTCCATGCGCTCGTTCTTGCGGTTGGCCGCATGGTCGGCCGGTGCGGGAGGTACGGCGGGGCGGCCATTGCGGCCCGGCATGAGCGGCACGGTGGCATCCGCATTCAGCAACCCGGCCGGCTCCACCGCAGGGCGTGGCCGGGACGAGGGCTTTTTGCGGGAGAACCAGCTGAACAGCGACATGCGGAGGGCCTTCTTGTCAGGATGCGGGCGGATGGCGCGAGTGTAGCTGCGGCTCTCCGGCCTGCCAGGCCTCCGGGCGGGAACCTGTCGGCGGCGTCATCCTCCCGGCGCCCGGGTGTCAGGTTGCCGCAACACGGCGGCGCCGGTTGCCCAGGCGCCGGGCCAGCACCGAGCCCGCCGCCATCGCGAGCGCCAGGGCCACGGCCGGCTGACGGTTCGACAGTTCGGAAAACCGCAGCGCGGTGAGCGTCCACAGCTTGCTGGGCGAACCCGCCTGCACCGTCGCGCTGCGCGGCCGGTGCGAGAAGAAAGCCCCCTCGCCCACCACGGATCCCGCGCCCACGATCGCCAGGCGCAGCCGGCCCTTCTCGTCCTCGTAGTGCACGCTGCAGTTGCCGCTTTCGATGAAATACAGCGTCCGGTCCTGCACCCCCTGGGTGAAGAGCGTGTGGCCCGCTTCCACCTGCATGGGCAGCAGGTAGCCGGCCAGCAGGTCCCATTGCTCCGGCGTGAACGGGTTGTGCAGCCCATCTTCCGCCGTGGACTGGGACACGGCCTGCACGAGGCCGCCGAGATCGGTCTGGAGTACGGTCGAGGAAGCGGGAGGGGTGGAGGGCAGCACGGCATTCATGGTGGCGGGACGGTATCCCCGCGCGCCCCGGCACACAAGGCACGATTACGTCTTTTTACACACGCCGATCCGCCCTGCGGAAACCGGCCACCGCGCCCTACTTCCCGATGCAGAAGCTCGAGAAGATCACCCCCAGCAGATCGTCGGACGTGAACTCCCCGGTGATGGCATTGAGCGCCTGCTGCGCCAGCCGCAGTTCCTCGGCCAGCAGGTCGAGCGCGGGACCGTCGGACTCCAGTTGCGCCGCCGCTTCCATCAGGTGCGCATCCACCGCCTGCAGCGCTTCCAGGTGGCGGGCGCGGGCGGTGTAGATGCCCTCCGGAGCGGACTGCCAGCCGGCGATGTCCAGCAGCACGCGCCGCAGCCCGTCCAGTCCCTCGCCCGTGCGCGCGGACAGGCGCACGGCGGCAGCCCTGCCGGGAACGAGCGCCGAGGCGACCCCGCCCTGCCCGGCTGCTGCGGGGCCCTCCGCGCGATCGCTCTTGTTCCACACATCGACCACGGGCACCTGGGCCGGCGCCATGCCGGCGAGACGGGCCGCGATCTCCGCATCCGCCGCTTCGTAATCCGGCTGGCCCGCGCGCGTGAGGTCGTGCAGGAACAACACCGCGTCGGCCGCCGCGATCTCCTGCCAGGCGCGCTCGATACCGATCCGCTCCACCTCGTCCTCGCTCTCGCGCAGGCCCGCCGTGTCGATCACGTGCAGCGGCACGCCCTCGATCTGGATGGTCTGCTGCACCTTGTCGCGCGTGGTGCCGGCGATCGGCGTCACGATGGCCAGTTCGGCACCCGCGAGCGCGTTCAGCAGCGAACTCTTGCCCGCGTTGGGCTGGCCCGCGATCACCACCTTGATGCCCTCGCGCAGCAGCGCGCCCTGCCGCGTGCGGCCCATCACCTCCGCCAGCGTGCGCTGCAGCGCCGCCAGCTGGCCATGGGCGTCCGCCTTGCGCAGGAAGTCGATCTCCTCCTCGGGGAAGTCGAGCGTGGCCTCCACCAGCATGCGCAGGTGCACCAAGGCATCACGCAGCCGATGGATCTCGTCGGAGAATGCGCCCGCCAGCGAGCGGCTCGCGCTGCGCGCCGCGGCTTCGGTGCTGGCGTCGATCAGGTCGGCGATCGCCTCGGCCTGAGCGAGGTCGATCTTGTCGTTCAGGAAGGCACGTTCGGTGAACTCACCGGGCCGCGCCAGCCGCAGGCCGGGCAGGCGCGGCCGGCCTGCGGCCGCGTCCGCCTCGGCGGCGGCCTGCAGGCAGCGGGCCAGCAGCAGTTGCAGCACCACGGGGCCGCCGTGCGCCTGCAGCTCCAGCACGTCCTCGCCGGTGTAGCTGTGGGGCGCGGGAAAGTACAGCGCCAGCCCCTGGTCGATGGCCTGGCCCGCAGCGTCGCGGAACGGCAGGTAGGTGGCCTCGCGCGGGCGCAGCGCGCGCCCGCAGAGCGCCTCCACCAGCGGGCCGATTCCACGGCCCGACACGCGCACGATGCCCACGGCGCCCCGCCCCGGTGCGGTGGCGATGGCGGCGATGGGATCGGTGTGGCGGGGCAGCATGGGCAGGACGGCCGCGGGCGGCGACAGGGGATGAGGGAAGGCGCGCATGATAAGCCCGCCCCCTGCCTCGGTTGCCTGTCGCCTCCCCCAAGCTGGGCCAAGGCCCGGAGTTGGGGGCCCGGTCCGCCGGCCCGGCTTACTTGATGGTGGTCCAGGCCGGCATCGGGCGGTCGTCCGCGCGGTGCAGCGTGTCCATGCCCTTGCGCATCGCCCAGGGCCGGATCTGGTGGTGCAGCGGCAGGTAGTAGTACTCGTCCTTGACCAGCTTCAGGGCATCGGCGATCAGCGCATCGCGCTTGGCCGGGTCCATCTCCACCTTGATCTGGCCGATCATGCCGTCGAGCTTGGCATCGCTGAAGCGGCCGCCGTTATAGACCCCCGCCGCGGTCTTGCCGTCCTTCGTGGACATCAGCGAATCCAGTGAATAGAGCGCGTCGAACGTGGCCACGCCCCAGCCGAACAGGTAGGCATTCACGTCGTTGTTCATCACGCGCGTGACGAACTGCGACATCGGCGCCGTCTGCAGCGTGGTCTTCACGCCGATGCGCGTCCACATGGCCGTCACGGCCTGGCAGATCGCCTCGTCGTTCACGTAGCGGTCGTTCGGACAGTCGAGCTTGATCGCGAAGCCGTTGGGATAGCCGGCATCGGCCAGCAGCTTCTTCGCGGCCTCGACGTCGTACTTGGAGGCACGCTCTTCCAGGCTCTTGCTCCAGCCGTGCACCATCGGCGCCACCATGGTGCCCGTGGGCACCGACAGGTTGCGCATGGTGCGGCTGTGGATGGTCGCCGAATCGATCGCCTGGTAGAGCGCCTGGCGCACGCGCTTGTCCTTGAGCGGGTTCTTGCCCGGCGTGCCCGCGCCAGGCAGCTCGTCGCGGAACTGGTCCAGGCCCAGGTAGATGGTGCGGTTCTCCGCGCCTTCGATCAGCTTGATGTCGGGGCTGGACTTCATGCGCGCCAGATCCTGCGGCGGCGGATCGGGCACGAAGTCCACCTGGCCCGAGATGAGCGCGGCCGAGCGCGTGGCCGCCGACTTGATGGGCGTGAACACCACCTCGTCGATGTTGCCCGTCGGCTTGTCCCACCAGTTCGGGTTCTTCTTGAGCGTGACCTTCACGTCGGGCTGCCAGCCCACCATGATGAAAGGACCGGTCCCGTTGGCGTTGCGCGAAGCGTAGTTCTCTTCCTTGCCCGCGTAGTCCTGGGCCTTCACCGAGTTGTTCTTCTCGGCCCAGGCCTTGTTCATGATGCGCGCCTCGGTCAGCTCGCGCAGCAGCACCGGGCTCGGTCCCTTGAGGATCAGGTCCACGGTGAAGTCGTCCACCTTCTTCACTTCCTTCACGCTCTGCACCGACGACTGCATGTTGGACGGCGGCGTCATCGCCCTCGTGAGCGAGAACACCACGTCGTCCGCCGTGAACGGGGCGCCGTCGTGGAACTTGACCCCCTTGCGCAGTTCGAAGCGCACCTGCGTGGGCGAGACCTGCGTCCATTTCGTGGCCAGCGCAGGCTCGATCTGGTAGTTCTTGTCATAGCGCACGAGGCTCTCGTACACCTGCTGCAGGAAGGCATGCGTGGTCTGGTGGTTCTGCGCGTGCGGGTCCACGGTCAGGATGTCGTTCGCGCCGGCCCAGCGCAGGGTGGCCGCATGGGCGGCACCGGCGCCGAGGAGCGCGGCGAGGGCGATCGTTCCGAGGGATAAATTCAAACGCTGCTTCATCTGCAAGCCTCCGGGAAAAGGGGGGTCGATGGAAAGACCACTAGCCTAGCAATCCTCGTACCCAAAAGACAACGGCCACACGCAGGTGGCCGTTGGGGATTGCCCGGATGGCGCGCCGAAAAACGGCGTCCGGATCACGCAGCGAAGCGGATCAGCTCATGTCAGCGGAACTTCGGCAGGTTGAACTGCGGCGGCACGCCCATGCGCTTGTTGATGATCCACTGCTGGGCAATCGACAGGATGTTGTTCGTCAGCCAGTACATCACCAGGCCGGCCGGGAAGAAGAAGAACATCACGCTGAAGATCAGCGGCATGAACCACATCATCTTGGCCTGCATCGGGTCCGGCGGCGCGGGGTTGAGCGCGGTCTGCAGCAGCGAGCTGGCCGTCATCAGCAGGGGCAGGATGAAGTACGGGTCGGGCGAGGACAGGTCGTGGATCCAGCCGATCCAGGGCGCGTTGCGCATTTCCACGCTCGACAGCAGCACCCAGTACAGGGCGATGAACACCGGGATCTGGATCACGATGGGGAAGCAGCCACCCATCGGGTTGACCTTCTCCTCGCGGTAGATGCGCATCATCTCCTGCTGCATCTGCTGCGGCTTGTCCTTCAGGCGCTCGCGCATCTCCATGATCTTCGGGTTGATGGCCTTCATCTTGGCCATGGAGGCGTACGCCTTGGCGTTGAGCCAGTAGAACGCGATCTTGAGCAGCAGCACCAGGCCCACGATGGACCAGCCCCAGTTGTTCAGGATCTTGTGCAGCTGTTCCAGCAGCCAGTAGAGCGGCTTGGCCAGGATCGTGAGCCAGCCGTAGTCCTTCACCAGTTCCAGGCCGGGCGACAGCTTCTCCAGCATCGTCTCGATCTGCGGGCCGGCGAACAGGCGCGCGTCCAGCGTCTTCGACTGGCCCGGGGCGATCTCGCCCACCGAGGTGATCATGCCCACCGAATAGAGGTTCGTATCCACCTTGCGCACGAACAGGTCGCGCTGGATGCCGTCGGCCAGCAGCCAGGCGGTGGCGAAATAGTGCTGCACCATGGCCACGTAGCCGTTGGTGGACGACTTGTCGATCTCGGCCTTGCCGCTCTCGATGTCCTTGAACTCGACCTTGTGGTACTTCTTGGCCTCGGTATAGACGGCCGGGCCGGTGAAGGTGGAGTAGAACGACGACTCTCCCGGCGGCTTGTTGCCATCGCGCACCAGCTGCATGTACAGCTGCGGAGACACCGGCGCCGTGCCCGTGTTGACCACCTCGTGCTTCACGGCGATGTCATAAGCGCCGCGCTTGAGCGTCCAGGTCTTGACCAGCTTCACGCCGCCCAGGTCCGGAGACTCGAAGCGGATGCTGATGTCGTTCTGCCCGTCCTGCAGGGTGCGGTTGCCCGGCACCACGGTCATGGGCGTCTTGTGCGTGGGATAGCCGGCCCCCCCGATCAGGCCGGTCTGCGCCACATAGACGCGCTGGGCGCTGTCGTCCAGCAGCGTGAACGGGCGGGACTTGTCCGCCATGTCGGGATAGCCCAGCAGTTCGCCGTGCGTGAGGGTGCCGCCTTCGCTGTCGAAGGTCAGGCGCAGCACGTCCGTGGTGACGGTGACGCGCTCGCGCGGCGCGGCAGGAGCCGCGGCCGCGGTGCCGCCCGGAGGCACCTGCTGCGCGCCCGCAGCGGGCGCGGCGCTCGGCGTGGGCACGCTGCCCGGGGCGCTGGCACCGCCGCCGGCCGGCGCGGACGCCACCTGGGCCGGCACGGGTTCCGGGAAGAACGTGGCCTTGTGGCCGTTGTGTACTTGCCACTTGTCCCACAGCAGAACCATGGAAAAGCCAAATATCACCCACAGGATGGTACGGCGAATGTCGTTCATGAAGACTTCTTTGGAGAGGAAGGGGTGGGGGTCGCGGCCGCGGCGGCCGTTGCCGGCCGCTCGGCCAGCCGGGAAAACAGGCGCGTCGCGCGCGGCGCTTCGGCTGGCACCGGATCATGGCCGCCATCGCACCACGGATGGCAGCGCGCGAGGCGCCGCAGGGTGAGGTAGGAACCCGCACCGGCGCCGTGCCGCTCCAGCGCCTGCAGCGCATAGGCGGAACAGGTGGGCTCGAACCGGCACGCCGACCCGAGCCACGGGCTCAGGAAGAAACGGTACCCGCGCACCAGCGCCATGAGCAGCGAGCGCATCATGGCCGCGCAGCCTCCGGCGCGGGCGCAGGAGCCGGCACGGCAGCCGGTGCCGGTGGCCGTGCCGACGGGGCGGGCTTGCCGCCGCGCTGCGGGCGGACGGCCTGCCCGAAGAGCTGCAGCAGCTCCTCGCGCACGGCGCGCCGCAGAGCGTCGGAGGTCGCGCTCGGGAACTGCTTGCGGTCGAACCCGGCGCGCAGGCGCACCACGTGCGCGGCATGGCCCAGCTGCGGCGCGAAGTCCGGCGCCACGGCGTAGATCTGCCGCTTGATGGTGTTGCGCGTCACCGCGCGCCGCGCCCAGCGCTTGGGCACCATTGCGCCCAGCCACGGTCCTGTGGCGTCGGCCACGGCAAACAGGGCCTGCGGAGCCTGCCGTTGCGGCAGGGCTCCGGGCCCTGGATGGGAATCGGAAAGGGTGGCAGAGCCCGCGTCGAGGCGCAGGCGGTGCAGGGCGAAGTGCGCCGTCCGGGAAATGGTTCCCCCGGCCATGGCGGCCTGGAACTGCGGACGGGTCTTGAGCCGGTGCATGGAACCATCCTCGCCCGCGTCACGGGCGGGACGCCGTGGCGGCCTCATACGGATCGGCAATCAGGGAAGCGAACGGAGCAACGCGGCCTCCCCGAGCGCGAAGCCGTATCAGACGGCCAGGCGCTTGCGGCCCTTGGCGCGGCGTGCGTTGATGACGGCACGGCCGCCGCGCGTCTTCATGCGCACGAGGAAACCGTGGGTGCGCGCACGGCGCGTCTTGGAAGGCTGGTAGGTACGTTTCATGATCGATTCCTCGAAGGTTCTTGGGTTTGCAGGCCCGGCTTCGATCGGCCGGACCCGTTGCGCGGACCACCCATCAAAAGTGCCGCGCGAGCCGCACGCGCCGCCTGCCTCGAAACCGCTGCATCGCAAAGCAACGCAGCAAGGCAGGAAGCCGCCCGGGCTTCATCGCCCTGAACGCATTCAGGGAAACCGGCGATTATCACAGGCTTGGCGGCAAGTGGCAATGCTCGGGCTGCGGATGCCCGGCGGGTGCACGGTTATAGCAGGCCCGCGGCCACCCCGCCCAGCTTGTGGATAACCCCTTGAAAAGCTACAATCCCAGGCCCTGATCCGTTCCTCCTATCCACAAAAAGAACCCGCCTTCATGACCGAGGAACCCTCCCGCAGCCCCGACTTCGACACCGACGCCGATCCCGGCCAGGG